>CBDTTW010000043.1:0-18905 GCA_965363675.1 uncultured Rhodothermaceae bacterium
AGGCGTCAGGGGGCCTCGCCGAGGGCTGCGCCGCGCTCCGGGCGCGTGATCCACTCGCTCCACGAGCCGGGGTACAGACGCGGCATCCCGAGCCCGGCGTGCCGGAAGGCAAGCGCGTTGTGCGCCGCCGTCACTCCCGAGCCGCAGTAGCAAATGGCCTCCGCCGCGGGGACGCCTTCGAGCAGGCCTTCCAGACGCGCGCGCAGCCGTTCCGGCGCCAGGAAGCGGCCGTCGGCGTCGAGGTTGCCGGCGTAGGGCGCGTTGCGCGCCCCGGGGATGTGCCCGGCGACCGGGTCGATGGGCTCCACGTCGCCCCGGTAGCGCTCGGGGGCGCGCGCGTCGAGCAGCCCCGCGCCTCCGGCGGCGCTGCACGCCTCGACGGCCTCGGCGCCGGCCACGAGCGCGGCCTGAGGAACGACGCGCACGCTGCCGGGGGCGGGCGTGGGCGCCTCGGCGCTCGTCGGGAGCGCGGCGGCGGTCCAGGCCTGCCAGCCGCCTTCCAGGACGGCCGCCGCCGGGAGCCCCGCCCAGTGCAGCAGCCACCATAGCCGCGCGGCGATGGCCCCGTCGCGGTCGTCGTAGGCGACGACCTGCGAATCCGGCTCTACGCCCCAGCGGCGCAGCGTCGCCTCGAAGGCCGAGGGCTCCGGCAAGGGGTGGCGGCCGGTGCGGCCCGGGGCCACCGGCCCGGCCAAATCGCGGTCGAGGTGCGCGTAGACGGCGCCCGGCAGGTGCGCGCGGGCGTAGTCGGCGGCTCCACGCTCAGGGTCCAGGAGCGAAAAGCGGCAGTCTACGAGGACGAGGCCCGGGCGGCCGAGCAGGTCGCGGAGCGCCTCGGCGCGGATGAGCGTCTGGTGCATGGCGTTCACGAGAAGTCGGGGTTGCGGCAGTAGGCTTCGTAGCTTTCGAGCGTATCGACATCGGCGAAGATGCCGGGGTCGTTCACGTCCACGACGGCGACGGCCTCCGGGTGCGCCTCGATGATCTGCCGTCCGCCCTGGTCGCCCTGAAGGGCCAGCAGCGCGTCCCGGAAGTCGGTGTGAAACACCACCGGATGCCCCTGCCGCCCCTCGTGCCCCGCCGCGACGATGCCGCCGCGCTGCGCGAACGCCTCGCCGACGGCCCGGAACGTCTCCGGGCGCACGAACGGCATGTCGCCCAGGCAAAACAGAAAGCCCTCCGAGGCGTCCGGGGCGGCGATGATGCCGCGCCGGATGGACGTGGAGACGCCGGCCTCGAACTCGGGGTTGTAGGCGATGCGCACCGGGTAGCCCGCCAGCGCTTCGCGGATGGCGCGGTCCTCGTAGCCCGTCACGACGACGCAGTAGTACGGATCGGCGGCCTGCACCGCTTCGATGACGCGCCCCAGCATGGGGACGCCTTTCACCGGCAGCAAGAGCTTGTTGGTCGCGCCCATACGCTGTGATCGTCCGGCGGCGAGAATGATATGCGTGAGGGATGCCATGCGAAAAGCTTAGGAAACGGGTGAGGGCGTAAGGGGGGAATCGTGAATGGCGCCGGGGGCGTCGCGCAGCGAGGCCCCGGAGCGGCGCGTCCATACGCGAAGCGCCTCGGCGAGGATGGCGAGCGCGATTTCTTCGGGCGTCTCGGCGCCAAGGTCCAAGCCTACGGGCGCGTACACGCGGGCCAGGCCGGGGGCGGCGGCGGGGCCGAGTTCCTGGAGCATGGCTTCCGTGCGGGCGCGCGGCCCGAGCACGCCCAGGTAAAAGGCGTCGGAGCCGAGCAGCGCCCCGAGCAGCGCGCGGTCGCGGGGGTAGTGGTGGCTCATGACGACGCAGGCCGTCCAGGCATCGACGGCGGCGCGGGCGGCGGCCTCGTCGGGGTGCATGGCGAAGCGGTAGTCGGCGGCGGCGTGGGCGCCGGGAGGGCGCGCGCCGATTTGCACGGTTTCCCAGCCGAGCAGCGCGGCGGCCTGAAGCAAGGGGGGGGCGTCGTGGCTCTCGCCGAAGGCGACGAGGCGCGGCGCCGGGAGGACCGGGTCCACGAGCGCTTCGACGGGGCCTTCGGGCGTGGGCAGCGCCGCGATACGGCCGGCCCCGGCGGACAGGGCCGCCCCGGCCTCGGCGGCAAGGGCCTCCCCGAGGTCGTAGGGCAGGCGCGGGCCGTGCGCCTCGCCCGCGAGGACGCACACGTTTTGCCCGAGGAGCGCCGCAAGCCCCGGCGGCGCGGCGATGATCGTGGCGAGCGCGCCGGGGCGGCGTGCGGCGGCCAGGCGCGCCAGCAGCGCCGGAGCGCTCCAGGGGTCGGCCGGGTCCACGGGTTGCACGAGCACCTGCACCAGGCTGCCGCACCCCGAGCCGAAACCGAGGCCCGTGCGGTCGCCGGCGTCGAAAGCCAGCACGCGCGCCTGCCCGGAGGCGACGGCGTCGGCCGCCCGGCGAGCAATCTCGGCTTCGAGGCAGCCGCCGCTGACGGCGCCCACCGGCGCGCCCTCCGGCGAAACGAACAGGCGCGCGCCCGGCCGCCGGTAGGCGGAGCCCGTCGTTTGCACCACCGTCGCGAGGCCGTAAACGCTGCTCCAGCCTGATGCGCGCTTCAGTAAGCCTTGGTACCTTCTCATAACACCCCCAATGCGCTTCCCACAGAAAAGCGCCGTGGATTTGGCGGTAGTATACTAAAGCGCCGCCGCCCTGCCCACGCGCCATTAGCGCATTCGGAAGGCGCGGGCAAAAATTCCAAATACGCCGGACCCGGCGCCCGCCTCGCCGCAGGCGCCCGCCCGGTCGGAACTATTGCCCGTAGGCCGGCTTGTAACCCTCCCGAGCCTTGTCGCCCTAAATGGAGCAAATCCCAACGCATACGGACGCGCCGCCTGCCGAGGCCGCCCCCGCCGATCCGCTCGTGGACGGCTTCGGGCGCCGCCACACGTACTTGCGCATCTCGCTGACCGAGCGCTGCAACCTGCGGTGCCGCTACTGCATGCCCGAGGAAGGCGTGGCGCTTACGCCCCGCGCGGCGCTGCTCACGGCCGACGAGATCGTGCGGCTCGCGGCGCTGTTCGCCGGGCGCGGCGTGGACAAAATCCGCCTGACCGGCGGCGAGCCGCTCATCCGCAAGGACATCGTGGATATTGCGGGGCGGATTGCGGCGCTCCCCGGCGTTCGCACGCTCGGGGTGACGACCAACGGGCTGCTGCTTGCCGAGAAGCTGGAGCCGCTGGCGCGCGCCGGCGTCCGAGCGCTCAACGTGAGCCTCGACACGCTCGACGCCCGGCGCTTCCGCGAGATCACGCGGCGGGGCGGCCTGGAGCAGGTGCTCGAAGGCATCCGGCGGGCGCAGGCGCTCGGCTACGCGCCGGTCAAGGTGAACTGCGTCGTGCTGCGCGGCGTCAACGACGACGAGCTGCCCGCGTTTGCCGCGTGGGCCGCCCGCGAGCCCGTCGAGGTGCGCTTCATCGAATACATGCCGTTTGCCGGCAACCGCTGGAGCGAGGCGTCCTTCCTGCCCTATGCCGAGATGCAGGCGCGCCTCGCGGGCGTGTTGCCGGGGCTGACCTTGCTGCCGGGGGCCGCCGAGGATACGGCGCTGCTCTACGCGGCGCCGGGCATGGCCGGGCGCCTCGGGTTCATCCCGTCGATGAGCCGGCAGTTCTGCGCGGGCTGCAACCGCCTGCGCCTCACCGCCGACGGCGCCCTCAAGGTGTGCCTGCACGGGGCGGCCGAGGTCAGCCTACGCGATGCCCTCCGGGCGGGCGCTTCCGACGCCGACTTGGCTGCGCTCGTCGGGCAGGCCGTAGGGCGCAAGCAAGCCGCGCACGCCGGGGCGGCCCGGCTCGTGGACCTGGAGAACCGACCCATGATCCTCATCGGCGGCTGACGGCGCAGCCCGCCGGGAAGGTGTTGCCGAATGCGTGCGCCGACCCTAACTTGCCGGGAATCCTCCCGTATACGCGGAAGGTAAACCAACCGAGACGACCTCTGTGCCTCTTACTCATGTTCACCCCCAGGGTGGGGTTCTAATGGTTGACGTATCCGAGAAGCCGCCTACCATCCGCACCGCCGTCGCAGCGGGGCGCGTGCTCCTCGGCGAGGAAGCCTTCCAGCGCGTCAAGGAAAACACGGTGCGCAAAGGCGATGTGCTGGCCGTCTCCCAAGTGGCCGGCATCCTGGCGGCCAAGCAAACCAGCAAACTGATTCCCCTCTGCCACGATGTGTACGTCAAGGGCGTCGATGTGGAAATGACGCTCAGCGAGGAAGAACATTCGGTCGAGATCCGGGCCTTTACCAAAACCGTAGGCGCCACCGGCGTTGAGATGGAAGCCCTGATGGCCGTCTCCATCGCCGCGCTTACGGTCTACGACATGTGCAAGTCCATCTCGAAGGCCATCGAGATTACGGGCATCCACCTGCTCGCCAAAACGGGCGGGGCCAGCGGCAATTACCGCAAGATGGGCCTGCGCGACGAAGCCGAGTAAGCCGGCGCGGCCGCTTTGGCCGCCGCCGAACGTTAACGGATAAACGCCATGGGCGATCTGTCTGCCATTTCGGGTTTGCTGATCATCTTCCTGATCGTCGTAAGCCTGATCTTTTTCTTCTACTTTGTCCCGCTGCGGCTCTGGCTGACGGCGTTCTTCTCGGGCGTGCATCTGAAGCTTTTCCGCGACCTGATCGGGATGCGCCTGCGCAACGTGCCGCCGTCGGTCATCGTCAAGCCGCTCATCACGGCGCACAAGGCGGGCATCTACCTCGACACGTCGCAGCTCGAAGCGCACTACCTCGCGGGCGGCCACGTCCAGAAGGTCGTCAACGCGCTCATCTCGGCCGACAAGGCCAACATCGACCTCAACTTCGAGCGGGCCACGGCCATCGATTTGGCCGGGCGCGACGTATTCGAGGCGGTGCAGGTCTCGGTCAACCCGAAGGTCATCGAGACGCCGCCCATCTCGGCCATCGCCAAGGACGGCATCCAGGTGCGCGCCATTGCCCGCGTGACGGTGCGGGCCAACATCGAGCGCCTCGTCGGCGGCGCGGGCGAGGAGACCATCATCGCCCGCGTCGGCGAGGGCATCGTCTCGACCATCGGTTCGTCGGAGACGCACGCCATGGTGCTCGAAAACCCGGACTCCATCTCGAAGGTCGTACTCGCCAAGGGCCTGGACTCAGGCACGGCTTTTGAAATCCTCTCGATTGACATTGCCGACGTGGACGTAGGCGACAACATCGGGGCCAAGCTCCAGATCGACCAGGCCGCCGCCGACCTCCGGGTGGCCCAGGCCAAGGCCGAGGAGCGCCGCGCCGCCGCCGTCGCCCACGAGCAGGAGATGCGGGCGGCGGTGCAGGAGCAGCGCGCGCGCGTCGTCTCGGCCGAGGCCGAAGTGCCGCTCGCCATTGCCGAGGCGTTCCGCAACGGCCGCCTGGGCATCATGGACTATTACAACCTGCGCAACCTGCAAGCCGATACGTCCATGCGGGAGTCGCTCGGGAAATCGGGAGATAATGCCCCTTCCTCCGACATCTGAGCCCCCCGCGCCGCTCTCCGCCGTCGAGATGGCCGCGCGCTTCGCCTCGTTCGCCGCGCTCGGCTCGCTCAGCGCCACGCAGGAGATGATGATGGCGGCGCTGGAGCAGGCGCCCGGCGCCGACCCGGAGCTGCTGGCCGAGGAGACGCTTTGCCTCGTGAGCGCCGCCGCCACGCGCGCGGCCGAGCTATGCCTGGTCGCCCACCCCGAGGCGGCCCCCGGCGTGCTGGCCGCGCTCGCGGATCTGCCGTTCACCTACCGCGACTATATCGTCGGGGCGGCCATGATCGAGGAGGGCGCCGAGGCCCCGCCCGGCGCGGCGGCCTACGAGCGCCTGGAACGCAAGCGGGCCTTTTACCTGGCGCAACTGCCGCCGGCTTCCTTTCCCGGCGAAACGCTGCTCCGGGAAAAGATGCTTTTCTGGATGACGCGCCTCAGCCCGCCGCGCCTGCCCGGCGCCCCCGAGGACCGGTTGGAGCGCTCCGGGGCCGTCGGGATGCTGCTCACGCACGTACGGCTGGTGTTTGCGTTTGGCCGTCAGTGGCCGGGCGCAGCGGTGTAGCAGGGCTGCGGATGAGCCGCACCAGGTCGATGCGCCGGGGCGTGGCCCGCAGGATCACGAAGCGGTAGCCCTCCAGATCGAACTCGGCGCGCGGCGGCGGAATGGCGCCGACGCGGTCGAGCAGGAACCCGGCGATGGTCTCGTACTCGCCGTCGGGAAGCTCGACGGCGAACTTCTCGCGCAAGTCGTCGATGAGCACGCGCCCGCTGAGCGTGAATGTGTGCGGCCCCGTCTGGCGCATGATCATCGACTCGTGGTCGTGCTCGTCCTGGATGTCGCCGAAGAGCTCCTCCAGCAAGTCTTCCGTCGTCACGAGGCCCGCGGTGCCGCCGTATTCATCCACGACGATGGCGACGGAGGTTTTGTTCGCCAGGAACTCGCGCAGCAAATCTTTCGAGCGCTTGGAGCCGGGGACGAAAACGGCGGGGCGGATGATGTCGGAGAGGGCGGCCGGGGCGCCGAAAAGGTCGTGCGCGAAGGCGAAGCCGACGATCTGGTCGATGCTCTCGCGGAACACGGGCAGCTTGCCGTGCCCGGAGGCGATGAACTGCCTGCGCAGCTCCTCGACGGTGTCGGTCTCTTCGACGGCTACGATGTCGGTGCGCGGCACCATTGACTCGCGCACGCGGATGTTGCTCATGGCAAAGACGTTCGCCAGGAGGGTGCTGTTTTGCTCGTCGAGGTAGCCGCTCTCCTTGCTTTCCTGGATGATGACCTCGAAGTCGCGGCGCAGGAACTGCGAGAACGGCACGGCGTCCTTGCGCAAAGCGCGCACGAGCAGCGAGGAGGCGCCGCCGGCGAGTTTGATGACCGGCAGCAGCAGCACATAGACGCCGTAGAGCGGCAGCACGAGGAAGAAAATGGCGCGCGTGGCGATCGGGCCGAACACCGAGCGCGGCAGCAGCTCGCCGAAGACGATGAGGGCCACGGACGCGCCGAGCGTAAGCGGCGCCACGGCCGCCAGGCGCGCGCCGTGGAGGCCCATGCCCGTCGTGCGCTCCAGCCAGAGCGCCGTCGGCTCCAGAAAGTAGAGCGTCACGAGCGTGGCGTAGGTCACCAGGGCGATGGCCGCTCCGACGAGCGTGACGGTCAGGTGCATCGAGGGGCGGTCGAGCGCGCGCTGCAACAGCTCGCCGAGCACGCCGCTGCGCCGCGCCAGCACCTCTACGCGCAGGCGGTTCGCCACGACGAACGAGATCTCGGAGGCGGCGAAGAAGGCGCACAGCGCCAGCAGCAGGGCCAGGTACAGGAAGAACATAGGGCAGGCTACTTACCGCGGAAGTCGGCTTTGCGGCGTTCCAGAAAGGCCGCGACGCCCTCGCGGAAGTCGTCGGTGCCGCACGCCTGCCCGAACAGCGACGCCTCGTAGCGCAGCCCTTGCGGCAAGGGCAAATCGCTGGCGCGCAGCGCGTCGAGCGACATGCTCACGCCGAGCGGCGCCTTGGCGGCAATGGCGCGCAGCAGCTCGCGGCACGTCTCCAGCAGCGCCTCGGCCGCTACGACCCGGTTGACCAGGCCGATCTCGTAGGCCCGCTCGGCGCTGATGCGGGCGCCCGTCAGGATCATCTCGGTCGCTAGGCCCCGTCCGACGAGGCGCGGCAGGCGCTGCGTGCCCCCGAAGCCGGGCAGCAACCCCAGGTTCACCTCGGGCTGCCCGAACTCGGCGTGCGCGGCCGCCACCCGCAGGTGGCACGCGATAGCCAGCTCGCAGCCGCCGCCGAGCGCGAAGCCGTTTACGGCCGCCACGACGGGCTTGGGCATCTCCTCGATGCGCGTAAAGACGGCCTGCCCGCGCAAGGCGAACCGGTGCCCCGCCAGGCCGCTGAACTCGGCGAACCGGCTGATGTCCGCCCCCGCCACGAACGCCTTGGGGCCGGCCCCCGTCAGGATGACGCCCCGAACGGCGCGGTCGGCGCGGGCGCGCCGGAAGGCGGCGTCGAGCTCGCCCAGCACCGCCGCGTCGAGCGCGTTGAGGCGGTCGGCGCGGTTGATCGTGATGACGGCCAGGCCGTCCTCGTCGGTTTCGTAAAGGAGCGACTCGAATTCCATAGCCCCGGGCATGCCTGTTGGTCGGCGGCGGTCAGGTGCGCAGGCCCGTGCTCGGGTTGCGCGTGGCGGCGTCCGGATCTTCGGACTCGTACGTATCCAGGTCGCCCAGCAAATCGGTGGTGCGCCCGAAGACCTCCTCGATCTCCTCGACCGAGCTGCGCGTCTCTTCCACGTCCGAGAGCAGCATGTCGAGCTGGAACGTGATCTCCTCCGGGTTGCGCAGGGTCAGCGATTGCTCCTGGATGTACTTGGTGGCGTCCTCGATGGTGGCAAGCTGCGCCTCGATGATCTCCAGGTTCTCGCGCGCCTTCTTGAAGCGCCCCAGGCGCTGCTCCAGCACCTTGAGGCGGCGCTGCTTGATGGCCTGCACGCGCGGCGGGTCCTGCCCCATGTCCTTCCGCAGCGTCGCAATGTCGCGGGCCACCTCGCCCTCGGTGTTTGCTTGCAGCGAGTACTCGAAGCGCTCCTTCTGGTAGAGCAGGTTGAGGTACGAGTCCAGCAGGCCGTCGATTTTTTGCAGGTGGCTGTTGAGCATCCCCTGCGAGGCGTAGCTGAGCTTGGAGTAGTTGACCTGGATATCCTTCTCCAGCTTGCGCAGGCGGATGTAGCGCCGCTGCGCATGCTTGGAGAGCAGATCGAAGACCTCTTTCTGCGAAGGCGGCTTGGCGTGCTCGGCGGCCTTCTGCGACTTGATGAGGCGCTGAAACCGTTCGTGCCGGGGCACGATGCCCAGGTAAAACAGCTCGGCGGCGGCGGCCATGATGAGCACCAGGTTAAAGACCGGCTCCGTCCCGCTGAGCAGGAAGGCAATCGTCATCATGACGATCAGGAACCCGAGGTTCCAGGGGTTCAGAAAGGCTTCTTTGGTGTAGTTGATTTCCGCGTCTTTCATGCGAACCTGCGCGGCAGGCCGGAGGGGCCTGGCCGCTTCTACCGATGAAGTGCAGCGCCTGCCCCCGTGTCTACGGAAGCGCCGCCGCGAAGTTTATCGCATCCGGCCGATGGTTTTCTCGGGCAGCGCCGCCGCGTCCGCCGGAGGGGCCGGTTGCTGCGCCGAAGCTTGCCCCGCAGGCGGTTGCTGCTGCGGCGCCGGGGTCTCCGCCTCGGCGCGCATCGACTCGACGAGCCGGCGGGCGCGCTCCTTGCGAAGAGCTTCCTCGGCTTCTTCGAGGCTCGGGCCGGGGCCCTGCTCTCGCCCTTCCATCGCCAGCTCGTAGCGCGCTTCGCCGAGCGCGGCGCTCTCCGAGAGGCCGCCCACCAGGCGGGCGTTCTCGTCGAGCAGATCGCGCGCGCCCGTCGCCATCGAGGCGAGCGTGCCCGAGAGGCGCCGGGCGCGGTCGGCCTCGTGGGCTTGGGCGCGCAGCTCTTTCATCTTGCGCAGATGCGCCTTTTCCGCTTCCTTCAAGCGCTCGAACTCCTCACGCGTCATCGCGCCCTCGGTGGTTTGGTGGGGGCGGCCGCAGCAGCGCGCGGCGCGCAAATGCGTTTACTCGGTCCGCGAGCGCTCCTTGCCCAGCGTCCGCAGCGTTTCCTCTACGTCGGCGTCGCTCACGTCGTCCAGTTCCGGGCGCGCGCGCTCGGGGGCGCGCGGAGCCGGCTCGGCTACGCCCATCTCCAGCTTGAACTGCTTGACCAGCTCCGAAGCGCGGATGCTCTCGGCGTCCTCCTCGATGCGCAAAGCCTGCTGGTCGATGGAGTCGAGCGCCATTTCCATGCGGGCTTCGTTGCGGGCCGTCTCCTCGTTGATCCGCTGGAGCATTTCGTCGTGGGTCTGGTCCACGCCCGCCACCTCGAACTGCTCCAGGGTGTCGGCCACCTTGGCCTGCCACTTGGCGCGTTCGTGGGCGCGCAGGGCCTCCTTGGCCTCGCCGATCTTGCGCTCTTTCTCGCGCATGAACGCTTTCTTCACTTGCAGCGCCTTGTCGTAGGCCGCCGAAGCGTACTTGAGCTGGTCCTTGGTGCGCGCCGCCGTATCGCGGGCGCGTTCGAGCTGCACGGCGTACTGCTGCGCGATGTCGTCGCGGCCGGCCTGGATGCCGGCTTTCACCTTCGACGTGAGCGAGAGGATCTCTTCCTCAGACCGTTTCACCTCCTTCTGGAGCATGATGACGTTCGCCTTGACGGTGGCGATGTTCTCGTTCATCTTCGGGACCTGATCGTTCAGTTCCCGGATGTTCTGCTCCAGGATCAGCTTCGGATCCTCCATGGCGGAGATGGCGCCGCCAAACATAGATTTAATCAGTCGGACGAAACGGGACCAGATGGCCATGGGGCTGCTCGAAGGTTAGTGGGTATGCGCGCCGATAGTGATTTAATATAGTAAGTAGTACGTTTTAACGTGACCCGGGCGCAATAGATGCACTGCGCGGTTCCGAATAATAACGTTCGCAGGCCGCCCCCTCGGTCCAGCGGCCGCCTTCGAGTCTGCCGAGCAGCATCGGCTCGGGCGCGGGAGGGCGCTTGCTGATGCGAAGCAGGCTCGTGAAGCGCTGCGCCAGGTCGGCGCTCGGGCGGCGCGTATAGATGCGCGCCAGGAGGTCGCCCGGGGCCACGGCCTCGCCGACGGTGCGGCCCAGTTCGATGCCGGCGGTGGGGTCTACGGGGTCTTCCTTGCGGGCGCGCCCGGCCCCCAGCGCGACGCTCAGCCGCCCGAGGCCGTAGGCGTCGATGGCCTCCAGCCGGCCGGCGTGCTCCGGCCCGGCCGTGATCTCGATGGCCTCGGGCTGGTCGGGGCGCCGGTAGCCGGGTTCGAGCGCGGCCGTGTCGCCGTGCTGCGCCGCGACCATGCGCCGCAGCGTTTCGAGCGCCGCGCCGCTGCGCAGGGCGTCCTCGGCCAGCGCCCATGCCTGGGCCGGGCCGGAAGCTTTGCCGGCCAGCAGCAGCATCTCGGCGGCCAGCGCCAGCGTCACCTCGGTCAGGCCCGGCGCGTAGGCGCCGCGCAGCATCGCCAGGCTCTCGGCCACCTCGGGCCAGTTGCCTACGGCGCGGCCGAGCGGCGCGTTCATATTCGTCACGAGGGCCACGCACGGCTTGCCGAAGCGCGCCGCCACGCCGCACAGCGCTTCGGCCAGGCGGCGGGCATCGCCCAGGGTCCGCATGAAGGCGCCGCCTCCGCACTTCACGTCCAGCACGAGCGCGTCGATGCCTTCAGCGAGCTTCTTGCTCATGATCGAGGCTGCGATGAACGGGATGAACTCGACGGTGGCCGTCACGTCGCGCAAGGCGTAGAGCTTGCGGTCGGCCGGGGCGATCTCGGCGGTCTGCCCGATCATCGCCACGCCGCACGCTCCGAGCACCTCGGCGAAGCGCGCCGCCGAAAGGTCGGTGCGGAAGCCGGGAATGGACTCCAGCTTGTCGAGGGTGCCGCCGGTATGCCCGAGGCCGCGCCCCGAGACCATCGGGACGGGCGCGCCGCAGGCCGCCACGAGCGGCGCCAGCACGAGCGACACCTTGTCCCCGACGCCGCCGGTGCTGTGCTTGTCCACCTTCACCCCCGGAATGGCGCGCAGGTCGAGGATCTCGCCCGAGTGCAGCATGGCGTCGGTGAGGGCGGCCGTTTCGGCCTCCGAGAGGCCGCGCAGGAACGCCGCCATCAGAAAGGCGCTCATCTGGTAGTCGGGGGCCTCGCCGGCGGTATAGGCGCGCACCATCTCGGCGATGTCTTCGGGCGCGAGCGCATGGCCGTCGCGCTTGGCGCGGATCAGCTCGACAAGGGAGGGGGTGGGCATAGCGGCGCGCGTTCGGCGGGTGGAGCGGTTAAGATACGCGCCGGCGGCCGCCGGCCCCGCTGCGCCGGGCGTGATAGGAATGCAACAAAAAAGGCGGCCGGCCCGGGGAAAGGGGCGGCCGCCTCGGGCAAATCGCGCGCGCGGCGTTTACTTCTTGCCGTACCGGCGCAAAAACTTCTCGACGCGGCCCGCCGTATCGACGTACTGGCGGCGGCCGGTGTAGAAGGGGTGGTTGGTGGCGTCCACTTCGGAAACGAGGTTGTCCTCCTTCATCGTGGAGCGCATCTCAACCGTCGATCCGTCGGCAAGCCGCACTTTTACAATCTTATAGTCGGGGTGGATGTTCGCTTTCATCGTAGACGCCGGCTTCCGGGTAAATGGCACATGCGGTAGGGTGGGCGCGCCGCGTTTGCCTGCGCCCGAAGCCCACTAATTTAGCGCCGCCTGCGCCCAACTGCAACAGGGCGGGGCAACTCTTGGCGGCGGCTTCACGCCGGAGGTTGGGCCGCCCATGCCACGCGCCGCGCGATGCTGTTGACGAAGGCTTCCGCCTCCTGAAGCGTGCGCTCGGCCTCAGCCCGCCCGACGGCAAACTCGGAAGCATAGTCGCCCATTTCCTGCAAGGCCGCCGCCTCTTCCAGGGCGATGCCCGCCCGCGTAGGCAGCTCGCCTGTGCCGACGAAGGCTTGCAAAAAGCTGGAGCGGATGCTGTGGTTGCCCGCCGGGCTGATGCCTTCGCGCAGGAGCAAGGCGCGCGCCGCGAAGAACATGGCGAAATACGCCCGCGAGGCGCACGAGTCGAAATCTTCGAGTTCGAGCAGCACCGCTGCGCTCTGCAAGTATTTCTGCGACTTCTTCAGCAATTCGCCCAGATGCTCCACGGTCGGCCCTCCCCTGATGATCGGTTGCGCGTGCGCCCGCCTCTACTAACGACGCGGGCGCCCGCTTGGAGCACGGGGGCGCCCTTAATTCACAAACTGGTAACGCTCTAGGAGGCCGCTTTCTGCATGTCGGCCTGGATCTGGCTGATGCTGTCGCGCAGCTCGGCCGCCCGCTCGAACTCCAGGTTTTCGGCGGCCTCCAGCATCTCGCGCTGAAGCTGCGCCACCAGGTCCTGCTTCTGCGCCTCGGTGAGGTAGCGCACCACCGGGTCGGCCGCCATCGGGAGCTGCTCCGGACCGGCGTAGTAGTGCCGGCTGCGCGCCTCGGATTTGTCGGTGTTCTCCTCGGCGATCACCGTGCCGCGCAAAATCTGCTCGCGCGATTTGAAGACCGTGCGCGGCACAATCCCATGCTCGGCGTTGTAGGCGATCTGAATCTCGCGCCGGCGGTTCGTCTCGTCCATCATGCGCTGCATCGAGCCGGTGACCGTATCGGCGTAGAGGATGATGCGGCCGTTGACGTTGCGCGCGGCGCGCCCCGCCGTCTGGATGAGCGAGCGGTCCGACCGCAGGAACCCTTCCTTGTCGGCGTCGAGGATCGCCACGAGCGACACTTCGGGCATGTCCAGGCCCTCGCGCAGCAGGTTCACGCCGATGAGCACCGAGAAGGCGCCCAGCCGAAGGTCGCGCAGAATCTCGACGCGTTCGAGCGCGTCGATGTCGGAGTGCAGATAGCGCACCTTGACGCCGAAGGAGTCGAGGTACTCGGTCAGGTCCTCGGCCATGCGCTTCGTAAGCGTCGTGACGAGCGTGCGCTCGCCGAGTTCGATGCGGGCGCGGACCTCCTCCAGCAAATCGTCGATCTGGTTGTCCGTCGGGCGGATCTCCACCTCCGGGTCGGGAATGCCGGTCGGGCGAATGATCTGCTCGACGAAGACGCCGCCGGACTGCTCCATCTCATAGTCGCCGGGGGTGGCGCTCACGTAAATGGTCTGCTTGGTCATGCTCTCGAACTCCTCGAAGGTCATCGGGCGGTTGTCCAGCGCCGAGGGCAGCCGGAAACCGTGCTCGACGAGCGTCAGCTTGCGCACGCGGTCGCCGTTGTACATGGCGCGCACCTGCGGAATCGTGACGTGGCTCTCGTCGATGACGAGCAGGAAGTCCTTCGGGAAATAGTCGAACAGGCACGAGGGGCGCTCGCCGGGTTGCCGGTTGGCAAGGTGCCGCGAGTAGTTCTCGATGCCGGAGCAGTACCCGACTTCCTTCATCATCTCGATGTCGAAGAGCGTGCGCTGCTCCAGGCGCTGCGCTTCCAGGAGGCGGCCTTCGTTGCGCAGCACCGCCAGGCGCCAGCGCAGCTCCTCCTCGATGGCGGCGATGGAGCGCTGCAACTGGTCTTCCGGCGTGACGAAGATCTTGGCGGGGTAGATCGTCAGGAAGTCCACGTCCGCGATTTTCTTGCCGCTGAGCGGATCAATCGTGGCGATGTGCTCGATCTCGTCGCCCCAGAACGCGATGCGGTAGGCCACGTCCTCCAGGTAGGCCGGGAACACCTCCACCACGTCGCCGCGCACGCGGAACTTGCCGGGGACGAATTCGATGTCGTTGCGCTCGTAGAAAATGCTGATGAGCCGGTGCAGCAGCTCGTTGCGCGGCAGCGCCGTGCCCCGCCCGAACTGCACGATCTGCGCCTTGTACTCCTCCGGCGAGCCGAGGCCGTAGATGCACGAGACGCTCGCCACCACGATCACGTCGCGGCGCCCCGAGACCAGGCTGCTCGTGGCCCGCAGCCGCAACCGGTCGATGCGGTCGTTGATCGCCATGTCCTTCTCGATGTAGGTATCCGAGTGGACGATGTAGGCTTCGGGCTGGTAGTAGTCGTAGTAGGAGATGAAGAACTCGACGGCGTTGTTGGGGAAGAACTGCCGGAGTTCGGCGTAGAGCTGGGCGGCGAGCGTTTTGTTGTGGCTCATCACCAGCGTCGGGCGGTTCAAGTTGCGGATGACGTGGCTGATCGTGAACGTCTTGCCGGTGCCCGTCGCCCCGAGCAGCGTCTGATGCGCGTCGCCGCGCAGGATGCCCTCGGTCAGCTCGGCGATGGCGCGCGGCTGGTCGCCGGTAGGCGTAAAGTCGGACTCGATCTCGAAGACGTGCGGGTCGGAGTGGGCCATAATCGCGGGGTTGAGAGGGGGGCCGAAATCGGAGCGAAGGGCAATAATACGCGCGCTGGTGCGTCAACCCTGTGTCACGGGCTTCATAACGCGTATCCCGAGAACTTGTTATGGCTGTGCTTCGTAACGAGTCCGGGAGGCGCGCAGATCCTCCCGGAGGCGCGCAGATCAAATGAACCAGCGAAGCTTTACATACCTTGCCGGCAGTATGGCCCTGCTCGCCGCGCTGGCGCTCGGGCTGCGGCCCGGCGGGGCGCAGGCGCAAATCGCCCGCCTCGGCCACGCCGACACGACGGCGGGCAACTTCTTCGGCGTGGCCGTCAGCCTCGACGGCGACCGGGCGCTCGTGGGCGCCAGCGCCGAAAACGTGTGCGGCGAGAACTCCGGGGCCGCCTACGTCTACGAGCGCGACCCCCAAAGCGGCGCCTGGCGCGAAGCGGCCCGCCTCAGCCCGACCGACTGCACCCCCGGCTACTTCTTCGGCCGCGCGCTCTCGCTCTCCGGCGACCGGGCCATCATCGCCGCCGCCGAGTACTTCTTCGCCTCGGGCAACGCCAACGCCGCCTACATCTTCGAGCGCGACAGCACCGGCGCCTGGACCGAGCGCCAGAAGCTCACGGCCGATCCGCGCTACGAGGAAGGGGCTTTTGCCTCGTCGGTGTCCATCGACGGCGACCGCGTCCTCGTCACGACCAGCGGCGACCCCACCGGCGAGCGCTACGGCGGCGCGGCCTACGTCTACGAGCCGAACCCGCGCACGGGCCTCTGGGAAATGGCGGCTCACCTGACGGCCGCCGAGGGGGTGCGCTACGGCATCATGGGCGGCTCGGGGGTGCTCCAGGGCAACCGCATCGCGGTGGCGGCCTCCAAGTACTTCAAAAACCAACCCGGCTCCGTCTACGTGTTCGAGCTTCCCGAAGGCGCCGCGCGCTGGCGACAGGCCGCGCGCCTGGGCGGCATCGACGAGGTCATCATCTCGATGGATCTCGACGGCGACCGCTTGCTCGTCGGCGAGAGCAAGGGCGGGCGCAAGCAGTCCGGCCTGGCGACCATCTTCTCCCGCGACGCCTCCGGCGCCTGGCGCGAGGCCGAGGTCATCGCTCCGCGCTACCCCTACGACTACGGGGCCTTCGGCAAAACCGTCTCCCTCTCGGGCGACCGCGCCCTCATCACCGGCTACGACGAGCAGCTAGGGCTGGACTTCAACATCGACCGCGTGGTGTACCTCTACGTCCGCAACCCGGAAACGGGGCAGTGGGAGCAGGAGCGCGTCATCGACGTAGGCGAGGTGGCCTTCGGGGCGTCGCTCGACCACGAGGGCGACATCGGCATCATCGGGGCGGCCTCCGAGAAAACGCCCGGCTCGGCCTACATCGTCGGGCTGCCGGTCGCCATGAGCCTCGCGCCCTAGCGCAGCACGACGACTACGGGCGCATGGTCCGAGGGCTTTTCGCCTTTGCGCGCCTCGCGGTCCACGTAGGCTTCGGTGCAGCGCGCGGCCGCCGCCGCCGTCCCGAGCGCATGGTCGATGCGCAGCCCGTCATTCTTGGCGAACGAAAGGGCGCGGTAGTCCCACCAGCTATACGGCCCCTGGCCTTCGTGATGCAGCCGCACCAGGTCCACGAGCCCCCACGCCGTCACCCGGCCGAGGGCCTCGCGGGCGGACGGGTGGAACAGCACCGTGCCGCGCCAGAACTCCGGCCGCTCCACGTCGCGCTCGTCGGGGGCTACGTTCAAATCGCCGCAAAGCACCAGGGCATCGGTGGGGCGGTAGTGCGCGCGCAGATGCGCCCCGAGGCGGTCGAACCAGGCCAGTTTGGCCGCGTAGCTTTCGGAGCCCACCATTTTGCCGTTGGGCGCGTAGGCGCTCAGCACGTGCACGCCGCCCGTGCGTACGGCGATCAGGCGCGCTTCCTCCTCCGGGCCGCCGTCGTCGAAGCCGCGCCGGACGGACTCCGGGGGCCGGCGCGTCAGCACCGCCACTCCGTTGTACGTGCGCTGTCCGTAGACGGCGGCCGTATAGCCCGCCGCCTGGAGCGGCTCGTACGGAAAGTCGGCGTCGGTTGCTTTGGTTTCCTGAAGGCAGAGCACGTCCGGAGCCTCACGCGCCAGCCAGCCGAGCAAGCGCTCCAGGCGTGCTCGCACCGAATTCACATTCCACGCAGCGATTTTCATGATTCAGGCGCTATAGGGGTAAAGGATCGGCGCGCCGCTTGCGGAAGCGCTTCGGCGCGGGCGGCGCAAGAAAATATACGCGCCGCCTCTTGCGGAACGACGGCGGAGCACAACGCAAGTCTACGCCATGCGAAGAGCAATTTTTTTGCCTCAGGCGGACCTTATTCCCGAGTTATCCACATTTGGGGTCCGCGTGCACCCCGCCCCGCTCCCCCTCTTCCCAACGCCTAAAAAAACCTAAAATGCTGACTGAGGGCGCAACGCAAGTGGCTATAAGTGCTTATAAAACAGAGCACGTCTTCGTTAAATCCTTGTTGGCTAAACGTTGCCATAACATGTATAAGCCGGCTCGTGTGCCAAGAAGGCCGTTCGGAAGCTTGCCCTCCGAAGTTATCCACACTTCATCCACAAACGTCGTGTGCCATCAATAGTTATTCACGGCCTCGTTTGAGCGGCGCGCACAACCGCTGTGCAGCCGGATAGCGGCCCTGTTCGAGCCTACGAGCGTACCATATTGACCCCGGGGAATCTGAAAAACGCGCCCTCCCTCCGGCGCGTCAACAGGCGAAAGGTAGGTGAGCGCTTGCGCATATATGCGCGGCGCTCGGCCAAAGGCTTGCGCCTTCTGAAAGCCTCGGAGGCGGCCCCTCGGAGGCGGCGCCTCTGGCCTACGCCGTCTTGCGGATGTGCTCCAGCACGCGCTTGACCGTGGTCGCCGACTGCATGATGTAATAGTGCACGCACGGGGCGCCCGCGTTCATCAGCTCTTCGGTCTGGCGCGCCGCCCACTCCACGCCTACGTCGGCTACGTGCTCCGGGCGCGCCTCCTCGATCTCGGCGGCCAGCGCCTCGGGGATGTTGACGTGGAACGCGCGCGGCATGCTGCACAGGTGGGCCTTGTTCGTCAGGATTTTCAGGCCGGGGATGATGGGCACAGTGATTCCGAGTTCGCGGCAGCGCTCCACGAAGGCGAAGTAGTGCGCGTTGTCGAAGAACATCTGCGTGACGATGTAGTGCGCTCCGGCATCGACCTTACGCTTGAGGTGCAGCAAATCCCACGTCTGATTGGGGGCCTCGAAATGCTTCTCGGGGTAGCCGGCCACGCCTACGCAGAAGTCCGTGGGCGCCGCGTCGATGAGGTCCTCCAGGTAGCGGCCCTCGTTCATGTGCTGGATCTGCTGCACGAGGGCCTCGGCGTAGCGGTTGCACGAGCGCTCGGGCGGCGTCGGCTTGGCATAGGCGCTGTCGTCGCCGCGCAGGGCCATCACGTTCTGAAGGCCGAGGTAGTTCAGCTCGATGAGCGCATCCTCGGTCTCCTCGCGCGTGAAGCCGTTGCAGAGCAGGTGTGGCACCGTCTCCACCTTGAAATGCCCCTTGATGGCCGCGCACAGCCCGATGGTGCCGGGGCGCTTCCGCTTGACGCGCTTGCGCAAGGCGCCGTCCGGCATTTCCTCGTAGTACACCTGCGCCGAGTGGCTGGTCACGTCGATGAAGGGCGGCTCGAACGGCATCAGCGCTTCGACGATGTCGAAGATGTTGCGGATGGAGCCGCCGCGTGCAGGTGGGATGATCTCGAACGAAACGAGCGGCTCCGAGGCGGCGTCCAGGTACTCGACGATCTTCATGGGCAGCGGGGGCGGCGAAGGGAAGCAGGGCGCGCAAAGGCGAGCCTCAAAGTTAAGAAATACCTGCGCTAAATGCGCGCCCCGGCGGCTAGTTGCGCCGCTCCCACAGGTGCTGCATGTCCAGCGAGAGGCGTTTGTACGCCGTATTGACGGCGACCGAATCCTGCGCGCCGGAGTCTGCGGTGGGGCCGCCGTGGCGGTGTCCTGCGGCCACTCCGTGGGCTTCACCACCTCG
>CBDTTW010000044.1:0-18718 GCA_965363675.1 uncultured Rhodothermaceae bacterium
CCCTGGAACGTGCGCTGCCACGGCTCGACGGCCGGGTGCATGGGCTCGGCGGCGGGCGAGAAAAAGTAGCCCTCCGTGTAGGACTGCTCGTGCACGTCCAGATGCACCTGCGGCATCCAGCGGTGGTACAGCGCGATGCGCGCCTGCGACTCGGGTTGTGACTGCCATGCCCAATCGCGGTTCAGGTCGAAGTAGTAATGGTTCTGGCGGCCGCTGGGGCGCGGCTCGTGGTGCTCGCGCGCCTCGGGGTCGGGGTCGGGGGCGGCCCCCAGCCGGCTCTGGTAGAACTGAAGGTAGCGCTCGCGGCCGTCGGGGTTGAGGCAGGGGTCCAGAATCACGACGACGCCCGCGAGCCACGCCTGCGCGGCGGCGTTGGCCGGGTCGGCGAGCGTGTGGAGCACGCGCAGGGCCGCTTCCGTGCCGGCGGCTTCGTTGCCGTGCACCCCGAAGCTGAGCCACACGATGGCGGGCGCGCCTGCGGCGACGCCGGGGCCGGGCTCCAGGCCCGTCAGCCGCAGGTTGTTGCGGCGCACCTCCTCCAGGCGCGCGATGTTGGCCGCCGTCGAGACGTAGAGCGCCAGCAGCGGCCGCCCCTCGGGCGTCTGGCCGTAGGCTTCCAGGCGCACGCCGGGCGCCGCCCCGGCGACGTGGCGCGCGTAGGCCGCGACGGCCTCGTGCCGGGTGTAACGCGCGCCGAGCGCGTAGCCGAGGAACGTTTCCGGCGATTGCAGCGGTTCCTGGGCGCGTGCGGCGGGCGGCGCGGCGGCCAGAAGGAAAAGCAGGGCGAGGACGTGCGGGGTGCGCATGAAGCGGTCGCGGGATGAAGGCGGCGCAGACTGCCCGAAGATACGGCGCGGCGCGCCCGGCCGGATCGCGCGCCCTCGGGCGGCTCGCTCAGGCGGGCGGCTCGCTCAGGCGCAGGTCGCGCAGGCGCAGTTGGAGCTTCGTCTGGCCGTTCCACACGTTTTCTTCCAGCGAGAACACCACGTCGAGCGGCCGCCCTTCGCGCCATGCCTGCATGACTACCGCCTTGAGGCCGTTCATGCCGAAGCCGATGGCCTCGATGACCTCGCCGCCGCCGGGGGGGCGCACGGCAAACTTCAGGTGGTCCTGGGTTTTGCCGAGCGTGCGCGGCTCGCAGGCCACCTCGACGCCGTTGGTTTGGAAGACGAGGGCGTCGTTGTGGGGGCCGTGCGGCTCGAACAGCTTCAGCACGCGCTGGAAGCGGCCGTCGATCCGGCCGAGCGGCAGGTGCGCATCGACGTAGAGCGTCGGAGGGGCGGCTTCGCCGGCGGCCTCGGCCACGGCGGCGTCCAGGCAGTCGCGGAAGGCGCCGATCCGGTCTACGGGCAGGGCCAGCCCGGCGGCGTGGTTGTGGCCGCCGAAGGTTTTCAGATGCTCGGCGCACGCCTTGAGGGCTTCGTAGATGTTGACGCCCTCGACCGAGCGCGCCGAACCCTTGGCCAGGCCGTCCTCGGCGTCGGCCAGCAGGAGGGCGGGCTTGTGGAAGCGCTCGACGATGCGGCTGGCGACGATGCCGATGACGCCGAGGGGCCAGTCGGGGCGGTAGAGGACGAAGGCGTTGCGGTCGGCCTCGGCAAGCTGCGCCTCGGCCATCTCGGCGGCCTCCGTGAGCGTCTGCTGGTCGAGCGTGCGGCGGCGCTGGTTGGCCGTTTCGAGCTGCTCGGCCAGAGGCGCCGCCTCGGCCTCGTCGGCGGCGAGCATCAAGCGGGCTGCGCGGCCGGCGTCGCCCATGCGGCCGGCGGCGTTGATGCGCGCCCGGAGCGTAAAGACGATGCGGCTCGTGGAGCAGGCTGTCAGGTCGAGGGAGGCCAGGCGGGCGAGGGCGCGGAAGCCGGGGCGGGGGGCGCCGGCCAGACGCGCCAGCCCGAGCGCCATGAGCACGCGGTTCTCGCCGGTGATCGGGACGATGTCGCCCGCGATGGAGACGGCCGCCAGGTCGAGCAGCGCGTCGAGGTCGAACGGGGCGTGCGGGAGCAGCGTTTGCACGGCCTGGGCCAGCTTGAACCCGACGCCGCAGCCGGAAAGCTCCTTGAACGGGTAGGCGCAGTCGGCGCGCTTGGGGTTGAGCACGGCGCAGGCGCGCGGCAGCGCGGGGCCGGGGTTGTGGTGGTCGCAGATGATCAGGTCGAGGCCCCGGGCGCGCGCATCCTCCGCCTCCGCGATGGCCGTGATGCCGCAGTCGAGCGCGATGATGAGCGCCGCGCCGAAGGCGGCGGCCGCCTCGATGCCGGCCTTGCCGAGGCCGTAGCCGTCCCGGATGCGGTCGGGGATGAAGAACTGGGTCTCGACGCCGTGGGCGCGCAAAAAGCTGACCATGAGCGCCGTCGCCGTCGTGCCGTCCACGTCGTAGTCGCCGTAGACGAGCACGCGCTCGCGGCGGGCGACGGCCTCGGCGACGCGGGCGGCGGCGCGGTCCATGTCGCGCATCAGGAAGGGGTCGTGCAGCGCCTGTTCCAAAGGCCGGAAGAAGGCGCGGGCCTCGTCGAGCGTGGCGACGCCGCGCAGCAAGAGGGCGCGCGTGAGCGGCTCGGGAAGGTCGAGCAGCGCCTTGCCGAGCGCTTCGAGGCGCTCGGGCTGCGAAAGCTCGCGTTGGATCCAGCGGTGCGTCATGCGGGGGCTGCCTGCCGGGGCGGGCGCAGGGCCTGCCGTTCATAGCCGTTTCAACGAGGGGTCGGCCGCAGGGTTGCCGCGAGGCGGCTCCGGCCGAAAGGGCTGCGGCAGTATAGCCCTGCCGGGCGGCGGGGCGCAACGCGCGCGCCCTCGAAATCGGCGCGAAGGGCGGCCGGAAGGCGCGGGGCAAAAAAGCCGGGGGCCGGTCTGTAATGACCGGCCCCCGGCCTGCAACGACGCTTTTGGGGGGCGTGCGCGCTTACTTGACGAGCGACATTACGCGGGTGATCGTCGTCGTCTCGGCGCGCAACTGGTAGACGTAGGCCCCCGAAGCCAGGCGCGAGGCGTCGAACTGCACACGCGAGGCGCCGGCGGGGGCGGCCCCATCGACGAGCGTCATGACTTCACGGCCCATCATGTCGAAGACGCTCAGGCGGACGTGCTGCGCCCGGTCGAGTTCGAAGTCGATGGTGGTCGAGGGGTTGAACGGGTTGGGGTAGTTCTGCGAGAGCGCCACGGCCGTCGGCAGCTCGGCGTCCTGCTCCCCGGCGGCGGGGATGCCCTGCATGTAGTTGGTGTACTGCGGGGTGAAGTTGGCCCAGCCCAGATACCACGGCGCCATGCCGGGGGCGAAGGCGCCGGCGTAGGTCGTTTGGGTGAAGAAGTTGCTCTGGAGGCGCGCATCCGTGAAGGCGGCCGCGCCGACGAGCGGCGAGCCGGCTGCCGGGCGCGCGTCGAAGTCGCGCGGGGTGATGAAGAACGTGTACGGCGAGGCCAGCATCGCCCCCGCCGGGTCGGCGAGCAGCGTGTTCTTGTAAGCCGTCGTGGCGAACCAGGCGCCGACGTTGAAGGCGGCGTCGGTCGTCTTGGGGGCGCCCGAGAAGAACGAGTTGTTGATTTTGAGCGCGCCGCTCTGCGCGTCGGCGATGACGTTGGCGGCGTCGAGGAGCAGCGCATCCGGGTAGCCGACGATGACGCTGTTGAAGATGGATGTTTGCGAGGAGCGCCGGATGTGGGCGCCGCGCCGGTAGAGCGGGTTCGTATTCTGCCCAAAGCCCACCGGGCCGAGGATCGTCAGGTTCGAGATCGTGTTCGCGGTGCGCGGCTCAGCGGCCGTGCCGCCCGCGTTGTTGTCGGACTCGATGCCGTTCGAGCCGCTCACGTCGGCGTACTGCGGGTCGCGCACGACGAGGAGGTGCTGCATCATCCCCCGGTAGCCGTTGTCGAAGTCGAGGTCGTCATCAATGGAGCCGAGCGCGATCAGGCGGCGCACGTTGACCGCGCCGCCGAAGAACTCGAAGGCGTCGTCGCCGGAGTAGCTCACCTGCACGTTGTCGATGACCGTGCCGCTGCCGACCGAGCCGAGTGTGAGGCCGTTGATCTCGTTGTTCGGCTGGAAGGCCACGCCGGGGAACTCGATGCGCACGTAGCGCAGGACGCCGCTGTTGTCGGCGTCGTCGGCGCCGCCGTGCACCGACCCGACGCCGCCTTCGATGACGAGCTCGCCGACGTTGTTGCGGGCCTTGCCCAGGATGATGACGCCGCCCCAGTCGCCGGGCGCCCGCTTCTCGGGGGCGTACTGGCTCGTGAAGACGATGGGCTTGGCCTGCGTGCCGTCGGCCATGATCTTGCCGCCGCGCTCGACGATGAGGGCGCCTTTGCTGCTCTTCTCGCCCATGATGAGCGTGCCGGCTTCGATGGTGAGCGTAGCGCCGTCGCGGACGTAGACGAAGCCGCGCAGCAGGTAGCGCTTGCTTGCCATGAGCGTACGGTTGGTCGTGATGCTGCCTTCGATGACTTCGTCGTAGCTCATCAGGTCCTGCGCGTATGCGGACAGGCCCAACATAGCGGTCAGTACAAGGGTCAGAAGGAGTTTACGCATGGGAATCGTAGCGGTTGGGTGAGGGTGGGTGTAGGCGGGTTGGAGGTTTGTTGGGGATGACTCGGCCAAGCCCCGGTGTTCCGGGGCCTTGCACAAGCCGTTGGAAGTGCGCCTTAGAGGCGGACGGAGACGCCGAGGGTGTAGGACCCCCCGCGGTCGTTGGCGCGGACGAGGTCGGCGCCCTGGTAGAAGCGCTGGTCCTGCGCCAGGATGTCGCGCGCGGCGAACCGGGCCTCGAAGCGGCCCATCAGCGGCTGCGTGATGACCAGGTCGAGCACGTCGCGCGGCGCCTCGATGATGTCCTCCTCGAAGTTGGTCGCCACCTCGATGATGCGGCTGCCGATGCGGTTGTAGAGCAGCGAGACGCTGGTCTTCAGGCTCGGCTCCAGGAAGTTGAGCCCGACGTTGACGACGTAGGCGGACTGGCCCTGAAGCGGCCGGCCCGAGCGCGCCAGCACGCCCGCGCCGCCCTTAACGTCCACGTTCGAGTCGACCCAGGTGTAGTTCGCCAGGAGGTTGCTGGCGGCGAAGTAGGAGCCCAACCGGCCCAGCCCGATGCGGCTCTCCACCTCGACGCCGTAGTTGTTGGCCGTCTCGGCGTTGCTGAACGTGCGCTCGGCGTTGAGCGAGACGCCGGGCACGATCACACGCTCGATGGCGTTGCGGAACCGTTTGTAGAATACGCCCGTCGAGAGCAGTTGCCCGATGCCGGGGTACACCTCGAAACGCGCGTCGAAGTTGTCGATGCGGGCCTGTTCGAGGTCGGCGTTGCCGTAGACGGTCGTCTGGAGTTCGTAGTCGTAGTAGGCGAACGGGGCCAGCTCGCGCAGCTCGGGGCGGTTCAGGTTGCGGCTGTACCCGAGGCGCAAATTGGTCTTGTCGTCGATGGCGTAGGTGAAGTTGGCCGAAGGCAGCAAGTTGAGCCGGTCGCTCTGGTGGTCGATGGGTCCGGTGAACGTCGTGGACTCCAGGCGCTGCTGCGCCTGCTCGGCGCGCAGCCCGCCGACGAAGCGGAGCTTGCGGGAGAGGGGAGCAAGCGGCATATCGACCATGCCGTAGCCCGCCAGGATCGTCTGACCGGCGTCGTAGCCGGCGCCGCCGGTATTCAGCTCGCTCAGCGTAAAGCCGCGCGCCCCGAAGCTTTCAGGGGCGAAGACCTCGTCGAGCGGCTGGAAAAGCAGATTGAAGTCGGTGCGCGGCGTCAGGACGGCCCCGATGAAGCGCGAGTTGAAGTCGCGGTTGCGGTCCTCGGCGGTGGCGCCGAAGGTGAAGCGGGCCTGCGTGATCGGCACGGTCAGGTGCGCGCCGCCGCCCCAGGTGGCCTCGACCATGTCGGAGTAGAAGCGCCCGCCGCCGTTGAGGTAGACGATGTTGCCCAGCACGAGGTTCATCGGGTCAGTCGAGCCGATAGGGCGCTCGTAGATGGCGCGGCGGTAGTCGGGCTCGTTGCGGTGGGTCGTGCTGTTGAAGGCTTCCCAGCGGAGCTGCACCCCGCGCGAGGTGAGCGCGCGGATCTGGTGCTCGCCGATGAGCTGGCCCGAGTACACGTCGCGCTCGACGTAGCGGAAGGCCGTCTGCTCGCGCTCGCTGTTGCTGTCGGCGTACTGGAAGCCGGAGAGCGTGCTCACCTCGTCGTCGGCGGTGCGCGTGTACAGGTTCTTGAAGCTGACCGAGTTGTTCGGGTTGATGCGGTAGCTCACGTTGAAGATGCCGCCCCACGTGACCGTATTCACGTCCTGGACGCCCGAGTAGTCGAAGCGCGGCTCGCCGGCGCCTTCGATCTCCTTGCGCCGAATGTCGGTCGAGTTGTAGTTGTTACGGTACGAGAGCGCCGCCACGAGGCCGATGTTGCTCCGGCTCGAAAGCGCGAGCGAGTTGCCGAAGGAGAGCGACAGGTTGGTGTTGACCGGGGCGGCGCCGGTCTTGATTTTCCAGGTGTTGGGCAGGTCGCGGGCGTACGCCTGGACTTGTTCGGTCGGCAGGCCGGACAGGCCGAGGTTTTCCGTGGGGAAGCTCTCGGGCAGGCTGCGCGCGCCGTCGTCGATGCCGATGAAGTCGAGCGCGCCGCCGCCGACGCCGCTCTGGAAGGTTTTGAACGTGGAGTTGCTGGAAAAGCCCGTCGAGACGCCGGCGCCGAGGGTGAGGCGCTCGGGGAAGTCGATGGTGTTCATCCGGAGCAGGCCGCCCGAGAAGTCGCCCGGCAGATCCGGGGTGGCCGACTTGAGGACGACGATGTTTTCGAGCAGGTTCGTCGGCAACAGGTCGAAGGCGAAGGCGCGGCGGTCCGGCTCGGAGCTGGCCAGGGTGGCGCCGTTGAGCAAAGCGGCGTTGTAGCGCTCGGGGATGCCGCGCACATAAACGAAACGGCCGCCGACCAGCGAAACGCCGGTGACGCGGCGGAGGGCTTCGCCGGAGTTGGCATCGGGGCTGCGGCGGATCTGCTGCGCCGAGAGGCCGTCCATGATGGCTGGAGCCTTCGCCTGGATGCGCAGCAGCGAAGCCTCGGTGTTCTGCACCGCCCGCGCCTCGACGACCACTTCCTCCAGGCCTACGGTCTCGGCGTCCAGAGACAAGTCGAGGGTCGTCGTCTTGCCGGCTTCCACCCGGACGTTCTGCACCGTTTTCGAGGCGTAGCTGATATAGGAGAAAACGAGCGTGTGGGCGCCGGGAGCGAGGTTTTGCAGAAGGTACTTGCCGTCGAGGTCGGCCGTCGCGCCGGTGGTCGTACCCTGGAGCTGCACGGTGGCTCCGATCAGGGCTTCGCCGGTCTGCGCGTCCACGATGACGCCGCTGACGGAGCCGCGCTGGGCAGCGGCGGGGGCGGCAAAGGCCAGCAGAAAAAACGCTGCGCCTACGATAAACCGCCTCGCGGAGGCTGCCGATTGGAATGTCATGATGCTTCGAGCCTATCTTAATAAATTGCGGTATGGAAGGCCTCTTCGGGGGAAGCCTAGACGGGACGAAGCTACCCCCGGGCTATTGCGGCTGTGTTACCGAACCGTTAGCGAATTGTTAAGGGCGGCAGGGCGGCCTTTTCCGGCTCCTGCGCGCAAAGAGGAGCGTGGTTATTGGAGCATCCCAGCGTTTCGCCCCGAGGGGCCGGCATACCGGAGCGGCGCCGGAAGGAGGAGCGGCCCATTCTGTTTGCGCTCTGGCTGATGATGTTTGCCGGCAGCAGCCAGATGCTCATCATGGCCCCGATCCTGCCGGCCATCGGCGCGGCCCTGGGCATTCCGCAGCACCTGCGCGGCATGCTCATCACGTCGTACGCGCTTTGCCTGAGCCTGGCCGCCTTGCTCATCGGGCCGATCTCGGACCGCATGGGCCGCCGCCGCATCCTCATGGCCGGCTCGTCGAGCATGGCGGCGGCGCTGCTGTTGCACGTGCTCGCCGATAGCTTCGTCTCGCTGCTCTGCGTCCGGGCGGTGGCGGGCATGGCCGGCGGCATGCTCAGCGGCGCAGCGGTTTCGTACGTCGGCGATTACTTTCCGTACGAGCGGCGCGGGTGGGCGACGGGGTGGGTCATGAGCGGCATCGCGGCCGGGCAGATCCTCGGCATCCCGATGGGCACGCTGCTCAACACGTGGTTCGGCTTCCGCTACCCGTTCCTGATGTTCGGCGTCACGATGACGGCGGCCTCGGTGCTCATCTGGCGCAAGGTGCCCCAGCCCAACGTGGCGCTCGACCCGCTGCCGCTGCGGCCGGGGCGCATGGCGGCGGGCTACCGGCAGCTTTTCCGGGAGGCCTACGTGCCGGCCGCCATCGGGGCGTACTTCCTGATGTTCTTCGGGGTGGGCGTCTATATCATCTATCTGCCTACCTGGCTCGAAGAATCGCTCGGGATCAGCGGCGTCCAGATCGCCTCGATGTTTCTGGTCGGCGGCCTGGTCAACATCGTGACGGGGCCGACTTCGGGGCGGCTCTCGGACCGCACGGGGCGCAAGCCGCTCATCGTGGCCTCGTGCGCCGGGCTGGCCGTGGTGATGCTCGCCACGACGCTGCTCGTGCGGGGCCTCTGGAGCGCCTACGTCGTCTTCGGGGTGGCGATGATGTTCGTGGCCGTGCGCATGGCTCCGCTGCAATCGCTCATGACGACCCTGGCGCCTTCGGAACGCCGGGGCATCCTCATGAGCACGGCCGTCGCCTTCGGGCAGGTCGGCATCGGCATCGGCAGCGCCATGGCCGGGGCGCTCTACACGCGCTTCGGCTTCGAGAGCAACGCGTGGATGGGAGCCGTCTCGCTTGCGGCGATGGCGCTCGTGGTGGGCTACGCCCTGCCGGAGCCTGCCCTCGGGCCGCGCGCCGCCCCGGAGGCCGCCCCCCAACCCGAGCCGCAGCCCTGAGCCGGTGGGAACTATCGCGCAGGCGGCGCATGCCAAGCGTCGGGCCGCCGTAGGCCCCCCGCAAGCGCCGCCGGAAGCAACCGCATGTTATGAACAACCGTAAGGAAAGTCGCAAGGAGATCGCCCGCAACTACCAGTTGCAGGCCGAGGAGAAGGAGGCGGGGATCTACGTGGTGCGCAATACGCGCACCGGGCGCGTGCTGCTGGGCAGCAGCCTCAACCCCGAAAGCAAACTCAACGCGCACCGCGCCATGCTGCGCTTCCATAGCCACCAGAGCGCCGCCTTGCAGCAGGACTGGGACGCCCTGGGCGAGGCGGCCTTCGAGTTCGTCGTGGTCGAGACGGTGAAGCGCCGCGCGGAACCCGGCTTCAACCCCGAGGCCGAGCTGAAGCGCCTGGAGGCCGCCTGGATCGCGCGCTGCCGGCCGTTCGAGGAGCGCTGCTATAACCGGAACGAGCGCATC
Source organism: uncultured Rhodothermaceae bacterium (assembly GCA_965363675.1). Taxonomy (GTDB): domain Bacteria; phylum Bacteroidota; class Rhodothermia; order Rhodothermales; family DASSAV01; genus CBDTTW01. The sequence continues at coordinate 9,324 of CBDTTW010000044.1, forward strand.
CGGACGAACCCCTTCTGACCGCGTGCGGCGCGCGAGAAATGGCCTCGCGGCGCCGTGAAGTTCGTAAGAAGTTGTCACCGGCAGGCCGAATCCTGCCGTTTTTGCCGCGCTGGGGGGGGCAGGGCGCGCGTTTGGGGTTGACTTCCCAGGGCTAGGGGTATAACATGCCCGAGCGACTAACCCCCAAGGTCCCGCTTCCGCCTCCCCATCTCGTTCGGAAGCAACTAAAACGAAGACGTGGTCTCCCCCAGGATGCCTTCCCGCGCCGCTGCAAGGCCGGGGGGCGGCGGCGCCCCCGAGGCGCCGCTTATTCCGACGCTCTGCATGAGGGGCTCCGAAGGTTGGGCTGCCTGCGGAACCGGCGCCGAAGCGCCTGCCCATGCAGAGGGAAGCGTACGATAAACCATCCCGACGACACCCGCCCGCATCGTCTCTCGGATCCGTCCCGGAAGCTCTTTCCTCGCCGGCTTGGCGGGGCGCTCCCGGAAAGGCGCGTGCAAACCGGTGATCCCGCGCCGCGCCGCCTGTGCACCCTCTCAACAATACTCCACGAGCGTAATGAAGCGAAAGCTACAATTCCTCCTGATGCTCGCTTGCCTGGCGGCTACGCCTGCGCTTGCCCAGACGGGCAAGATCACGGGCCGTGTCACGGACCAAGGCAACGGCGACCCCCTGCCCGGTGTGAGCGTGGTCATCGACGGCACCACACAGGGCGCCTCTACCGATGTCGATGGGTACTACACCATCCTGAACGTGCGCCCCGGCTCCTACGCCGTGCGCGCGTCCTTCATCGGTTTCACCCCCGAACTCAAGCAAAACGTCAACGTCTCCATTGACCTGACGACGACGGTGGACTTCGCCATCCGGGAGCAAACGGTCGGCCTCGACGAAGTGATCGTGCAGGCCGAGCGGCCCATCGTACAGCAGGATTTGTCGGCCAGCCGCGTCGATGTGACGGCCGAGCAGATCCAGAACCTGCCTGTGACCGACGTTTCGAAGGTCGTCGGCGTGCAAGCGGGCGTGCAGGGCATGAACATCCGAGGCGACGGCGCCAACCTCTCGAAGATCATGGTGGACGGCCTCGACCTGAGCACCCGCCGCAGCAATAATCCGTACACGGGCATCAGCTACGCCGCCGTCGAGGCGGTGCAGGTGCAGTCGGGCGGCTTCAGCGCCAAGTACGGCGACATGCGCGCGGGCGTGGTCAACGTGGTCACTCGCGAGGGCGAGCGCGACCGGTACTCGGGCACCATCATCGGGCGCTATGCCCCGCCGACGAAGCGCTACTTCGGCATGGACGTGAACGACCCCAACTCGTACTGGATGCGCCCCTACCTCGACCCCGAGGTGGCCATGAAGGGCACCAGGACCTGGGACGCCCAGACGCAGCGCCAGTACCCGTCGTGGCAGGGCTACGAGGCGCTTTCGCGCACGCTCCGGGGCAACAACAACCCCAACGACGACCTGACGCCCGAGCAGGCGCAAGAGCTGTTCAAGTACTACCACCGGCGCGACCTGACGGTGGACCAGCCCGACTACGTCTTCGACGGCGCCGCCGGCGGCCCGGTGCCCGGCATCAGCCGCAGCCTCGGCGATTTGCGCTTCTACGCCTCCTACCGCCGTGAGCAGAGCCAGTACATCATCCCGCTGACGACCGACGGCTACGACGATTCCAACGCCCGCCTCAAGCTCACCTCGGACGTTGCCAAGGGCATGAAGCTCGTCGTAGAGGGCATGTTCGGCACGCAGGAGGGCACCTCCAACATCAACCGCAGCGGCCCGACCGACCTCATCCGCGACGGCGACCGCCAGTACACGCTCGGCACCGACATGATCGCGGACTACAACCGGCCCGACGACTGGATGTTCGGCACCGGCGCGCTCACCTCGGGCCGCATCACGACGAACCTCGTCGGGGCGAAGTTTACGCATACGATCAGCCCGACCACCTTCTACGAGGCGCGCCTCCAGCGCCTGGGTACGAAGTACCGCACCACGGTGCCGCCCGTGCGCGACACCACGCGCGTCAACTGCATCACGCCGACCTACTGCGTGGACGAGGCGCCGTTCAACTTCTCCTTCGAGCCCTCCACGTCGCTCGAAAACATGCGCATGGGCGCCCACTGGAGCGAGTTCCGCGACACCAGCGATGTCGTTTCGTGGTCGGGCCGCGTAGACATGACGAGCCAGGTCAACCGGACCAACATGATCGAGGCGGGCCTTGAGCTCAGCGTTACGCCGATGGACATCAGCTTCGGCACGCCGGACTTCCTGCTCACCGACGACGACGTGTACTCGAAGTGGAACAACACCGAGATCTACGGCGGCGCCTACGTGCAGGACAAGCTGGAGTTCAAGGGCATGATCGCCAACGTCGGCGCGCGCCTGGACTACCTGAACCCGAACACCGAGTGGTACGCCCTCGACGACCCCTACGACATCCTGCTCTCGGGGGCCAACGTGGCCGTGATGGACTCGCTGTTCCCGAAGGAAAACGTGCCGGCCAAGCTGTACTTCAGCCCGCGCCTCGGCCTCTCGTTCCCGGTGACCGAAGGCAGCAAGCTGTACTTCAACTACGGCCACCAGCGCCAGCGCTCGCCCTCGGAGTTCCTCTACCAGCTCCGGCGCGACTACATCACCAACGGCGTAGACCGCATGGCGAACCCGCGCGCCCCGCTGGAGCTGACGATCAGCTACGAGCTGGGCTACGAGCAGAGCCTGTTCAACCAGTTCCTGATCCGCGTGGCGGGCTTCTACAAGGACACCCGCAACCAGATGCGCTGGATCCGCTACCGCGACGAGAACGGCCTGGTGGACTACACGGTCAACGTGCCGGATAACTACGCCGACACGCGCGGCGCGGAAATCAGCATCCAGAAGCGCGCCGGCAAGTGGGTGCGCGGCTTTGCCAACTACACCTACTACGTCCGCTCGGGCGGCAACTTCGGTTTCGGCCAGTACCTCGAAAACCGCCAGGACCAGCGCAACTACGAGCGCACCACGTTCGACTATTACCAGTCGAAGCCGGTGCCGCAGCCGTTCGCCCGGTTCAACCTGGAGCTGCTCTCGCCGGACGACTTCGGCCCCGGCGTCTCGGGCTTCCGGCCGCTCGGCGCCTGGGTGGTCAGCCTGCTCGGCGAGTGGCAGGCCGGCCCGGCCTTCACCTGGACCGGTCCGTCTACCTCCGTCCAGGGCGTCCAGAACAACATGCGCTGGAAAGCCTACCGCATGATGGACATGCGCGTCTCGAAGAGCTTCTCGGTGGGCCGCAACAGCGCCCAGTTCTTCATGGACATCACGAACGTGTTCAACATCAAGAATTTCAACCGGGGCGCCTTCTCCAGCGGCGACGACCAGCGGGACTACCTGAACTCGCTGAAACTGCCCAAGTCGATGGTGGAAGGTTGGGAGGATCAGTACCAGGTCCGCGACGCGGAAGGCAACCCCATCTACGGGGATGACGTGCCCGGCGTGATCGGGAAGGACTACATCGACAACCCGAACTATACGTCGCTGTGGTACCTCTTCCCCCGCACGCTCAACTTGGGCCTGCGCCTGGACTTCTAGGCGTGCCTGCTCTTATCTGCCTCTGAACGGTCGGCGGGGGCCGGGGCCCCCGCCGCCGCCCAAACGGGATCTTCCATGTATATAGCTACTACCCTCAAACGGATGTCTGGACAAAGACGCTCCCTACTCCTGCTCCCGCTGCTGCTCGGCCTGCTCTGGGCCGGCCCGGTGCAGGCGCAGTACCGCACGAAAACGCTCGGCATCGGCGAGATCAGCGATGTCTACAGCGCCATCGGCGGCGGCACCGAGTGCTACGCCAACTGCAACGGCCTCTACTGGCCCGCCATCTGGCGCGCCGGCACGCTGCGCGCCGAAGCCGTATGGCTGGCCGCCCGCAACGTGCAGGGCGCCGACGGCGTAACCTACCCGACGCGCGTCGTGCACGTGGGGCCGCGCGCCACCGGCGCCGGGGAGTTCTTCCCCATCAGCTTCACCACGGTCAGCAAGTTCGAGCCGCCCCAGATCTCGGTGGTGGACGCCTCGGGCGACGAATTCCAGACCTATGCCGACCGCCCCGACAACGACCGCGTAGACCCGAACCTGCCGGCCGACCGCATGGTCGAGTCGAAGGTGAGCAGCCTGCTCGGCGTGACGATCACGCGGCGCAACTACGCCTACAGCGACCCGCGCTACGACAACTTCCACATCCAGGAGTTCGTCCTGACCAACACCGGCGACACCGACGGCAAGTTGCAAACGAAAGAGCTCAACCAGACGCTCCAGGGGGTGTATCTGCACTTCCAGAAGCGTTTCGTGCTCAGCGAGAAGTACGAAGGCCCCGGCGGCGGTTGGGGCGCCAACGTCATGAACGACATCGTCGGCGACGGCGTGCACGACTACGGCGTGGACTTCAAGGCGCAGTACGCGTGGGTGGGCAACTTCACCAACAACGACGCTTTCGACGACTACGGCCTCTCGCAGTGGCGCAAGCAGGGCTACTCCCAGGAAGCCGACACCATCGGCCGCCTCTCCAAGCCGGACTTCGTCGGCTTCGTGACGATCCACGCCGACCCGGCCGCCGACGGCACGCCGCAGCCCGCCATGACGGGCACCATCGACGCCGACGACGCGCTGCTCTCGGCCAACAGCGCCACCAACATCCAGAAGATGAACGCCGAGTATCAGATGATTACCGGCGCCGACATGTCGAACCCGCACGGGCCGCACCATGCCGACCAGATCGACCAGGACAAAAACTTCCTGACCCCCGACGGCGACCCGATGAACGGCCGCCCCGGCGGCTGGACGATGAAGCAGAGCTACGGTCCCTACACGCTTGCGCCCGGCGACTCGGTGCGCATCGTGGTGGCCCAGGGCGTGGACGGCCTCACGATGAACGAGGCTTCCATCATCGGCCGTCAGTTCAAGCGCCTCTCCGGCCCCACCAAGCAGGGCGGCACGACGGCGCTTTCCCTGACGCCGAACATCACGTACCGCGGCCTTACCCTCGGCAAGAACCAGTGGTATTTCTCCGGGCGCGACTCGCTCTTCGAGACGTTCGAGAAGGCCATCGACCTCTACGAGGCCAGCAATAACATGGGCCGCTACCCGATCCAGAACCCGCCGCCCCGGCCGCCTTCGAAGTTCAAGGTGACCTCCGGCGTAAACCGCATCAGGCTGGATTGGGAATTGTACTCGGGCCAGAACCCGCAGCGCGTCGAGATTTACCGCACGGAAAACTACATCGAAGGGCGGCTGCGCTATGACGCAGACAGCGACTACACGAACGACCCGTACTTCGAGTACCAGTGCATCGCCGGGTGCCCGGGCGCGCCGCAGATCACGGCGCAGGGCACGTTCGACGACGCCAACGTGGCCCGCGGCATCAACTACTACTACTACATCGTGAGCGTCGGCGCGGACGGCCAGAAGAGCAACCGCTACTGGACGCAGACCTACGACCCGGCCATCTCGCTGCGCGAGCCGGGCCCGACGACCAAGTCGTTCGTGGTCGTGCCGAACCCGCTCAACATCGGCGCCCAGGAAGGCGTGCGTTACCCGGGCCCGCGCCGGGAGCGCATCGGCTTCCTCGACATCCCGGGGCAGTGCACCATCCGCATCTACACCGAGCGCGGAGAGCTGGTCCGCACCATCGAGCACACCACCGGAAGCGGCGATGAGTACTGGGACGTTACCACGGAGTCCCAGCAGCTCGTCGTCAGCGGCCTCTACATCGCCGTCGTGGATAACCACGACACGGGGGAGCGCGAGATGAAAAAGTTCGTCATTATCCGCTAATTCCGGTGCAGGCCCCCCTCCGGGGGGGCCGCCGCTTAATGCTTTGGGTGATACCATGAGGAGATTTCTACCGATCGTCTTACTGCTGGCCGTCTTCGTCTGGGAGGCGCCGACCGCCTCCGGCCAGGAGATCGAACGGCAACGGGACAAGCGCGCCCAGTCCGGTTTCCAGTTCCTGGACATCTCGATCAACCCGCGCGCCGCCGCCATGGCCGACGCCGTCTCGGCGCTGGACCTGAACTCGTCGGCCGCGATGTTCTACAACCCCGCCGGCATGGCGCAGCTCGAAGGCCTCAGCCTGGGGGCCGGCACGGCGCAGTGGTTTGCCGACATCAACTACTCCAACGCCAGCATCGCCTTCAGCCCCGTAGGCGGGCGGTACGGCGTCTTCGGCCTCTCGCTCATCGCTGTGGACTACGGCGAGCTGGAGGGCACCATCATCGACGGAAGCCCGGTCGGGCCGGGCTACGCGCGCACCGAAAACTTTTCGCCCTCCGCCTTCGCCGTCGGCGTCGGCTACGCGAAATCCCTTTCGGACCGTTTCGCGGTGGGCGGCAACCTGCGCTACGCGCATCAGGACCTGGGCGAGAGCATGATGTCGCTGGAAGGCGAGATGAGCGGCAACGCCGTGAGCACGCCCGTCTTCGACTTCGGGGTGCTGTACCACACCGGCTTCGAGAGCCTCAACCTGGCCGTGACGGCGCGCAACTTCTCGCCGGCCGTGACCTACGAGGAAGAAAGCTTCGAGGCGCCGCTGAGCCTGAACATTGCCGTCTCCATGAACGTGTTCGATCTCTCGTCGTCCATGCCGACCGATCACGCGCTGCTCGTGGCCGTCGAGGCGGGCCACCCGCGCTCCTACGACGAGCAGGTGCGCGTCGGCGGCGAGTACCGGTTCATGAATCTGCTTTCGCTTCGGGCCGGGTACATCTTCCCGACCGACGAGCAGGGCATTAACCTGGGCGCCGGCCTGAACCTGGGCATGGGCAAGCTGAACTTCGGGGCGGACTATGCCTACTCGCAGTTCGGCGACCTGGGCAACATCAACCGCATCGGCCTGCACGTCGGCTTCTGAGGCGCGCCCGGCCTTCGCAGTGAACCCGAGCAGGGACACGGCCCGCCCGTGTCCCTGCTTTCGTTTGTATAAGCCCTTATCTTTACAGCAGTCGCCCGGCTTTGCGCCGCCCGGCGCAGCCGGCGGCCCCGTCTCACCCGTTCGCTTACCGATCATGACGTGCTATGCTCGCGCCGCTGCGGCGGCTTTGCTGCTGGCGGCGCTGGCCGCCGGCTGCGGCGGCGCCCCCGAAAAAGACCCGGCGCCCCCGGTGACGCCCCGCGCCGCCGCGCTGCTCGTGCGGGCGCAGCAGGCCCTCGAAGCGCAGGATCCGGGCCGGGCGCTCGTCCTGGCCGACAGCGCCGAGGCGGCCGCGCGCCCCGACGAAACGCGCTTCCTGGCCGACGTGAACTTTCTGCGGGGCCTCATCCTGACGGACATCAACGACCTGGAGCGGGCCGCCGCCGCCTACGAGCGCGTCCTGACGCTCGACCCGAAATACCGGGGCGCCCGCCTCAACCTGGGCAACGTCGCCTTCCGCCAGGGCCGCTACGCGCCGGCCATCATGCGCTACCGGCAGGAGTACGACGCCTTCCCGGACCCGCGCCTCCAGATCCGCATCGGGCGGGCCTATACCGAACTGGGCAAGCCCGACAGCGCCCGCGCGGCCTTCGAGCAGGCGCTGCGCGAGGATGAGGGGCTGGCCGAGGCATACGCCCTCCTGGCGTACCTCTACGACGCCGAAGCCGACTTCGAGCAAGCGACCGTCCACGCCCGCCGCGCCGTCGCGCTGGACGGGGCCAACCCGGACTACCGCTACATGCTGGGGATGCTGCTGCTGCGCACCGGCCGAAACGAGGAGGCCCGCCGGAATTTTACCTCGGTCGTCGCCGAGCAGCCGTTCCGCCACGAGGCGCATTACAACCTCGGCCAGGCCCTCATGCGCTTGGGACTGAGCGAGGAAGCGACGCAGCATTTGAAGGACGCCGAGCGCCTCCGCCAGCAGGAGCGCGACCTGTTCCAGTGGGAGAACCTGAGCCGCCTCTACCCGCGCCGCCCTGCCATCTGGGCCACCCTCGGCTATGCCTACCGCCAGGCCGGCCGCACTGCCGACGCGCTGCACGCCTACCGCGTGGCGCACCTGCTGGAGCCGAACGACCGGGACATCCAACTCGAAATCGCCAACCTGCTGCTTGCGGGCAATGCCTACGAGGAAGCCCTCGGGGGCTACCTCGCCCTGCTCCGGCAGGACTCGACCGACCCCGCCGTCTGGATCAATACGGGCATTCTCTACGCCCGCACCGGGCGCCCCGCCGCCGCCCGCAGCGCTTGGAAGACCGCCCTTCGCCACGACCCCGCCAACGAGACGGCCCGAAGCTACCTGAAGCAGATGGCTGAGCTGCCCTCCGTCTCCGTCCGCTGACGCCTGCGGCGCGGCTCAGCCCGGCGCCCCCTCCAGCGCGGCCAGCAAAGCCGGCAGGTCGCTGCACGCGCTGACGACGTGGTGCGCGCCGTGGGCCTGGAGGAGGGCGCGGCGCCCGGCATGGTCGAGGTAGGGCGGCGTGATGCCGATGGCCCAGGCTCCGGCGGCGCGCGCAGCCGTCATGTCGTCGACGGTGTCGCCGATGTAGGCCGTAGTCTCGGGGCGCGCCCCGGGGCCGAGGGCCTCCATGGCGCAGCGCAGACCGTAAGGGTCGGGCTTGCCCCGGCCCGCCTGGTCCTCCATGGCGTTTACGACGGGGAAGTAAGCGCTCCAGCCTTGCTTCTCGATGGTCCAGAGCGCTTCGGCGCGCGGGCGGCCCGTCACGACGCCCAGGGCCATGCCCGCCGCGCGCAGCGCCTCCAGCGCCTCCGGGCGGATGAGCGCCGGTTCCTCGGCGATGTAGCCGTCCCAGGCGGCCCCCCGGTAGCGCTGCTGAAACGCCGCCACGACCTCCTCGAAGGAGGCGGCGACGCCCGCATCGCTCACAAGCGCGTGCGTCAGCTTCCAGTCGTCGTTGAAGCCGCCCCGGTTCTTGTACTCGCGGATGCGGCCGGGCGGCACGGGCCGCCCGATGAACGCCGCGGCGGTCTCCTCGATGGCCCGGTGGAACGAGCCGGAAACGTCGATGAGCACGCCGTCCATATCGAACAAAACGGTGTGGATAGCCATATCGGTTCGGGGATGAGAGCCAGCAAAAAGGACCCGTCGCACGGAGGGCGGCGGGTCCTTCAGGCGGTGGGCAGGGGCGCGCCCCTACGAGTTCATGACGACGAGGAACTCGTCGTTGTCGCGGGTGCCGCGCATCTTGTCGAGCAGGAAGTTCATGCCCTGCACCGGGTCGAGGTCGGCGAGCAGCTTGCGCAGAATCCAAATGCGGTTCAGGCGCGCTTCCTGAAGCAGCAGCTCCTCGCGCCGGGTGCCCGACTTGACGAGGTTGATGGCCGGGAAGATGCGCCGGTCGGCAAGCTGGCGGTCGAGGACGAGTTCCATGTTGCCGGTGCCCTTGAACTCCTCGAAGATGACCTCGTCCATGCGGCTGCCCGTGTCGATGAG
>CBDTTW010000045.1:0-18709 GCA_965363675.1 uncultured Rhodothermaceae bacterium
CCCCGCCGGCGTCCAGAGCATGAACCTCGGCATGCTCGAAGCCGCGACGCTCGCGGAGACGATGGCCGACATCCTCGCCGGGAAGGCGCCGGTCTCATCGCTGGAGGACTATGCGCGCGAGCGCCTGGCCGAGTGGCGGTTCCTGCTGGGCCTGAACGGCGGCCTGGAGGCCGCGCCCGAGGCCGACCCGTGGCTCAAAGCCCTCGCGCCGACGCTGCTCAGCGCCCTGCCGGCCGGGGCCGCCGACCTGAAGGAAGTGTTCCGGCGGCTCCAGGCGTCTGCCCTCGTGCCGGGCTGAGGCGCGCCCGGCTGAGGCTCAGCCAAGGGCGAAACCGGCTGCGTGCAGCAGCCAGCCTGCCAGAGCGCTGCCTGGGATGAGCCAGGCAGCGCTCGTCTTGCAGCGGGCCGCCAGCAGCAGCGTCGCCGCGCCGATGGCCCAGGCGGCGCCGGTGCGCAGGGCGGCCGCGCCGAGGTCCACGAGCACGGCGGCCATCAGCCCCAGCGACGCCGCCGCGACGGCGTCGAGGAAGCAGCCCGCCCAGGTGCGGCGGCGCAAACGGTGCACGAGCGGGTTGAGCAGTCCGACGAAAAAGAACGACGGCAGAAAGAACGCCGCCGTCGAGACGAGCGCGCCGGGGACGCCGGCCATGAGGTAGCCTGCGAACGTGACGGCCGTAGAGACGGGCCCGGGCGTAAACTGCCCGGCGGCGACGGCGTCGAGCAGCTCGGGGCGCGTCAGCCAGCCGTGCTGCTCGACGAGGCCGCCTTCCATGAAGGCCACGAGCACGTAACCGCTGCCGTAGAGCACCGAGCCGACCTTGAGGAAGAACAGCGCCAGCGCCCCGAGGGTCGGCAGGTCGGCGGCGGCCCCGGCGGCGGGCAGCGCGAGCACGCCGGCGCAGGCGAGCGGCGCGCCCGGCCGGCGCTGCGCGTAGAGCACGACGGCCCCGGCGGCCCCGACGGCCGGCAGGGCGGCGATCTCGGAGCCGCCGAGCAGTACGAGCGCGGCGCTCGCCGCGACGCAGGCGCCGGTGGCCCAGCCGCGTACGGCCGTCGGGGCGAGGCGTAAAAGAGCGTGGGCCACCACGGCCACCACGGCGGGCTTGAGGCCCGCCAGCGCGGGCTGCACGCTCGGCAGGGCGCCGTAGCGCACGTACAGCGCGGCCAGCCCCGTCGCAAGGGCCGCCGCCGGGGCGATAAACGCGACGCCGCCGACCACAAGCCCTGCCCACCCCGCACGCTCATAGGCGAGGTGCATCACCATCTCGGTCGAGTTGGGGCCGGGGATCAGGTTGGTGGCGCCCATCAGGTCGAGGAAGTGCGCGCGCGTGAGCCAGCGGCGGCGCACGACGAACCACTCCTCCAGCAGCGCAAGGTGCGCCGCCGGGCCGCCGAAGGCGACGCAGCCGAGCGCGAAGAACAGCAGCCCCACCTCGCGCAGGCGCGCCGCGCGGGAGTCGTCGGGGCGAGGGGCGTGCGTCATGGGGGCGCCGTTGTGGAATCGGGGCGGCGCGCGTATCATCTGCCGGGGCGCGCCTGCCCTGCCGACCACAAGATACATCCGCACGCGCGTGCATACGGGGAAGCGCATTCATCGCAAGGGAGGGGGTTGGGCGTGGGCGGCGGCGGCGCTGCCGCTGCTGCTGTACCTGGTCGTGCCTGTGGGCTATCTGGCCCTCGGCGCAGCGCCGGCCGACGTGTGGCAAAGCCTCGGGCAGCCGGCCGTGCGGCAGGCCGTGGGGCTGAGTTTTGCGACGAGCCTCTGCGCGGCGGCCTGCTCGGTCGTGCTCGGCGCGCCGCTGGCCGTGCTCTCGGCGCGCGCCACCGGCCGGCGCCGCACCCTGCTCGACGCCGTCATCGACCTGCCGATTGTGCTGCCCCCGGCGGTGGCGGGCGTCGCCCTGCTGGTGCTCTTCGGGCGGCGCGGACCGCTCGGCGGCCTGCTCGAAGCGCTCGGGCTGCCGCTCGCCTTTACGACGGCGGCCGTCGTGATGGCCCAGGTGTTCGTTTCGGCGCCGCTGTTCGTGCGCGCGGCCGCGCTCGGCTTCCGCGCCGTCGATCCGGACATCGAGCGCGCGGCCATGCTCGACGGCGCCCGCCCGTGGCAGGTGTTCCGGCACGTGACGTTGCCCCTGGCCCGGCCGGCGCTCCTCGGCGGGGCCGTGCTCGGGTGGGCGCGCGCGCTCGGCGAGTTCGGCGCGACGATCATCTTCGCGGGCAACTTTCCCGGCCGCACCCAGACGATGCCGCTCGCCATTTACATGGGCTTCGAGGTCGATCTGGATACGGCGGTCGCGCTCTCGGCCATTCTCATCGCGTGCGCGCTCGCAGCCATGGTGGGCGCGCGCCACTGGATGCAACGCCAGGGGCCGGCGGCGGAGGGCTGAGCTAGTAGGCGCGCAGCAGCTCCAGCATGCGCCGGTCGAGCTTCATGCCCTGGAGCATTTCGTACGGCGCGTCGGCGCGGCCGCTCTCGAGCACGCCGAAGCTGCCCCGCAGATTCCAGAGCGCCCATCCCCACCCCTGGGCTTTCCAGATCTCCAGCAGATCCTTCATCCAGGCGAGCGCCACGGCGTGCGGCGTCTGGTTGTAGGCGCCCCACTCGCCTACATGCACCCCGATGCCCTGGGCCTGGGCGCGCACCCACGGCTCGTAGACTTCGTGGGCAAGGCGGCTGCGGTCCCACGTCTCGCCGTCGGCCGTGAGGGGCCAGGCAGGCTCGGGCCAGGTCTCGCGGCCTACCCACGTGGCTTGGTAGTGGCTCACGGTCATTGGGTCGTAGCCGCGCGTGCTCTGGCCGATGCCGAGGTCGGCGAGGCTTAGCACCGGGCCGCGCCCCCAGCGCAGGCCGTCCACGATGATGAGGCGGCCGGGGTCCACGTTGCGGATGGCCTTGACGGCGCCGCGCATGACGCCCGCGTACACGCTCTCGGCAATGTCGGGCGGCTCGTTCAGCAGATCGAAACTCACCTGGGCGCTCGGGATGCCTTTGTAGCGCTCGGCGAAGTGCGCCCACTGGAACGCGAACGCGTCGAGCGCGCGCGGGTCCGACCACAGGTCGAGCGGCTCCGCCGGCGGGTTGACGCAGTAGCCGGGCGCGCGGTGGAGGTTGATGTTGACGTGGATGCCGCGTTCCCGTCCGTACGCCACCGCCTGGTCGATTTCCTTCAGGACGGCCTCGTCGAGGCGGTAGGGGTCCTGGGGACGCGACCAGCAATGATACGAGAGCGGTAGGCGTACGAAGTCGAAGCCCCAGCCGGCGATCAGGTCGAAGTCGGAGGCGCGGAAAGGGCGCTGGCGCTCGGCGACGAACTTTTCGAGCAGGTTGAACCCGCGCCAGCGGGGCAGGCGTCCGGGCTCGGGAGCGGCTTCGACGAGGTTGGTCCGGGTGGAGGCGCCGCAGCCTGCGGCCGCAGCGGCGCCAAGCGTCAGCAGGAAAGCGCGGCGATCCATAAAGATAACGGGAGCGAAGGGGCGGGGGGGAGGGAAGCGTAACATTATAGCCCCCCGCGCCGCGCGTGCGCAACAGGCGGCCCGCGCCGGGGGTATCTCTGCCCCCGCAACCCTCTGGAGGCTACGCATGAAGCTGCACGAAACGTTGGCGGGCGCGCTCGCCGGAGCCGCCGCCACGCTGCCCATGACGCTCGCCATGAGCGCCCTCAACGGCGCGCCGCCGTGGTCGCCGAGGCGGCCGCTGCCGCCGCGCCGCATCACCGGGCGCCTGGCCCGGCGCGCCGCCGGGAGCCGCCCGCCGGAGCCGCTGCTGCGGGCGGCCACCGTGGCGGCGCATTTCGGCTATGGTGGGCTTTGCGGCGCCGCCTACCCGGCCTTTGCGCGCCGGGCCGGCGGCGGGGCGCTCGGCGGCGCCGCGTTCGGGGCGGCCGTGTGGGCGGTCAGCTACTTCGGGTGGGTCCCGGCGGCGCGCCTCATGGCCGGGGCGCACCGGCAGCCGCCCCGGCTCAACGCGATCATGTTTTCGGCGCACCTCGTCTGGGGCGCGGCGCTGAGCGTAGGCCGCCGCCTGGCTATGCGCTCCGAAGGGCCGCTCCGGGAAAAATCAACGGACTGATCGGGAAGTGTATTTATGTATATATAGGAATGTGTTGGGTGTCCATGCAAATCTTGCAAAAAGCTTTATATGCTGATATGGACAATATATAGCGGATCGGGGGTGCGTGACCTATATTGACTATGAGGATGTATAAGTCTAATGGGTGTACTGCCTCTTGCACTCTCTGCAAGGATCGGGTTTAGGCGGATGCACCCACTATCCGAGGCAGTGTTGTGGAAAGCGACTCCTACGATCTCTCTCGCCTGCTGGAGGACGCGCCGGCGATGCGCGTAATAGACCGCTATTGTATGGACCAGGATGATGTCCGCTTCTGGCAAGGCAACCTCAAACTGCAATTCGAGCGCGCCGAGGCTCCGGCGTTCCTGCGCGGGCTCATCGCCGCCTTCAAGCATCCGGCCTCTGCCCTGGGCAACGATGCGTAGGAGGCCGAGGGCGCCCGGCGGGCCCTCACGCGGTCTCGTCTTTGAGCAGGGCCGTGTTCACGGCGACGGCGGCTTCGGCGCCCTCGGCGGCGGCCACGACGACCATCTGCACCGAGCGCGAGGCGTCGCCGACGACGTAGAGGCCGGGGACGTGCGTCGTCTCGAACGGCCCGGTCTGGATGGTGCCCTTTTCGCTCACCTGGCAGCCGAGCATTTCGGCCAGCAGGATGTTGGGCTTCTGGCCGTAGTTGAAGAATAGGGCGCTGCGCTCGATGCGGCGCCCGTCCTCCAGCACGAGCGCGCGCAGGCGCCCGCCCTCGTGCTCCAGGCGGGCGATGGGCGTCTCCACGAGTTCGATGTGCTGCCCGCGCAGGCGCTCGCGCACGTGGTCCTCGATCTCAGGCGCGGGGCCGTCCGTGAACAGCACGAGGTCGCGGCTCCAGAGGGTGAGTTCGAGCGCCAGGCCTACGGCGGCGCCGCCCGGCCCGAGCGCGGCGATGGGCGCCTCGCGCCACTCCCAGCCGTCGCAGTAGGGGCAGTGGTGGGCGCTGCGGCCGTAGCAGGCGTCGAAGCCTTCGTGCGGGGGCAACACGTCCTGCACGCCGGTCGCCAGCACCAGCTTGCGGGCCTGGATGCTCGGCCCGTCGGCCAGCGTCACCTCGAAGCCGCGCTCGTGCGTGCGGGCGCTCTGCACCTCGGCGCGCATCGTCTCGACGGTGTGGTAGGGCACGAGCTGGGCCTGCGCCTCGCGGAGGAACTCGCGCGGGTCGGAGCCGTCGCGGCCGAGGTAGCCGTGCATGGCGTGCGAGGCCGCATTGCGCGGCCGCCCGGCGTCGATCAGGAGGGTGCGGCGGCGGCAGCGGCCCAAGAGCAGCGCAGCGCTGAGGCCGGCCGGGCCTCCGCCTACGATGATTACGTCGTACATGAAGCGTCGAAAGCTTAAAGGAGGCGAAGGCTCGGGAGAGATCGGTAACGCTTGGCGGGGAGTTCGGTTACCGGAGGGCGCGCGCCGCCGCACGAAGAAACGCCGCTGTTACACCCCTGCTACAACTCCGGGGCCTGCCGGATAAAGGCGCGGGGATGCGCTACCTTGTAAGCGCTTCCAACTTTCTTTTTCCACCGCTCATGGTTTATCAGGCCGCCTCCAAACCCGGACGCCAGATCGTCCTGTGCGACTGCTGCGGCGGGCGCATCCGCGACCTGCGGGCGCTGCGCCTGATGCGCCGCGCCGACGCCCTGCCGGAGGAATGCGCCGTCTACCACGTGCACGCCCATTGCGCCGAGGACTTTCAGGCGCGCCGCCCCGGCCTCTGGAACGGCTACGACTGCCCGTCGTCGGAGGCCAGTTGGCTGCTGCCGATGGCGATGGTCTGCCGCCTCATGCATCCGCTCATGGCTTCGGCAGGGGGCGCGCCGCGCGCCGGCGGCACGCCTTTGCACGGGGGCGCATGGTAGCCGTATGCCTCAGCCGTTTGCGCAGCTTTCCGCCCGGAACTGCACCAAACCTACCGGCCGCATTACGCCGCATACGCACGCCGATAGCGGCGCAATCCTGCGCCTTTTCGGCCTCGGCAGAGGGATATTACTGAAAGAGCAGCACCCTCCCCGGACCGCCGACTGGTTGAACCCGTGAAAGACAAAGACACGCTCATCAACAAGCGCCACGAACACCTTACGAGCGCCTTCAAGCAGCTTGCCGAGTCGTTGCAACAGCTTGCCGACCGCCTCAACGACCTCTCGGCCACGATGGGCGCTCCGATCTACAAGCGCTTCGGCATGCCGTTCGGCCCCTCCGACGAGGCGCGCAAAATCTGGATCCGCCACCGGCAGTTCACGACCCACAACTAGCCTTCAGGGGCCTGCCTCCTAGCCTTTAGGGGCCTGTCTGCGCGCTCCGTGGGCGGCGCGGCGGCGGCGGGTCGTCGGGCGGCGGCATGAGGGGGCGGCGCCACACCTCTACGTCGATCCACTTTCCGAACTTGTAGGCAATGCCGTCGTAGCGGCCGATCCTCCGGAAGCCGCACCGCTCGTGGAAGCGGATGCTCTCCGGGTTCGGCAGCGCGATGACGGCGATGCTGTGGACGTATCCCGCCTCGGCCAGCGCGGCGTGCAGCCGGTCGTAGAGCAGGCGCCCGAGGCCCTGCCCCCGGCGCTCGGGGGCCGCGTACACGCTCACCTCGGCGGCCCAGCGGTAGGCGGCGCGGCTGCGGTGCGCCCCGGCATAGGCGTAGGCCTCTACGGCGCCCTCGGCGCTTACCGCAACGAGCCACGGGTAGCGCTCGGTGGTCTCGGCAAGGCGCGCCGCCATCGCCGCCGCATCAGGCGGCGTTTCTTCGAGGCTCGCCGTGGTCGTGCAGACGTAGTGCGCGTAGATGCGGGCCATGGCCGGGGCGTCCTCCGGGGCGGCGTCGCGGATCAGCATCTGCCGAGCGGCAGCGGGGGGCGCCTCAGGCATGGAGCACTCCGCTGCTGATGCCTACGGCTTCGCCCCCAACATACACGGTCGTAATTGCGCCGCCGGCATGCTCGGCCTCGACGTGCAGGCGGCTCGGGCGCCCCATTTCGACGCCCTGCTCGATGACCCAGGCGGCCGGGCCGGGCGGCAGCGGGCGGCAAGCGTTCAGGTAGGCCGGCAGGGCGGCCGCCGCGCTGCCCGTCGCCGGGTCCTCCCCGACGCCCAGTTCGGGGGCGAACATGCGCGCGCGCACGGGCGCCTCGGGGCGCTCGGGGTCGAAGGCAAACGCATACACCTGCGGCGCGGGGACGTGCGCCGCGAGGCGGGGCCAGGCGCCGGGGTCGAAGCAGGCGCGCCCGAGCGCGGCGCGGCCCCGGAGCGCCACGAACAGAAACGGCACGCCGCACGAGGCCGCCGCCGGCGCGAAGTCGCCGCCGAAGAGGTCGGCCGAACCCAGCGAGAGGGCGGCCGCCGCTGCGGCGGCCTCCGGGAGGGCGGGCCACACGCGGGGGCGCAGATCGTTGCGCAGCCGCATGAACGCCGGGCGGCCGTCGCGCCGCCGGATATCGACGGCGACGGGGCCGATGCCTTCCTCCAGCACCAGGCGCTCAGGGGGCGCGCTGGACGCGCCCGGCAGGGCGGCGCGCCGGGCCAGCACGAAGGCCGCCCCGAGCGTAGGGTGCCCCGCAAACGGCAACTCGGCCGCCGGGGTGAAAATGCGCAGGCGTGCGTCGCAGCCGGAGCGCCCCGACGGGTGGACGAAGACCGTCTCCGACAGGTTGAACTCGCGCGCAATCTGCTGCATCCGCTCGTCGGAGAGGCCGGCAGCTTCCGGGAAAACGGCGAGCGGGTTGCCGGTAAACGGCGTGTGGGTAAACACATCGACCGTTTCGAAGGCGTAGGGCATGGCGGGGCAAAAGTAGGTGCGGCGGGGGGTCAAGATACGACCGCCGCGTCTGCTAGCGGCGGCGCAACGCCAGCCACAGCCCGCCCACGGCAAGGGCCCCCATCCCCGCCGCCGCGACTCCGCGCGAGAGTCCGCCGGGCGCAGGGGGGACATAGACGATGCCGTACTCGTTTGCGACGGCCGGCGAGCCCACGTACCGCCCGTGCGCAGGCATCCGCCGCTCGAAGTCGGCGGCCAGCGCCGCCAGGCCCGCGCGCAGCGCCTCGCCGCGCATCGGAACGCCGTGGCCCGTGGCTGCGATGTGCGGATCGAGCGCCGCGAGCGCGCGCACCGACGCCCCCGCCGCCCCCCAGTCCTGCGTGAAGTAGGCCGGGGGGCGGTGCACCTCGGGGGTGCGCGTGAGGTTGGCCGTGAGCGACTCGGCCTTGAGCGTCACGAAGGCATCGCCGGCGAGCAGCGCGCGGTCGGAGGCGCGGAAGAACGAAACGTGCCCCGGCGTGTGGCCGGGCGTGAACACCACCTGCCAGCCCGGCAGGAACGGCGGCTCGTCGCCGAGGCGAAGCAGGTGCGGGCGAAAGTCGTACGGGCCGCGCCGGAAGGCGACGCCGAGCCAGGGCATGGCCCCGCCGCCGACCGTGGGATCTTGCGGCGGGTAGGGCGAAAGGCCGGTCAGGTAAGGCATCTCCATGGGGTGCGCGTACACGGGCGCCTCCCAGCGCTTGAGCAGCGCCCCGAGCGAGCCGACGTGGTCCTGGTGGCCGTGCGTCAGCAGGATGGCCTGCGGCGCCTCGTCGGCGCCCCGCCAGGCGCACGCGGCCTCCACGAGGCGCCCGGCATAGCCCGGCAGGCCCGCATCGACGAGCACCCAGCCGCCGCTCTCGGGCGCATCGACGAGGTAGGCGTTGACGATGCCCGTCGGGACGCGGGCGATGCCGTCGGCGACATCGAGGACGGCGGGGGAGGACGAGGCGGCGCGCATGGGTGCGGGGGTTTCGTGGCAGCTTGCGGTGTGCACGCCGGGGACGGACGCCGGGTTGCCGGCGCGCGCGGTTCTTACAAGAGGTTTACCTGCGCCCCCGGCCTGGCCTTTCCTGCACGTCCGCGGCCGGGCGCGCAGGCGTATATTTCAGTCGGAGCCTCCGTTCCGGCGGCCCCCAAGCCTCTGAACCGTATGGAAACCGCAGCATTCAGCGGCCATGTGGCCGTCGTCGGGGCGGGCGCAATGGGCGCCGGCATCGCCCAGGTGTTTGCCGTGAGCGGCCGCCGCGTGCGGCTCTTCGACGTAAGCGAGGCGGCGGTAAACCGCGGCCTCGGGGCGATGGCCTCCAGCCTGGAGCGCATCGTCCGCAAAGGCGCCCTCACGGCCGAGGCCGCCGAGGCGGCGCGCCGCCGCGTAGAGGGCGGGGCCGACCTGCCGGAGCGCCTCGACGGGGTGAACCTGGTGGTCGAGGCTGTCGCCGAGCAGCGCGAGACCAAGGCGGCGCTGTTCCGGCGCCTGGATGCCGCCGCGCCGCCGGAGACGATCTTCGCGAGCAACACCTCCTCGATCTCCATTACCTGGCTCGGCGCCCAGACCGGCCGCCCGGACCGGGTGATCGGGATGCACTTCTTCAACCCGGTTCCGGTGATGCCGCTCGTGGAGATCGTGCGCGGGCTGGCGACCTCCGACGAGACGCACCGCCGCATCGCGGCTGAGACGGAGCGGCTGGGCAAAACGGCCGTCACGGTGCAGGACGCCCCCGGCTTCGTGGCGAACCGCATCCTGATGCCGATGATCAACGAAGCCGCCTACTGCCTGATGGAGGGCGTCGCAGAGGCCGCCGACATCGACCAGGTGATGAAGCTGGGCGCCGGGCACCCGATGGGGCCGCTCGCGCTGGCGGACCTCATCGGGCTGGACGTGTGCCTGAGCATCATGGAGGTGCTGCACCGCGACCTGGGCGAGGACAAGTACCGCCCCTGCCCGCACCTGCGGCGGCTGGTGGCCGCCGGAAGGCTGGGCCGCAAGTCCGGCGCGGGCTTCTTCGACTACGGCGCTTAGCTTATCCCTCGGAGGCTTATCCCTCCGAGCGGCCGTGCGACCGGCCGTTGTCGTGCTGGTGGTAGACCTCGTAGGCTTCGATGATGTCCTTCACGAGGCGGTGGCGCACCACGTCGCCCTTGTCGAAATACACGAAGTCGATGCCTTCGACTTCCTGGAGGATGCGCCCGGCCTCGACGAGGCCGCTGTCCTCCAGCTTCGGCAAGTCGGTCTGGGTCACGTCGCCGGTGACGATGGCGCGGCTGTAGGCACCGAGGCGTGTCAGGAACATGCGCATCTGCTTCGTGGTGGCGTTCTGCGCCTCGTCGAGGATGACGAACGCCGAGTTGAGCGTACGGCCGCGCATGTAGGCGAGCGGCACGATCTCGACGATGTTCTGCTCCATGTAGCCGCGCAGCTTCTCGCGCGGGATCATGTCCTCCAGGGCGTCGTAAAGCGGGCGCAGGTACGGATCGACCTTTTCCTTGAGGTCGCCCGGCAGAAAGCCGAGGCGCTCGCCGGCCTCGACGGCGGGGCGCGCGAGCACGATGCGCTTGACCTGCCGCGACTTGAGCGCCGAGACGGCCAGGGCTACGGCCGTGTACGTTTTGCCGGTGCCCGCCGGGCCGATGGCGAACACGATGTCGTTGAGACGCGCCGACTCGACGAGGCGCGCCTGGTTGGGCGTTTTGGCCTTGACCGCGCCGCCGCCGGGCGTGAACAGCACCACGTCGCGGTTGTCCGGGGCGGCCGGCGAGCCGCCGCCGCCGAGCGTGAAGAGCGCCAGCACGGTGTCTACGTCGTTCTCGGTCAGGTTGCCGTTGCGGTTAAGCACCATGATCAGCTCGGAAAGCACGTCCTCGACGCGGCGGATCGAGTCCGGCTCGCCGCGCAGCAGCACCTGGTCGCCGCGCGCGGTGATCTGGGTGTCCGGAAAGGCGGCTTCCACCCGGCGCAGAAACATGTCGTTGAAGCCAAAGAGCAGCAGGGGCTCGGCGCCGACGAGTGAGAATCTTTTATCTGCCAAAAAGCGCCTCGGGATAAGGTTATTTTGGAGGCTTCGCGCCGCCCCTTCCTGGGGGGGCGGCGGCGGAAAGCTTCCGGCAACTACGGTGGGTAGTCAATATATGCGCAGACGGCTTGTGCTGGAGTTTACCAAAATGAGCGGAGCGGGTAACGATTTCATCGTGATCGACAACCGCTTTTACCGGTTCACGCCCGACGAGCTGGGGGCCCTGGCCCTGCGGCTGTGCGCCCGCCGCGTCTCCGTCGGGGCAGACGGGCTGCTCGCGCTCGACGAGGCGGCCGAGGAGGGGGGCTGCGACTTCCGGATGCGCTACTACAACGCCGACGGCTCGCTCGGGACGATGTGCGGCAACGGCGCCCGGTGCCTGGCGCGCTACGCCGCCGGGGCCGGCATGGGCGGCCCCGAGGGGCGGATGCGCTTCGAGTCGGACGCGGGCGTGTACGCCGTGGAAGCGCCGCCCGAGGACGGGGCCTCCGTGACGCTGCACGTGCCGCCCCCCCAACGCTTCCGGCGCGGCTTCCAGCCCGCCGGGGCGTCTGCCCTGGACGATTTGGCGCTGCCGTACGGGGCGCACTACCTGTGGACGGGCACCGAGCATCTGGTGTGCTTCGTCGAGGATGCCGCCGCCGCGCCGGTGGCGCGCTGGGGGCCGGCGCTGCGCCGCGACCCCGGCTTGGGGGCGGCGGGCGCCAACGTCAACTTCGTGCAGGTGCTCTCCGAAGGCGGCGAGGGCATCCCGGCGCGCCTGCGGGTGCGCACCTACGAAAAGGGCGTCGAGGCCGAGACGCTCGCTTGCGGCACCGGGGCGATGGCGTCGGCGATTACGGCGCGCCTGGTGGGCGCCGTCCGGGCCTCGGCCGCCGCCGTGCACATGCCGGGCGGCGTGCTGGAGGTGGCTTTCCGGCCGCTTGCCGAGGGCGCCGAGGACGTGACGCTCTCGGGGCCGGCCGAGGTGGTCTACCGGGGCTCGCTGGAGCTGTGACCAACGGCAAAGGCCGCGCGCCCATCTCCGGCGCGCGGCCCCCAAATGCCGCCCTGCAATGCATCTCGCTCCGGATTACTGCTGGAAGCGGGCGCGGTGGTCCTCCACCTCGGCCTTCTCGCGCAGCGAGGCGAGCCACTGGCTGAGCACCGTGGAACGGCGCTGGCCGAGCAGTTCGTTCCGGATCTGCTCGCGCGCGCCGTCGGTGAGCGGAGCCGGCTCGTTGACGCGCACCGTCTGGACGATGTACGCGGCGTTCTCGCCCTCGACCACCCGGGAGGTCTGCCCGGCCTTGAGCCCGAGAGCCGTGCCGGTGAACTTGATCTCGCGGCCCAGGCCGGGGGCCACCGGGTTGTTGAACGTGATCTGCTGCGCATCGCCGACGGCCGTCCCGACGGCTCCGGCGACGGCTTCGAGGCTGCCGCCCTTCTGGAGCGCATCCTGGAGGCGCTTGGCAACGATCTCTTTCTTCTTGGCGATGCGCACGCGGGGCTCCAGCTCGGCCTTGACTTCCTCGAACGAACGGAAGCCGGCCGGCTTGACCTCCTGAAGGTGCGCCACGATGAACTGGTTGTTCAGCTCGATCACCTCGGAGACGGCGCCCGTCTCGGCTTCGGCCAGGAAGTTCATCAGGGCGCGGCTGTTGCCGATGCCGGGGATGAAGTCCTGCTTTTCCTCGATCTGGACGGTTTGCACCGGCAGCTTGCGGCGCTCGGCCTCGGCCTTGAAGTTGTTCGACTCGGCGGCGTAGTACTGGAGGTCGTCAAGCTGCTCCTCGATGGCCGTGAGCGTGCCTACGTCCGGGCGCACGCGCAGCGCATAGTCGGCCAGTCGCACCTCCTGCGTGGCTTTGTTGAGCACGCGGATGAGGTGGTAGCCGTACTGCGTGGCGACCGGCCCGACGACCTGGCCCACGGGCGCGCCGAAGGCGGCGGCCTCGAAGGCCTCGACCATGCGGCCCTTGCCGAACCAGCCCAGGCTGCCCCCCTGGGCGGCGCTGCCGGGGTCCTGCGAGTACTGACGCGCCAGATCCGAGAAGTTGGCGCCGGCGGCGAGCTGCTGCTTCAGTTCGTTGACGCGCGCGAGCGCCTGGGCGCGGGCCGCCGGGTCGTTCTCGGGGGCCGTGATCAGGATGTGCTGCGCGCTGAGCGAGGGCTGCGCGGCCGGCTGCACCGCCTTCACCTTGACGAGGTGGCCTTCGTTGCCGGCCATGACCGGCCCGAGCAAAGCGCCGGCGTTCGGGTTGGGGAAGATGAGGTTCGCCAGGGCCGGATCGAGCTCGGCGGCGCTGAAGAACTGCCCCGAGTACGGGCGCTCGCTGCCGTTCTGCGCCAGGAACAGCGAGTCGTCCTCGGCCGCCGCAAAGCGCTCCTTGACGCGCTGCAACTCCGACTTGATGAGCGCCGAGTCGGCGGCGGTGGCCTCCTTCGAGCGGACGACGTAGTTGACGGTGTAGGTCTTCTTACGCTCGAAGTCCTTCTTGTTCTCGTCGTAGAAGGCCCGGATGTCGGCGTCGGTCAGCGTGATCTGGGCGTCCGGCACGTCGGCGTAGCGCAGGGCGACGTAGCGGGCATCGACGCTGCGGTGGCGCTTGAGGTACTCGTTCTGCACGTCCTGGTCGGAGACGCGGACGGTGGCGCCGATGAGGTTTTGCAGCTTCTCGCGGCGGCGCTCGGTGCGCAGATAGGTTTCGAGCTGGATCCACTCGTCGCGGGCTTCCGGGTCGTCCACGAAGTTCTGGAGCAGCGTGCGGTTGACGCCGCCCTTGCCGTCGTTGAAGTACATGCCGATGACGGGGTGGGGGCGCTCGCCGAGCACCATGTTGTAGACTTCCTCGTCCGTCACCTCGATGCCGAGCCGGTCCATCTCGCGTTCGAGCAGCTTGTTCTCGACGAGCGCGTTAAAGACGCGGTCGCGTTCGAGGTCCACCATCTGCGGCGGCATGGCCTCGCCGGTCTGGGTCTGGTACTGCTGAAGCTGCGCGTCGAGCGCTCGGGAATACTCCTCGTACGTGATCGGCTCGCCATCGACGTAGATGATGTTGGTGCCGGTCACGTTGCCCACGACATCGAAGGCGCCGGAATCCTGAAGCACCCAGATAATCCCGAAGGAAATCACGAGAATCCATAGGATTACCCCGGTGTGCTCCCGGAGCTTGTTCATTGTGCCCATCCGAAAGAACCCCCTCTCCTGAAAAGTCTGATCTGACTCGCTGAATACAAAAAAACGCCAGGGCATGGCGCTTATGGCCGCCCTGTCTGCCGGCTCGGACCGCGCAGGCCGCGCTTCCACCAGAGGGCGTGCCCAATTTGGCAGAGAAGGCTAATATACTCAGCCGCAGGGCGAGAGTTCAGGATTTTTCACAACCTTCAACGAGTCTGCACTCGGCGCGCAGGCGCGTTTGGGCCGAGGCGGGAAGGCAAACGCAAAGCGTTCAGGCGGCCAGCGCCATGCCGCCGGACATGCGGTAGCGGAGCGTGGCGAGCACTTTGCCGATGATCTGCGAGATGCGGGCTTCGGTCAGGTTCATGAGCTGCGCGATTTCCCGCAGCGTCAGGTTCTCGAAGTAGTACAGGGCCAGGATGTTCTGCTCGCGCTCGGGCAGGCGGCGGATGAGCGCCGTGACGTACTGCGTCATCGAGCCCGCGTCCACGTCCGAGTGGCCCTGCTCGGCGTCCTCGTTGGCGATGGTCTCGATCACGGCCTGGTCGGCTTCGCTGCTGACGGTTTCGTGGAGCGAGAGGGCGAAGCGGGACTGGGCGTCGTTGAGCAGCGCGTGGTACTGCGAAAGCGAGATGCCGAGGTAGGCGGCTACTTCGTTGTCCTCGGGCTCGCCGCCGCGCAACTGGCGCAGGGTTTCGAGGGCGTGCTGGGCCTCGCCGAGCTGCTTGCGACGCTCGCGCGGGAGCGCGTCGATGGAGCGCAGGTAGTCGATGAGGGCGCCGCGGATGCGGCCGTAGGCGAACGAGACGAAGGGCGTGCCGCGCCCGGCGTCGTAGGTGTCGAGGGCCTGCAAAAGCCCGAGCAGCCCGACGTTCTCCAGGTCCTCGCGCGAGGCGAGCGGATGGTCGGGGATGTTGAGGCGGCCTACCAGCGAGCGGACGAGCGGCACCCCTGCCACGACGACGGCTTCGCGGTTCTTCGGGGTAGGATTGGAAGCGTGGAGTTCTGCAAACTGCTGTAGTTCGTGTGCCATGGCGCCGACAACCCTGAGGCGTGAAAGTGGAATCCGTGTGCCGCCGTGCTTTCCGGCTTCGGAAACTGCTTTAACAAGATGTATGCCACGAACGCAGCACGCGCGGCGGTCTGAGGCGCGGGGGCGCTGCGGGGCCGCGCCGCGCCCCTGGTGTGGGCGTGGAATGGGTTGGTAAGCTGCGGGGGAAATCGCTAGCTTGGGGGCGCCGCCGCCTGCGGACCCGCGGGGGAAGCCGCACGTGGGTAATTTCTTTCTGACGAGGGCGGTACGTTTCTACCGCATCGGAGTCGTTCCTACTCATTTTCCGGCCGCGCCTATCGCCTGAACCTGCCACCACTTCGCTGACATCCGAGGCCGCAACGGTCGCATGTTCAAGGCATTAGCATATGGAGACGGCCCCCGCCGAGCCGCCCGGCGCGCGGTGTGGGCGGCGCTGCTGGTGGGGTGGGCGGCGCCTGCTGCCCTGGGGCAGCAGGCGCCCGCGCCGGCGACGGTGCACGTCGATACGCTGCGCGCCGGGGCCGGGCCGCTGCGGCTGCGGCCGCTCGTGGCGCCGGGCACGGTGCAGGTGTGGGTGCAGGGCCGCCCGGCGCCCGCTGCCGAAGTGTCCGTGGACTATGCGCAGGGTCTGCTGCGGCTGGCCCCCAGCCGCGCGGCGCCGGGCGACACCGTCGTGGTGCAGTACGGCGCCTGGAGCGGCGTGGCCCCACTGACGCGCCTGCACGCGCCCACGTATCCCGAAGGCGCGCCGGCGGCCCGCGCCGCCGAGGCCGGAGCGGCGCGCCCGGCGCCGGCGCAGGGGCCGCGCCTTCAGCGCAGCGGCTCGATCACGCGGGGCGTCATCGGCGGCAACAACCGCGACCTCTCGCTGGAGTCGGGCTTACGGATGCAGCTCAGCGGCGAGATCGCCGAGGGCGTGCGCGTCGAGGCGACGCTGACCGACGAGAACACCCCCATCCAGCCCGAGGGCACGACGCAGCGCCTGAGCGAGTTCGACCGCATCTACATCCGCATTGCGGCCCGCCAGGCGTCGGCGCAACTGGGCGACATCGACCTGGACCTGAACCAGTCGCTTTTCGCCCGGCTCAGCCGCAAGGTGCAGGGGGCGAGCTTCGCGGCGGCAGCCCCCGGCAGGGCGGGGCCTCTGGGCGCCGGCAGCCGCGCCTTTGCCGCCGGCGCCACGACGCGCGGCATCTTCCGGGCGCAAACCATCGCGCCGCTCGACGGGGTGCAGGGGCCGTACCGCCTGCGCGGCGCCGCCGGCGAGGCGTTCATCCTGGTTATCGCCGGCTCCGAAACCGTCTACCTCGACGGCCGGCAGCTCACGCGCGGCGAGGCCAACGATTACGTGGTGGACTACCAGACCGGCGAGATCACGTTTACCCCGCGCCGCCTCATCACGCGCGACCGGCGTATCCTCGTCGAGTTCCAGTACACCACGCAGGAGTTCACGCGGACGCTGCTGGCCTCGGCCGGCGAGGCCCTCCTGTGGCCGCGCCGCGAGGGAGCGCCGCGCCTGCGCTTGGGCGCCGCCGTCCTCCGCGAGTCGGACGGCGACGGCTTCAACGCCGAATGGGGCCTCTCCGCGGCCGACTCGCTGGCCCTGGCCGCCGCCGGCGACGGTCAGGCGGCCGGCTCGGGCGCCGAGGCCGTGGTCTACGACGCGCGCGCGCCCTACGTGCAGTACGTGCGCGTCCCCGGCCCTGCCGCCGACTCGGTGTACCGGGTGCTCGACCGGCTGCCGGAGCCCGGCGAGGCGGTGTACCGGGTGCGGTTCTCGCGGGTGGGCGGCGGCGCCGGAGCGTACCGCCGCGCGGGGCAAGGCGTCAACGGCATCGCCTTCGAGTACGTGGGGGCGGGGCAGGGCGACTATGCGCCCGTGCGCCTGCTGCCGAGGCCGCGCCGCCACACGCTCGCAGACGTGCACGGCCGCCTGAGCGTATGGCCCGGCGCCGAACTCTACGGCGAGTGGTCGCAGTCGGTCGTGGACGAGAACCGGTTCTCCCGGCTCGACGACGCTGACAATGCCGGGCAGGCCGTCCTTGGAGGGGTGCAGCTCGGGTACGCGCTTGCCGGGGCGGGCCTGCCCACGGGCAGCGTCGCGGCGCGCTACCAGCACCGCTACGTGGGGCGGCGCTTCCAGCCGTTCAACCGCATCCAGCCGGTCGAATATCTGCGCCACTGGAACCTGCTCTCGCGCGGGCGCGAGGGCGTTGCCTTCGAGGCCGCCGAGGCGGGTTCGGAGCAGGTGGACGAGGCGGAGGCGCAGCTCAACCTTTCGGCTACGACGCACGCGCGCCTGGAGTGGGGCCGCCTGGATCTCGGGGGCGAGTTCGAGGGGCGGCGGCGCGTCGGCAGCGTGCAGGCGGTGCAGCCCGGCTGGCCCCAACTTACCTACTACGCCGAGCGCATCGGCACGCAGGACCGGCTGCTCGGGGAGCGCGGCCGGTGGCTCCGGCAGACGGGCGCGCTCCGCTACCCGCTGCTTGCCGCCCGCCTGACGCCTGGGCTCGAACTGGAGCAGGAGCGGCGCCTGCAACGCTCGGGGGCCACCGGCGGCCTCACGGGCGGCTCGTACAGCTTCCTCGAACTGCGGCCGGGGCTTTCCTGGAACGCCGGCGGCGCCGACCTGACGGCGACGGTGGGGCGGCGCGCCGAGCGCGAAGCCCTCGGGGGCGTGCTCCAGCCCCTCGCCCGCGCCTGGACCCTCCAGGGGCAGGCGAGCCTGCGGCGCACGCCCCGCTTCTCTACGGAAGCCATCCTCGGCTACCGCCTCCGCGAGCCGGCCCCCGGCCGCCCCGCCGCCGAGCAGCCGGCGCGCACCGAGTCGGCGATCATCCAGTGGAACGGCCGCGTCGCGGCGGGGCAGCGCTGGACCGAGGTAAACTGGTTCTACGAAGCCACTACCGAGCGCACCCCCCGCCTCCAGGAGGTGTACGTCCGCGTGAGCCCCGAGTACAGCGAAAGCCGCTACGTGTGGGAGGACGACGGCGACGGCGTGCTGGAGATCGACGAGTTCATCCCGGAGCGCGCGCCGAACGAGGGCGAGTACGCTCTGCTGCTCGTGCCGTCGGACTCGCTGCTCTCGGTCGTGGGGGTGCAGGCGCGGCTGCGCGTGCAGCTAGAGCCGGGGCGGCGCTGGAAACAGCCGCGCCTCCTGGCGGCCGTCGCCACGCGGACGACGCTCGAAGTGCTCGAAAAAAGCCGCCACCCGGATCTGGCCTCGCTCTACCTGCTCGACCCGAGCGTTTTCCGGCGGCCCGGCGAGACGCTCAACGGCCGCCTCCGCGTGGCGCAGGACGTGTTCCTATGGCGCAACCAGTCGCGCTACGGCCTCGACGCTTCGTACGCGCAGACGCGCTCGCTGGCGGAGCTGGCCTCGGGCATCGAGCAGCGCCTGGCGCGCCTGGCGCGGCTGGAGGGGCGCTGCCGGTGGGGCGCCTACGTGGGCGCGCGGTTGCGGCTCGCGCACGAGCGCAACCGCTCCGAGAGCGACCGCTTCGCCTCGCGCCGCTTCGACATCGTGAGCCGCAGCGCGCACCCCGAGGCGACGGTGGACTTCAGCCGGGCTTCGCAGGCCACGGCGGGCCTCGTGCTGAGCCGCAAGCAGGACGCCGTGGGCGGTCGC
>CBDTTW010000046.1:0-18551 GCA_965363675.1 uncultured Rhodothermaceae bacterium
AACCGGGGCGAGCCGCGCACCGCCAACGGCTATACCATCACCTACGCCGGAACGGAGCCTACCGCCGAGGGACGCACCGCCTACGTGCTCCACTTCCGCGACGCCGCGAGCCGCGAGTTCACACTGAAGCCGGTGGTTTACCGCAGCGAGAAGGAGCAGTGGATTCAGCACCCCGACATCCAGTACTTCCTGGAGCAGGATTTGTACGCGGCCGTCTCGCCGAAGGCGATGTTCGACAGCCCGCAGGCCGCCCCTGCGGAGCCCGGCCGCCTGACGCTTGCGCGCGGCGACTCGGCCCTGACCGAGGGGGGCGCCTACACGATCCGCTTCGCCGGCTTCGACACGGCCGTGGACCCCGCCGTCGTGGGCGCGCCGAACGTGGAGATCGCGGTGGCGGCCGTGCTGGAAGTCCGCGAGAACGCGACGGGACGCACCGAGACGGTGCGACCCATCTACGCCATCCTCTCCGACCGCAACGTGCGCCCCGTGCCGGCGGGCGTCGAAGCATGGGGGCTCTCGTTTGCCTTTGTCGGCATGAACGTGAACACCGGCGAAATCAGCCTAGCGCTCGAAGGCGCGGCCCCGGCGGTCGAGGACTGGATCGTGGTGCAGGCGTACGAAAAGCCGCTCATCAATCTGCTGTGGGGGGGGCTTTTTCTGCTCACGCTCGGCTTCGGGTTTTCGTTCTACCGCCGCATCAGCGAGGCGCGCCGCCGCGCCGCCCCCCTGGTCGCCGCCTGAACGCGTGGCATCGTCGTGCAAAGGGAGCCCTCCGGCGGGGGCTCCCTTTCTTTTTGCGCCCCGCGCAGACGGGCGAGAGCGCCGTTTTCGGGAAGGAAGCCGTGTCGGGGGCTCCCGAGGTAACGTTGTTACCGAACCCGGTTCCCGCAGGACACCTTTCTACCTGCCTACGCGGCATGTTCCGTGAAGGCGACGCCCAGAGGCGCGCCAAACAGCCGCAGCGCGTCCGATTGGCGGGCAGAGGAGGAGCGGGCATAGTAGTTGTCGGAGGGGGAGGCAAGCAGCCCGTTTCCCCTATTCCCCGGCGGACCGCCGCGCCCGCCCCCTCCGATCATGCGCACCGCACTTCGCCGACTCGCCGCCGCCGTGTTCACGGCTTTCCTGCTGACCTCCAGCGCCTACGCGCAGGAGTGCCTTCCCGGGGCCGGGGCGACCAACGCCTCGCTGATCCTCCCCAACACGCTGGTTCCGACGGCCGACGGCGCGCCGCTGACGGCGGTCAGCACCATCCGCGCGTACGCGCCCGGCGGCCAGTGCGTCGGCTCGACCTCGTGGACGCCCGGCGCCCCTGCCTTCATTAACGTGGCCGCCGACGACGACCAGACCCCCGGCGAGGTGGAGGGCATGCGCCCCGGCGAGACGATCAGCTACCGCGTGACGACGGGCGGCGTCGAGTACCAGACGGCGACCGCCACATATGCCTCCGGGAGCGGCGTCTTTGCCTACAGCGCCATGATGACCATGACCGGCCTTGCGGCGACGAACCCCGCCGTTCCGCCGACGTTCTCGGCCGCGCCGAACATACTCGATCTAGGCGAACATATGGTCGGCGCCACGGCCACCGGCGCCGTCGTCGTCACGAACACCGGCAACCAGGGGGCGCTCGTCATCTCGGGCGTCGTCTCGACGAGCGCCATGATTACGGTGGCCCCCACGACGGCCAGCATCGCCGCCGGGGCTGCGCAGACCTTCACCGTGACCTACCGCCCGACGGCGGCCGGGACGCACGACGCCAACCTGAACTTCACGCACAACGGCGCCGGCGGCTCCAGCGCGACCGTGGTCGTGGCCTCGGCGCAGGCGGCCCAGCCCGGCAGCCTCGCGGCCAACCCGACCAGCCTAGCCTACGGCGCGGTTGCAGTCGGCGGCTCGCAGTGGCGCGACGTAACGCTGACCCACAGCGGCGGCGCGGCCCCGCTCGTCATCTCGGGCGTCACGCTCCCGGCGGGCTATACGGCCTCGCCGACGACAGCGAGCATCAACAGCGGCTCCAGCGCCACCATCCGCATCACCTTCGCCCCGACGCAAGCAGGCGCGGCCAACGGCGACGCCGTGTTCACGCACAACGGCGCCGGAGGCGCGACGGCCGTGGCGCTAACGGGCGCCGCCGCGCTTCCGGCGTTCTCGGCCGCGCCGACGACGCTCGATCTGGGCGTGCGAACGGTTGGGGCGACGGCCACCGGGGCCGTCGTCGTCACGAACACGGGCTTGGGCAACCTCGTCATCTCGAACGTGGTTTCGACGAATGCCATGATCACGGTCAGCCCTACGACGGCGACCATTGCCGCCGGGGGCACGCGCAGCTTTACCGTGACGTACCAGCCCACGGCGGCCGGGACGCACGACGCCAACCTGAACTTCACGCACAACGGCGCCGGCGGCTCCAGCGCGACCGTGGTCGTGGCCTCGGCGCAGGCGGCCCAGCCCGGCAGCCTCGCGGCCAACCCGACCAGCCTAGCCTACGGCGCGGTGCTGACGGGCGCTTCCTCGTATAAGGACGTGGTGCTCACGCATTCGGGCGGCGCCGCGCCGCTGGTAGTCTCGGGCATTACGCTTCCGGCAGGCTACAGCGCTTCGCCGACGACGGCGACGCTGGCCCCCGGCGCAAACGCGACCATCCGCATCACTTTCGCCCCGACGCAGGCAGGAGCTGCGAACGGCAATGCGGTGTTTGCGCACAACGGCGCCGGAGGCTCGACGACCGTCGCCCTTACGGGCGCGGGCCAGACTCCGCAGCCCGGCAGCCTCGCGGCGGCCCCGGCGACGCTCGCCTACGGCAGCATCGTCGTCGGCAACAGCTCCTACAAGGATGTGACGCTGACCCATAGCGGCGGCGCAGCCCCGCTGGTGGTCTCCGGCGTCACGCTTCCGGCAGGCTACACGGCCTCGCCGACGACGGCGAGCATCCCGGTGGGCGGCGCGGCGACGATTCGCATCACCTTCACGCCGACGCAGGCGGGCGCCGCCAATGGCAATGCGGTGTTTGCGCACAATGGTACGGGAGGCTCGACGACGGTCGCCCTCACAGGGGCAGGGCAGGCGGCGGCGGCAGGCGCCCTCGCCGTTTCGCCGGGCGCCCTTGCCTTCGGCGCGGTCGTCGTTGGGGCGAGCCCGTTCCGCGAGGTCACGTTTACCCATAACGGCGGCACGGCGCCGCTCGTGGTCTCCGGCATCACGGCGCCGGAGGGCTACACCGTTTCGCCGCAGACGCTGACGCTAGCCCCCGGCGCAAACGCTACGGTGCGCGTCACGTTCACCCCGGCGCAGGCGGGCGCGGCGAACGGCAGCCTGGCGATAGCGCACAACGGCGGCGGCGCGGCCTCCATCGCCCTGACGGGCGCGGCGCAGGCCAGCGTGCCCGTGACGTTCGCGGCCTCGCCGGAAGCGCTCGACTTCGGCGTGCAGGCCGTCGGCGCCACGGCCGCGCGCACGCTCGTCGTCACGAACAGCGGCAACCAGGGCGCGCTCGTCATCTCGGGCGTCGCCTCGACCGGCGACATGGTTACGATTGCCCCGACCACGGCCAACATCGCCGCCGGAGCCTCACAGACCTTTACCGTAACGTACCACCCGACGACGGCCGGGCCGCACAACGCGACGCTCAGCTTTGCGCACAACGGCGCGGGCGGCGCCTCCACGGTCGCCGTGGCGGCCTCGGCGCAGGCGGCGGCGGCGGGCAGCCTCGTCGCCAACCCGGCCTCGGTGTCCTTCGGCAGCGTGACCCTCGGCGCGAGCCCCTACCGCGAGGTGACGCTTACGCATACGGGCGGCTCGGCGCCGCTCGTGGTCACGGACATCGCCCTGCCGCTGGACTATACCGTCTCGCCGCAGACGCTGATGCTGGCCCCGGGCGCGAGCGCCACGCTGCGCTTCACGTACACCCCGACGCAACTGGGCGTCTCCGGCGGCGACGCCCGCATCACGCACAACGGCGTGGGCGGTCTGGCCGTCGTCGAGCTCTCGGGCGTAGGGGCACAGCCGGCGCACTTCGCCGCCGCCCCGACGCGCCTGAGCTTCGGCGCGGTCGTCCTCGGCGCCGACGCCGCGACCATCGTCACCGTCTCGAACCCCGGCGGCGCCCGCCCGCTCGTCGTCTCGGACGTAGCGAGCAGCCACCCGGCCGTTTCCGTGGCGCCGCGCACCGCGACCATCGCCCCGGGCGCGAGCGTCGCCTTCACGGTCACGCTCGCCACGCACGCCGAAGGCGCCGTGGAGGGCATGCTGCGCTTCGAGCACAACGGCTCGTCCGGCGAAGGCGAGGTCTACTTCTCGGCCTCCATCGGCCCGGTCGAGACCGCTACGGTCGATCAGACGTACCTGAGCTTCCACGACACGTACGTGGGCGGCGTCAGCGAGGAAACCGTCACGATGACGCATACCGGCGGCTCTGAGCCGCTCGTCGTGACGGCGGCGGCCTCCGACGACGCCTTCAGCGTGGCCCCCGCCACGGCGACGATCCAGCCGGGCGCCGCGCAGACCTTCTTTCTGCGGTTCCGCCCGAGCGCGGCAGGGCGGCGCGCGGGCGCGGTCACGCTCAGCCACCGCCTCGGCCAGAGCACGATTTCGGTGGCAGGCGCGGGCCTGGCCCTGCCGACCAACGTGCTCGCCGCCGACCGGCCCGCCTACGACGCCGGCAGCGTGCTCTCCGAGCAGCGCCGCACGGTCCCGATGACGCTGCGCAACACCGACGCGGCGCGCACCCTCCGCGTTACGGAGATTGCCAGCTCCGACGCCGCCTTCCAGGTGTCGCCCGCGACGCTCACGCTGGCTCCCGGCCAGAGCGGCGCCCTGGAGCTGACGTTCCACCCGACAGGCGCCGCCACGGGGCCGCGCACCGCCGCCATCACGTTCCGGCACGACGCCGGGGGCGAGCTTCAGGTGCAGGCCGCCGGCCGCGTCGCCGGGCTGCTCGGCGACGGCAACGCCGACGGCGCGCTCGACCTGCTGGACGTGCTCATGACGCGCAGCACCGCGATCAGCGCCGAGGCCAAGCGCGCGCTCGACGTGCACCCGTTCCCCGCCGGCGACGGCGCCGTGACGCCCGAGGACGAGGCGGCCCTGATCTCGCGGGTGGTGCACAAGCGCTGGGGCGCGCCGCAGGCCGGGGGCGCCGCCGGCGGCCCCGCCGCCGAGCCGGAGGGCGCAGCGGCCGTCGTGCAGGGCACGGCTAAAAACGGCGCCATCGGCATGCAGATCGAGGCCCGCGTGAGCGGCCTCACCTCGGCGGCCGAGCTCGTGCAGCAGAGCGCCGGGCACAACCTCCGCATGGCCTACGGCCTTGCCGACGACGGCATGCTCACGATGATCGCCTTCCGCACCGACGGCATGCCGCTCGAAACGGGGCCGCTGTGCATGGTCACCATCGCCCGGCCCGGCATCCGCCCGGACGACGTGCAGGTGCTGCGCGCCTTCGGCGCCTCGGCGGACTTCCAGCGCGACGCGGCCAACGCCAACGTGCAGGCCACCGCCAACGAGCCCGCGCTCATGCCGGTCGGCTACGCACTCTCGGCGCCCTACCCGAACCCGTTCAACCCGCAGGCGCGCTTCACGCTGCGCATGGAGCAGGCGCAGGACGTGACGATCAGCGTCTTCGACGCCCTCGGGCGGCGCGTGCAGACGCTGCATCAGGGCGTGCTCGCGGCGGCGACGCATCAGTTCACGCTCGAAGGCGCGGGCCTGACGAGCGGGGCCTACTTCATCGTGGCGCGCGGCGCGCACTTCCACCAGGTGCAGCAGGCCATCCTGCTCAAGTAGCGGCCTCACCCCTCGGGGCGAAGCGGCCTGTCGCAAGCGCGCGGCAGGCCGCTTTCGTTTTGCGCCCGGCCCCACAATCTTGCTATTATACGCGCACCCTTTACCTCTCAACCTTCCGAGACATGGATACGACCGCCCCCCGCTTCGAGCACGACGTTATCGAGGCCAGCAACGCCACCCCGGTGCTGGTGGACTTCTGGGCGCCCTGGTGCGGCCCCTGCCGCGTGCTCGGGCCGACCCTCGAACGCCTCGAAGCGGAGGCGGCCGGGCGCTGGCGCCTCGTCAAACTCAACGTAGACGAGGCCCCCGAGCTTTCGGCGCGCTACGGCATCCAGGGCATCCCGGCCGTGAAGCTGTTCTCCGAGGGCGCCGTCGTGGATGAGTTCGTGGGCGCCCTGCCGGATTACGCCGTGGCGCAGTGGCTCGAAAAGGCCCTGCCCTCGGAAAACAAAAAGCTGCTCGGGCAAGCCGAGCGCGCCCTGGACGCGGGCGAGACGGAGGAAGCCGAGACGCTGCTGCTGCGCATCCTCGACGCCGAGCCCGAGCACCCACAGGCGCGCGTGATGCTGGCCCGCCTCGTGGTCTTCGAGCATCCCGAGCAAGCCCTGAGCCTGCTCGGCGGCGGCGCCTTCGCCGGAAGCTCGTACGTGCAGACCGAGGAAGCCGTCCGCACCGTGGCCC
Organism: uncultured Rhodothermaceae bacterium; assembly: GCA_965363675.1. Lineage (GTDB taxonomy): Bacteria > Bacteroidota > Rhodothermia > Rhodothermales > DASSAV01 > CBDTTW01. The sequence continues at coordinate 6,457 of CBDTTW010000046.1, forward strand.
GCCTGCTCGCCCTGCGCGAGGCCCCCGAGCGCCTGCCCGACGGCCCGGCCCAGGCGGCTTACCTGGAGGCCATCGAGGCCGTGGCGCGCCGCGACTTCGACGCCGCCCTGAGCGGCTTCATCGGCGTCGTGCGCACGCACCGCCCCTACGACGACGACGGCGCGCGCAAGGCGTGCATCGCCCTGTTCCACCTGCTCGGCGCGCAGCACGAGGTCACCCGGCGGCATCGGCGCGCCTTCGACACGTCGCTTTACTAGGAGGCGCGCGCGGCCTCCTGGTCGCGGTACTGAAGCTCGTAGAGCTTGCGGTACAGCCCCCCGAGCGCCAGCAGCTCCTGGTGCGCTCCGCGCTCGCGGACGCTGCCCCGGTGCAGCACGAGGATCTGGTCGGCGTGCTGGATCGTCGAGAGGCGGTGCGCCACGACGACCGACGTGCGCCCCTGCATGAGCCGCCCGAGCGCGTCCTGAATGGCATGCTCGGTCTCCGTATCGACGCTGGAGGTGGCCTCGTCGAGCACGAGGACCTCGGGGTCGTAGACGAGCGCGCGCACGAAGGAAAGCAGTTGCCGCTGCCCGTGCGAGAGCGCCGCGCCGCGCTCGTGCACGTCCTGATCGTAGCCCTCGGGCAAGCGCTCGATGAAGCGGTCCGCCCCGACGAGGCGCGCGGCCTGCTCGACCCGCTCGAAGGGCACGCGCTCGTCGCCGAGCGTGATGTTGCGCGCCACCGAGCCGGAGAACAGGAACACGTCCTGAAGCACCAGGCCGATGTGCCGCCGCAAATCCGCCAGGCGCAGGCGGCGCACGTCCACGCCATCGACCAGGATTTCGCCCCGCTGGATGTCGTAGAACCGCAAAAGCAGGTTGATGATCGTGCTTTTGCCGGAGCCGGTGGCCCCCACGATAGCCAGCGACTGCCCCGGCTCGACGGCAAAGCTCACGTCGCGGAGCACCCAGTTCGGCTCGGCTCCGGCGGCGTCGTAGGCGAACCAGACGTTGCGAAACTCGATGCGCCCCTGGAGGCGGCCGAGCGCGGCCGGGGCGGCGTCCTCGGGGAGCGCCTGATCCTCGTCCAGCACGCCGAAGATGCGTTCGGCGCCGGCCATGCCGCTCTGGAGCGTGTTGAACTGGTCGGAGAGGTTGCGGATGGGCTCGAAGAACAGGCGCGCGTACTGGATGAAAGCGATCAGCACGCCGAGCGTGAGCGTGCCCGTCATGGCGCGCAGGCCGCCGAACCAGATGACGAGGCCCAGGGCCACCGAGGCGATGATCTCGACGGCGGGCCAGAACAGAGCGAAGTAAAAGATGGTCTTGATCTGCGCGGCGCGGTGGTCGTCGTTGATGGCGTGGAAGCGCCGCGCCTCCTCGGCCTCGCGGTTGAACACCTGCACGATGCTCATGCCCGAGATGTGCTCCTGGAGGAACGAGTTGAGCCGCGCCACCTGCGTGCGGGTCTCGCGGTACTGGTCGCGCACCTTGCGCCGGAACACCGCCGTAGCCCACACCATGAGCGGCATCACGGCCAGGGTCACGCAGGCCAGAAACACGTTCAGGCTGAACATGAAATAGGCGATGAAGGCCAGCCGGAACAAATCGCCGAGGATGGTGACGATGCCCGCCGAAAGCACGTCGCTGAGCGACTCCACGTCGGAGGTGGTGCGCGTGATGAGCCGCCCCACGGGCGTGCGGTCGAAGAAGCGCAGCGGCTGCCGCTGGATGTGCCGGAACAGCCGCATGCGCAAATCGAAAATGGCGCGCTGCCCGATCCACTGCGTCAGGTAGTCGTTCACGAAGAGCAGCACCCCCTCGGCAAAGAGCAGCCCGAAAAGCAGCAGCACGATGTGCTGCAACCCCGGCACGTCGCCCGGGATGATGTGCCGGTCGATGGCGATTTGCACCAGCTTGGGCCGCAGCGGCCCGAGGTAGGCGCTCGTCATCACGGTGACGAAGGCAAGCCCTACCCAGCCTTTGTAGGGGGCCAGGTAGGCGAAGATGCGCCGCAGCAAGCGCCCATCGAGCGAGGGAGCCGCCGTTTTGGTTTCCGGATCGTTCTCAGCCACAGGCATCGGCGGTTTGCGGAGAATCGGAGGGGTCCACCCGGATCGGGACGAGTTCGCGGGCGCAGGCGGCCTCGGGGAAGACGGCGCGGGCCTCGGCCTCCAGGCGCTCGGTCGTCTGGTAGCGGGCGCTGAAGTGCGTAAGCAAGAGCCGCCGCGCGCCCGCCGCGCGCGCCACCCCGGCGGCCTCGCGCGCCGTCGAGTGCCCGACGGCGACGGCGCGGGCGGCCATATCGTCGGCGAAGGTAGCCTCGTGGTAGAGCACGTCGGCCGCGCGGGCCAGCAGCACGCCGTTCGCGCAGGGGCGCGTGTCGGTCACGTAGGCGAAGGCCGCCCCGGGGCGCTCCGGCCCGAGCACGTCGGCCGCCCGCACGCGCGCCCCCAAAGGCAAGACTACGTCCTCGCCCGCCTTGAGACGCCCGAAGTCGCGGCCCTCGGTTACGCCGAGGCGGCGGGCGCGCGCAGCGTCGAGCGCGCCGGGGCGCGGCGCTTCGGCAAAGCGGTAGCCGAGCGTGAACACGCCGTGCTCCAGCGGGCGCGCCTCCACGCGCACCCCGGCGCGCTCGTAGACGACGGCCCCGGCCGCCTCCGGGCCTACCTCGACGTACTCGACCTCGAAGCCGTCCGACGGGCGCTCGGTCAGGCCCGGCAAGGCTTCCAGGACGCGGCGCAGGCCCACGGGGCCGCACAGGGTCAGCGGGCGCTCGCGGCCCAGCAGGGCGATGGTGGCGTAGAGCCCCATCAAACCAAAAAAGTGGTCGCCGTGAAAGTGCGTGATGAACACCGCCTCGATCTGCGAGCGTTTGATGCCCGCCTGCATCAGCCGAAACTGCGTGCCCTCGCCGCAATCGAACAGGTATACCTGCCCCTCGCGCACGAGGGCGACCGCGGAAAGATGCCGCTCGCGGGTGGGCAGCGCCGAGGACGTGCCCAGGGGCACGAGGTCAAAGCCCATAGACGGCTCCGGCGCAAACGGTGGGCGCGGCGTGCATCTCAGGAGAGCGCCTCCAGCTCCTGTTCGAGGAGCTGCTTGCGGTGCAGGTTCGCGTAGATGCCTTCCTGCGCTACGAGCGCGTCGTGGTCGCCGCGCTCGGCGATGCGGCCGTCCTCCAGCACCAGGATCAGGTCGGCATGCTGCACCGCCGAAATGCGGTGGCTGACGATGACCAGGGTGCGGTCGCCGAAGCTGCGGCGCAGGTTCGCCAGAATCGCGCGCTCGGTGTTGGTGTCCACCGCCGAGAGCGCATCGTCGAGCACAAGGATGCGCGGGTCGCGGATGAGGGCGCGGGCGATGGAGGCGCGCTGCTTCTGCCCCCCGGAGAGCGTGATGCCGCGCTCGCCGACGAAGGCGCCGAAGCCCTCGGGGAAGTCGCGCACGTTGGCCAACAGCTCGGCCTCGGCGGCGGCCTGCTCCACCTCGGCCTCGGAGGCCCCCAGCTTGCCGAAGGCGATGTTGTTGGCGACCGTGTCGCTAAACAGGAAAACCTCCTGCGGCACGTAGCTCACCGCCCGCCGCAAGACTTCCAGCGGGATCTCGCGGAGGTCGCGCCCGTCGATGCGCACCACCCCGTCGTCGGGCTCCAACAGGCGCGTCAGCAGGCGCACGAGCGTGGACTTGCCCGAGCCGGTGCGCCCGACGATGGCGAGCGTGGCGCCTGCCGGGGCCGAGAAGCTCACGTCCTCCAGGGCCGCCCCCAGGCCGGGGCCGTAGCGGAAATGCACGCCCTCGAAGGCAATGGCCCCCTCGACCGCCCGGATCGTATGGTCGGTGCGCTCCGAGTCCACGACGGCGGCGGGCGTATCCAGGATTTCGGCCAGCCGCGACATGGAGGCCGAGGCGCGCTGCACCATGCTGATGACGAAGCCGATGGAGGCGACGGGCCACGTCATGAGGGTCACGTAGATCAGGTACTCGGCGATGTTGCCGATGGTGACGGCGCCTTCCATGACGAGGCGGCCGCCCACCCACACGACGATGATCGTCGAGAGGCCCACCAGCAGCAGAAACACCGGCCGCCAGAACGCATCGACGCGCGCCAGCCCGAGCATGCGGTCGCGGTAGGCGAGGCTCTCGTGCTCGAAGGCGCGGGCTTCGGCCTCCTCGCGCGTGTACGCCTTGAGGACGCGGATGCCCGAAAGAGCCTCCTGCACCCGGCTCGTGAGCGCCGAGTACTGGCGCTGGATGGCGTCGGAGCGGGCGTGCACCAGCTTCGCCACGAAGAAAACGGCCGTCGCCAGGAAAGGCATCGGGATGAGCGCGTAGAACGTCAGCCGGGGCGAGATGATGAGCATCACGCTGAGGGCCGTCAGGACGAGCACGACGGCGCGCACCGTGTACATGACCGCCGGGCCGATATAGCGGCGCACCTGCTCGATGTCGCTGGAGGCGCGCGTCATCATGTCGCCGGTGGTATAGCGGTTGTAAAAGCGCGGCGAGAGGCGCTGCAAGTGCTCGTAGAACACGTTGCGCAAATCGAACTCGAAGTGCCGCGAGGCTGCGACCACCGTCTGGCGCATCAGGAAAGAGAACAGCCCCGAAAACACGCTGAGCAGGATGATGAGCGCGCCGAGTTGCACTAGCCCGCTCCGGAACGAGCCGTACACGGCGGCCTCGGCGGGCGTGCCTTCGTAGAGCCGGTAAAGCGCCACGAAACGCGGGATGCTGTCCACGCCCTGGCGCACCACAATCGGCACGACGATGCTGAAGCCCGCCGACACGATGGCGCACAGCAGCCCGGGGATGAACAGCCGCCGGTATTTCCAGAAGTAAGGGTTCAGCCGCGCCAGCGGTCGCATAGGGGCGTCGGGATGTCCGGGAAAGGCGCTGCGCGCCGGTTGGCGCGCAAACCTTACGAACGCCCCGACCGCGCGCGGGGATCCGGCGGCCTCAGGCCACCCGGTACGGAATCTCGGCGGCGCCGTCGAGCACGGCGCGCACGGCGCGGGCGCACATTTCGGCCATGGCGCGGCGCGTCTCGTGGGTGGCGCTGCCGAGGTGCGGGGCAAGCGTCACCTGCTCCAGGCCGAGCAGGCCGGGGTGCACCCGCGGCTCGTCCTCGAACACGTCGAGGCCCGCGCCCGCCAACCGGCCGGCGCGCAGCGCCTCCACGAGCGCCGCTTCGTCCACGATGGGGCCGCGCGCCGTGTTGATGAGGTAAGCGCCCGGCTTCATGCGCGCCAGCGCCGCCGCGTCGATCAGGCGGCGGCTTTGGGCGTTGAGCGGGCAGTGCAGCGAGACGATGTCGCTCTCGGAGAGCAGCGCCTCCAGCGGGCGCCGCGTCGCCCCGAGCGCGTCGGCCTCGGGCGAGGGCGTGCGGTTGTGGTAGAGCACCCGCATCCCGAAGCCGCGCGCCCGCCGGGCCACCGCCCCGCCGATGCGGCCCATCCCGACGATGCCGAGCGTCTTGCCGTGCAGTTCCGCGCCCAGCAGCAGCATCGTCTCCCACCGGTGGAAGCGCCCCTCGCGCACGTAGCGGTCGGCCGCCGTGATCCGGCGGCAACAGGCCAGCAGGAGGGCAAACGCCATGTCGGCCGTCGCCTCGGTGAGCACGCCGGGCGTGTTCGTCACGACGACGCCCTGCCGCCGCGCCGCCTCCACGTCGATGTTGTCGTAGCCGACGGCGAACTGCGCCGCCACGCGCAGGCGCGGGCATGCCTCGAAGAAGGCCGCGCCGAGCGGGTCGGAGAGCACCGTGATGACGGCCTCGGCCCCGCCGGCCAGACGGGCCAGCTCCTGCTCCGAGAGGCGCGCCGGCGGCGGCGTGGGGTCGTGGACGTACACGTCGTGACCGGCGAGCGCCGCCGGCCCTTCCTCGGGCAGCGGGCGCGTGATGACGATGCGAGCCATAGCGGCGGGCGGCTATTTGAGATGCACGTGCGTAACCCCGGCGCCGCCCTGCTCGATGGGCGCTTCCTCGAAGGAGGCCACATCCGGCGAGCGGGTCAGGTACTCGTGGATGGCCTGGCGCAGCGCCCCGGTGCCTTTGCCGTGCAGCACCTCGACGGTGTCGAGGTTTGCCAGAATCGCCGCGTCGATGAGGCGCTCCACCTCGGCCACGGCCTCGTCGGCGCGGCGGCCGCGCAGGTCCACGGCCCGCTGCGCCCCGAGCGCCCCCAGTGCGGCGGCGCCGTCCGCCCCGACGCGGCGGTACGTGACCACCTGCTTCTTGGGGCCGCCCACGCGCTGCAAGCGGTTCAGCCGCACGCGCATCCGCGCCGCCCCAATGGCGACGTAGGCTTCGCCGCCGCTGATCTCCAGCACTTCGGCGGGCGTCTTGCCGTCGTCCACCACGACGAGGTCGCCCGCGCGGATGTCGGCCGCCGGAGGCGCGGCGGGCGCCGGACGCGCCGTGCGGGCCGGCTTGCGCGCGGCGGGGCGGCGGGTTTCCAGGTCGCGGCGCTTCTGCTCCAGCGTTTCGCGCAGCTCGGTGAGCCGCTCGCGCGCCTCGCGCGTCTGGTCGCGGTCGGCCTGGGCCTCGCGGATCTCGCGCACGGTTCGCTCGATGCGCGCGTTGGCCGCCGCGACGATGCGCTCGGCCTCCTCGACGGCTTTCTGCGTGATCTCGTCGGTGCGGCGGGCGAGCGTTTCGGCGCGCTGCTCGTAGCGGCGGCGCTCGGCGGCGGCTTCTTCTTCGCGGCGCCCGGCCTCGGCAAGCTGCTGCTCCAGGGCCTGGGTGCGCGCCTGGAACGCCGTGATAAGCTCTTCGAGCGACGTTTTCTGCCGCCCCACGAGCGCCCGCGCCCGGCGCAGCACGTCGCGGTGCAGCCCGCCGCGCTGGGCAATCTCGAAGGCATACGACGAGCCGGGGATGCCCTGCTGAAAACGGTACGTCGGGCTGAGCGTCTCCTGGTCGAACTGCATCGACCCGTTCTCGACGCCCGGCGTCTCATGGGCGAACACCTTGAGCGTGCCGTGGTGCGTCGTGGCGATGGTGCGTGCGCCCGCCGCCGTCAGCCGCTCGAAGACGGCTTGGGCCAGCGCGCCCCCTTCTGCCGGATCGGTGCCGGTGCCCGCCTCGTCGATCAGGATGAGCACGTCCGGGGCGGCTTGGCTGACCATGTACTTCATGCGCGCGATGTGCGAGCTGAACGTCGAAAGGTCCTCCTCCTGCGACTGCTGGTCGCCGATGTCGATCATGAGGCGGCGGAACAGGCAGCAGTTCGAGAGCGGATCGGCCGGAATGGGCAGCCCATAGGCCAGCATGAGCGCAAAGAGCCCCACCGTCTTCATCGCCACCGTCTTGCCGCCCGCGTTTGGGCCGGTGATGATAAGCGTCGAGGCGTCGGCGCCCAGCCTGAGGTCGAGCGGGACGACCCGGCGCTCCTCGCCGGTTTCCTGGCGGATGCGCCGAAACCGCAGCAGCAAGCCGGGGTTGCGGCCCTTGCGGATGTCGAGGATGCCTTCATCGTTGAGCTGCGGCACCGACGCCTCCAACTCGGCGGCGAGGCGCGCCTTGGCCTGAAGCAAGTCGAGCGCGCCGAGGATGCGGATGTTCTCCTGCACCTCGGCCAGGCGCTCGCGCACGGCGGCGGCTACGGCGCGCAGGATGCGCTCGATCTCGCGGCGCTCCTCCGACTCGATCTCACGGATCTCGTTGTTCAGGTCGAGACAGCTCGACGGCTCGATGTAAACCGTCTGTCCGGTGGCCGAGATGTCCTGCACGAAGCCCTGCACCTTGCGCTTGGCTTCGGCGCGCACGGGGATCACCATGCGCCCGTTGCGCAGCGTAGGCTGATCCTCGGTGGCAAAGCCCTGCCCGATGGCGCGGCGCAGCTCCTGCTGAAGCATCTCGCGCAGTTGCCCCTGGCGCTGAAGCAGCAGCCGGCGGAGGCGCCGCAGCTCGGGCGAGGCGTCATCGCGGAGGCGGCCTTCGTCGTCCACCGCGCGGGCGATGGCTTCCTCGACGCCGGGCAGCGGCGCGATGCGCCCGGCAAGGCCGCATACGGCCGGGTATTTGGCCCGGCGCGTCTCGAAGTAGGCGCGCACGCGCCGGAGCGTAGCCAGCGTCAGGCGGAGGGCCAGCAGGTCCTCGGGAGCCACGAACGCTTCCTGCGGGGCCAGGCGCCGCGTCACCTCGCGCACGTCGAGCACGTGTTCCAGGGGCACGGGGTCGTCGAAGCGGAGCGCGTCGGCGAACTGCGAGACGCGCGCCAGCTCTTCGCGGGCCTCGTCCAGGCGCTCGAAGGGGCGCATGTGGCGCAGGCGCGCCTCGCCGAGGCGGCTCAAGGTGTGGCTCTCCAGGCGCTGCCGCACCGGCTCGAAGCCCAGCGTTTCCGGCGCGGCGGCAGGATAAAGCTTCATGCAGACCTCAGACAAGCCACGGGCCTAAACGCCCCCCGGAGCGGGCAAAGGCAAGATAACGTGTTCAGTAAAGTAGACGCTTCGGCGCTCCCAAGCGGCCGGACGTAGGGCGCCTCGCCTCCGCAAGGCCGCTCCGCCGGGGCCGTATACGCCGAATGCAGGCCGCCGCCGCCGCGCAGATCACAACGTATCGGTAACCGGCGGAACCGTTGTACGCCATTCTCATACGTGGGGGGTGCTTATACGCCGAGTGCGCGTTTTTGGCGCCGCACTTGGATAAGGGATCAGCGAAAGGTTATCGAAAATACCCCACAGAGGAACGAGCAATGAACAAAGAGCATACGCAAAAGCAGTTTCGCGGGCCGCTGGCCCTGGTCCTGGCCGTAGCGCTCGTGCTGGGCGGTTGCGCCGGCATGAGCAAGACCGAGCGCGGCGCCGCCACCGGCGCAGGCGCGGGCGCGGCCGCCGGCGCCGTGATCGGCAAGGTCACGGGCAACGCCGCCAAGGGCGCCATCATCGGCGCGGTGCTCGGCGGCACGGCCGGCGCGGTCATCGGGCAGCAGATGGACAAGCAGGCCGAGGAGTTGGAAGGCGACCTCGAAGGCGCCCAGGTCGAGCGCGTCGGCGAGGGCATCCAGATTACCTTCGACTCGGCGATCCTCTTCGGCTACGACTCGTCGGAGCTGATGGCCCCCGCCAAGGCGAACCTCCGCGACCTGGCCGCGAGTCTCGCCAAGTACCCGAACACCGAGATCATGATCGTCGGGCACACCGACGACCGGGGCTCCGACTCGTATAACCAGACGCTTTCGGAGCAGCGCGCCCGCGCCGCCGCGCAGTACCTCCAGTCGCAGGGCGTCGCCCGCGCCCGCGTCACGACGCTCGGCAAGGGCGAGATGGAGCCTGTAGCGAGCAACGCCACCGACTCCGGCCGCAGCCAGAACCGCCGCGTGGAAATCGCCATCTACGCCAGCGACGAGTTCCGCGAGCAGGTCGGGAGCCGCAACTAACCTCCTTGCCCGTTGTAATACACCGCTGCGGCTTTCGGGTCGCAGCGGTGTTTTTTTGCACCCCCCACGCGCCCCCGAACGCTGCTCTGCGGCGCGATTCTTGTTAAACCCCCGGGAAGCGCTCCCGGCTTTTTTCTCCTGACCGCACCGTTCCCATGATCACCCCTCCGCTCGCCAACTCGCCCGCCCCTGTGGACAACGCCGACAAGCTTACGCACCACGAACTCGAAGCCTGGCAGCAAAGCCGCGTCAAAGACCTCTGGCGCATCTTCCGCGTCATGTCGGAGTTCGTCGATGGCTTCGAGACGCTCTCGCGCCTGGGCCCGTGCGTCTCCATCTTCGGCTCGGCCCGCACGCCTCCCGGCGACCCGTACTACCAAATGGCCGAGGACGTGGCCGCGCGCCTCGTCGAGGCGAAGTACGGCGTCATTACGGGCGGCGGCCCGGGCATCATGGAGGCGGCCAACAAAGGCGCGCACCAGGCCGGCGGCGTCAGCGTGGGCCTGAACATCGTCATCCCGCACGAGCAGTCCGCCAACCCCTACATCGACCGCGACAAGCTCATCAACTTCGACTTTTTCTTCGTCCGCAAGGTGATGTTCATCAAGTACGCCCAGGGCTTCATCGTGCTGCCCGGCGGCTACGGCACCCTCGACGAGTTCTTCGAGGCGATTACCCTCATCCAGACCGGCAAGTCTACGCGCTTCCCGATCATCCTGATGGGCACGCAGTACTGGCAGGGCCTCATCGGTTGGATCGAGAGCGTCATGATGGAGTCGGCGTACATCGGCCGGGACGAGCGCGAGCTGTTCACGATCACCGACGACCCGGCCGAGGCCGTCGCAATTATCGACGCCTTCTACCGCGAGCACGCCATTACGCCCAACTTCTAGGCTCAGGTGCGGCCCCGCCCGGCGAACACGAGCGCGTAGAGCAGCAGGATCGGCAGCACGATGCTGGCGATGACCAGCCATTCGAGCCCCGAGTGGGCGGCGCTGCCCGGCGTGGGCATGGGCGTCGCGCCGGGGGCGAGTTGCAGCAGCAGTACGGCGAGGGCGTGCATGGCGTAGCGAAGGCTGAGCGGCGCGCGAATCGGGCGCTCCGGAACGGGAGAGCAAGCGCGCTGCATGGAGTATATTACGGCCGGAAGACGGCCCGGCCTTTCCCGGGGGATGCACGCCCCAGCGGAAGGCCAGGTTGCACGCGTCCGTAGAACGTAACGATTCGGCGGCCTCAGCGCCGCCCCCTGGAGTTCCCCTATGCCTACCGCCGGCATCGACCCCACGGCCCGCGTGCATCCCTCGGTGCGCATGGGGCATTTCTGCGTCGTCGGCGCGGGGGCCACCCTCGGCGAAGGCGTCGTGCTGGGGCATCATGTGGTGGTGCACGAGGGCGTACACATAGGCCGCGACGTGCGCATCGACGACCACGCTTCCATCGGCAAGCAGCCGCTGCGCGCCTCGAACAGCGCCGTAACCGGCGCCGAGGCGCAGCCGCCCGCCCGCATCGGCGACGGCTGCCTCGTCGGCTCGGGCGCGGTCGTCTACGCCGGCTGCGTGCTCGGCGAGGGCGTGCTCGTGGCCGACTTGGCCACCGTCCGCGAGGACGTGCAGATCGGCGCCTTCACCATCGTCGGGCGGGGCGTCGCCGTAGAGAACCACTGCCGCATCGGGCGCTGCTGCAAGCTCGAAACCAACTGCTACCTCACGGCCTACTCGGTGCTCGAAGACCGCGTGTTCGTGGCCCCCGGCGTGCTGACGAGCAACGACAACTTCATCGGGCGCACCCCCGAGCGGTTCGCCCACTTTAAGGGCATCACGGCGCAGCGCGGCGCGCGCCTCGGCGTAGGCGCCGTGGTGCTGCCCGGCAAAACGCTCGGGCCGGACGCCGTCGTCGCCGCCGGGGCCGTGCTCACCCACGACGCCGACGCCGCGACCGTCTACGCCGGCGCGCCCGCGCGCCCGCTGCGCGCCGTGCCCGAAGAACAACTGCTGGACCGCCAGGGCTGGCCCCTCTAGCGCCCGCGCCTCAACCCCCGCCCCCGATGGATGACCTGCAAATGGTAGACCTGCGCGGCCAGTACCTCGCCATCAAAGGCGAGATGGACGCCGCGATTCAGCAAGTTCTCGACTCGGCAAGCTTCATCCGCGGCCCCTTCGTCGAGAAGTTCGAGTGCGACCTGGCCGCCCACCTCGGCGTGCGCCACGCTACGGGCGTCGCCAACGGCACCGACGCGCTCCAGATCGCCTTCATGGCCCTCGGCCTGCGGCCGGGCGACGAGGTCATCACGTCGGCCTTTACGTTCATCGCCACCGCCGAGGCGGCGGCCTTGCTCGGCATCGTCCCGGTCTTTGCCGACATCGACCCGCGCACGTTCAACCTCGACCCGGCCGCCGTCGAGCCGCTCATCACCGCGCGCACGCGCGCCATTGTGCCGGTGCACCTGTTCGGGCAACCCGCCGACATGGACCCGCTTCTGGAGATCGCCGCCCGGCATCATCTCGCCGTCGTGGAGGACAACGCGCAGGCCATCGGGGCCGAGTACCGGGGGCGCCGGGCGGGCGGCCTGGGCGCGCTCGGGTGCCTCTCGTTCTTCCCGTCGAAGAACCTCGGCGCCTACGGCGACGCCGGGGCCGTGCTCGCCCAGGACGACGCCCTGCATGAGCGCGTCCGGATGATCGCCAACCACGGCTCCCGCCGCAAGTACTACAACGAGGTGGTGGGCGTCAAC
>CBDTTW010000047.1:0-18216 GCA_965363675.1 uncultured Rhodothermaceae bacterium
TCAGGTCGTTCGTGCCGAAGGAGAAGAACTCGGCCTCCTGCGCGATCTCGTCGGCGATGAGCGCGGCGCGGGGCACCTCGATCATCGTGCCGATGAGATACTCGACGCGGGCTCCCTTCTCCGCAAAGACCTTCTCGGCGGTCTGCTGGATGAGCAGCTTCTGGTTGGCGAACTCCTCCATCGTGCCGACCAGGGGCACCATGATCTCGGGCAGCACGTCGGCGCCTTTCTGCTTCAGCTCGACGGCGGCCTCGATGATGGCGCGCGTCTGCATCTCCGTGATCTCGGGGTAGGTGATGCCCAGGCGGCAACCCCGGTGGCCGAGCATCGGGTTCAGCTCGTGCAGCGCCGCGACTTTGGCCTGTACGGTCTCGACCGAGATGTTCATCTGGCTCGCCATTTCCTGCTGGCCCTTGCTGTCGTGCGGCAAGAACTCGTGCAGCGGCGGGTCGAGCAGGCGGATGGTCACCGGCAAACCGGCCATCGCCTCGAAGATGCCGAGGAAGTCTTCCTTCTGGTAGGGCAGCAGCTTGCCGAGCGCCGCGCGGCGGTCCTTCTCCGTGGCGGCCAGAATCATCTCGCGCATGGCGATGATGCGGTCGCCCTCGAAGAACATGTGCTCGGTGCGGCACAGCCCGATGCCCTGCGCGCCGAACTCGCGCGCCTTGGCCGCGTCGGCCGGGGTGTCGGCGTTGGTGCGGACGGCCATCGTGCGGAAGGCGTCCACCCACTCCATGAACTGCGCGAAGTCGCCCGAGAGCGAGGCCTCGACGAGGTCCTCGGCGCCCAGGATCACCTCGCCCGTCGAGCCGTTGAGCGAGATCCAGTCGAACTCCTTGACGGTGACGTGGCCGTTCGTGAAGCTCTTGTTCTTGTAGTTGATGACGATGTCGCCGCAGCCGGCCACACACGGCTTGCCCCAGCCGCGCGCCACGACGGCCGCGTGCGAGGTCATGCCGCCGCGCGAGGTAAGGATGCCTTCGGCCGCGTGCATGCCGCCCACGTCTTCGGGGCTCGTCTCGATGCGGACGAGGATGACGCGCTTGCCCTGCTGGACGGCCTCTTCGGCTTCGTCGGCCGAGAAGACCACCTGGCCCACGGCCGCGCCGGGGGAGGCCGGCAGCCCGCGCCCGATGACGCGCTCGCGGTAGCTCGTCTCGTTCTCGAAGTGCGGGTGCAGGAGCTGGTCGAGCTGGTTGGGCTCCACGAGGTCGCGCACGGCGTCCTGCTTGGTCACCAGGCCCTCCTGCACCAGATCCACGGCGATTTTGATGGCCGCCGAGCCGGTGCGCTTGCCGTGGCGCGTCTGGAGGATGTACAGGCGCTGCTCCTGGACGGTGAACTCGATGTCCTGCATGTTCTTGTAGTGCTTCTCCAGGCGGTGCGTCACCCCGACGAGTTCCTTGTACGCCTGCGGGAAGTGCTGAGACATCTGGTCGATGGAAGCCGGGGTGCGGATGCCCGCCACTACGTCTTCGCCCTGGGCGTTCACGAGGAACTCGCCGTAGAGCTTGTTTTCGCCCGTGGAGGGGTTGCGCGTGAAGCACACGCCGGTGCCGCTGTTGTCGCCCATATTGCCGAAGACCATCGCCTGCACGTTGACGGCCGTGCCGAGCAACCCGGTGATCTTGTTGATGCGGCGGTACTTGACGGCGCGCTCGCCGTCCCACGAGCGGAACACGGCGTTGATCGCCATGTCGAGCTGCTCGCGCGGGTCTTCGGGGAACATGAAGCCCGTATGCTGGCGGTAAACGGCTTTGTAGCGGTCCACGAGCACGCGCAGATCGTCGGCCGTGAGGTCCGTATCCTCGGTCACGCCGCGCTCGCGCTTGAGCTCGTGGATCACGTCCTCGAAGTGGTCGTGGTGCACGCCGACGACTACGTCGCCGAACATGTCGATGAAGCGGCGGTAGGCGTCGTAGGCGAAGCGCTCGTTGCCGGTCTTTTTGGCCAGGCCCTCGACGACGCGGTCGTTGAGGCCGAGGTTGAGCACCGTGTCCATCATGCCCGGCATGGAGCTGGCCGCGCCGCTGCGCACCGAGACGAGCAGCGGGTTCTGGGCGTCGTTGAAGCGCGCGCCCATGGCGTTCTCCAGAAACTCGATGCCCTCGGTGATCTGCTCCTTGAGCCCCTCGGGCCAGAGGCCCTGGTGCTCGCTATAGTACTTGCACGTTTCCGTCGTGATCGTAAATCCCGGCGGTACGGGCAGCCCGATGGCGCTCATCTCGGCCAGGTTGGCGCCTTTGCCGCCGAGGAGCGCTTTTTGGCTCTTGTCGCCGTCTGCCTTTCCGTTGCCGAAAACGTAGACGAACTTGGTGTCCACAGTTACCATGATGACATGTTTGATGGTGAATCCGGATAGGCCCGGGGCCTTGCCCGAAGGGCCTGGGAGGGGCCGCCCTGCCGAGGCAGGCGCGGTCTCGTGAAGCATCCGCTTCGGTGGGTCGCGGCGCGCGCGCCCGAATGCAACCATTCCGGCGCGCCGCCGGTCTTTTCAGTCAGCGGTATTACCCGGCTGCAATCTAAGAATATCTGGTGGTTTTGGCGAACAACTTTATTCATAGAATGATCAGCTTTTTGGAGCCTCCGCGCCGCAGGCAGGCGCCGGCCGGGCGCGGCGGGGCAAGCCTTTTTACTATGCCGCCGCAGCGCGGGGTGCTATATTGACGCCCCGCGTGCACTGCCGCACCGGTAGAGGGGTCGCCATGGCTAAACTGGTTGTCGTAGAGTCGCCCACGAAGGCGAGGACCATCCGCAAGTTCCTGCCCGCCGGGGAGTACCGCGTCGAGGCGAGCATGGGGCACATCCGCGACCTGCCCGCCTCAGCGGCGCAGATCCCGGCGGCCCTGGCCGGGGCGGCGTGGGCGCGCCTCGGCGTCAACGTCGAGGGCGACTTCGAGCCGCTCTACATCATCCCGCCGGAAAAGGAAAAAGTGGTGCGCGAGCTGCGCGCGGCGGCCAAGGAGGCCGACGAGGTGTACATCGCCACGGACGAAGACCGCGAGGGCGAATCCATCGGGTGGCACCTGCTCGAAGTGCTGCGGCCGCGCGTGCCGGTGCGCCGCATGGTCTTCCACGAGATCACGCGCGAGGCCATCCTGGGGGCGCTCACGAAAACGCGCCAGATCAACACGAACCTCGTCGATGCGCAGGAGACGCGGCGCGTGCTCGACCGGCTCTACGGCTACACCATCTCGCCGCTGCTCTGGAAGAAAATCGCGCGGGGCCTCTCGGCCGGGCGCGTCCAGAGCGTAGCCGTGCGCCTGCTGGTGCTGCGCGAGAAAGAGCGCATGGCCTTCGTCTCGGCGGGCTACTGGGACCTGAAGGCGCAGCTCGCCCACCAGGGGCGCGCCTTCGAGGCGCAGATGACGCACCTGGAAGGGGTGCGCCTCGCCTCGGGCAAGGACTTCGACGCCGCCACGGGCCGCCTCAAGGAAGGGCTCGTGGAGGGCAAGGACGTGGTGCTGCTGGACAAGGTGCGCGCCCATGCCCTGGCCGAACTGCTGCCCGCCGAGCCGTGGACGGTCTCGCGCGTGGAGGAGCGCGCCGCCACGCGCGCGCCGGCGGCTCCGTTCATCACCTCGACGCTCCAGCAGGAAGGCAGCCGCAAGCTCGGCCTCTCGGCCCGCGACACCATGCGCGTGGCCCAAAGCCTCTACGAGAACGGCCACATCACCTACATGCGCACCGACTCGACGAGCCTCTCGAACGAAGCCGTCACGGCCGCCCGCGCGGCCATTGCCGAGCGCTACGGCGAGCGGTACCTGAGCCCGGCGGTGCGGCGCTACGCCACGCGCGTCGCCAACGCGCAGGAGGCGCACGAAGCCATCCGCCCGGCCGGCAGCGCCATGCGCACCGCCGACGAAATCGGCCTGTCCGGCGTGGAGGCGCGCCTCTACGATCTTATCTGGAAGCGCACGGTGGCTTCGCAAATGGCCGATGCCCGCCTGCGCATGGTCACGGCGACCCTCGAAGCGGGCGAGGCGGCCACGTTCCGGGCCAGCGGCAAAACCATCGAGTTTCCCGGCTTCTTCCGCGTCTACGTCGAAGGCTCCGACGATCCGGAGGCCGCTCTGGAAGACCGCGAGCAGCCCCTGCCGCCGCTGGCGCGCGGCGACCGCCCCGAGTGCCGCCGCCTGGAGGCCGTCGGCCACGAAACCAAGCCCCCCGCCCGCTACACCGAAGCCACGCTCATCAAGACGCTCGAAAGCGAGGGCATCGGGCGCCCGAGCACCTACGCCTCCATCATCGACACGATCACGCACCGGGGCTACGCCGCGCGCAACGGCGGCCAGCTCGCCCCTTCCTTCACGGCCTTCGCCACCAACAACCTGCTCGAAAGCCAGTTCGAGCGGCTGGTCGATCTGCGCTTTACGGCGGCCATGGAAAAAGTGCTCGACGACATCGCCGCCGGGCAGAAACAGGCGCGGCCCTACCTGAAAGACTTCTACCAGGGCGAGGAGGGCCTCGTCCGGCTCGTGGACGACGCGCTCGACGAGGTGGACGCCCGCACGGTCTCGACGATCCAGAGCCCGAAGTGGGGCGACTACGTCGTGCGCGTGGGCAAGTACGGCCCCTACGTCGAGGGCGAAGTCGAGGGCGAACTGCGCAAGGCGTCGCTGCCCGAGGGCCTGCCTCCGGCCGACGTGACCGAGGAGGATCTGCGCCGCTGCCTCGTGGAGCACCGCGCCGCCGACGAGCCGCTCGGGGCCGACCCCGAGACGGGCCTGCCGGTGCTGCTCAAGAAAGGCCCCTACGGCCCGTACGTGCAGCTCGGCGCCGACGAAGACACGAAGGCGCCGCGCCGCACCTCCCTGCCGAAGCACCTCGACCCCGCCGACCTCGACCTGGACATGGCCCTCGGGCTGCTCGCGCTGCCGCGCCCTCTGGGCCTGCACCCCGAGCACGCCAAGGAGATCAAGGCGGGCATCGGGCGCTTCGGGCCGTACGTGCAGATGGGCACGCTCTACGCCTCGCTCGGCAAGGACGACGACGTGCTCGCGGTGGCGCTGCCGCGCGCCATCGAGCTGATCGACAAGAAGATGGGCCGCTCGAAGGCCCTCCGCGACCTCGGCGCGCACCCCGAAACGGGCCGGGAGGTGCAAATCCTGGACGGCCGGTTCGGCCCTTACGTCAAGCACGGCAAGACCAACGCGACGCTGCCCAAAGAGCGCCCCGTCGAGGCCGTGACGCTGGAAGAAGCGCTGGCGCTGCTGCGCGCCAAAGAAGGCGCCGCCAAGCCCGGCCGCACGCGCAAACCCGCCGCCGCGCCGAAAAAGGCGGCCCCCAAGAAAGCGGCCGCCCCGACCAAGGCGAGCGCCGCCAAAAAGCCCGCCGCGCCGAAAAAAGCCGCCGCCAAGAAGGCCCCGGCCAAGGCCGCTGCGCCGAAAAAGCCCTCGACCCCGGCAAAAACGGCGCCCTCCAAGAGCGCCGCGCCCCCGAAGAAAGCGCCGCCCCGCCCGAGGGACCCGTCCGACCCGTTCTGAGCCGTCGCGCCCGGCGCGCAAAAGCCCCGGGCGCGGCCCTTTTTTGCGCCCTCCTGCTCCGGTAACGAAAAATTTTCGTCTCGGAAGCGGCGCAGCGCCTATACTCCATGCTGAAGGAGAAGGCGACCTGCTCGCCTTTTTTGCTCCCATCCGGACGGCAGCCCTCACCCCGACCGATCCCCCAGCACACCACCCGTATGATCCTGAAGGTTGCTACGAAGCACATCCTTGCCCTTCTTGCGCTGTGCGCCGCCCTGAGCGCCCTTGCCCCGACCGCCGAGGCGCAGCGCGCCGAGGCGCCGCGCGAGGCCGGCGGCTACGCCCGGCAGGCGCCGGACTTCCGCGCCGCCGCGCCGCGCTTCGGCGCCGACGCGCGCGGCCCTGCAAGCCCCAACGCTCCCGGCGATGAGTTGTGGGAGCAGCTCGGCGTAGGCTTCAACGGGCCGGTCGTGGCGCTGGCGAAGGCTCCCAACGGCGACGTATACGCCGGAGGCTCCTTCACGTCGGTCAACGGCGTGGCCGCCAAAAGCCTCGCCCGGTGGGACGGCAGCCAGTGGAGCAGCGTGGGCGGCGGCGTCTCTCTGGGCGCCCAGCAGGGAGCCGTCAGCGCCCTGGCGACGGACGCGGCGGGCAACCTGTATGTAGGCGGCACGTTCGACAAGGCGGGCGCCGTGGCGGCCGTGAACGTGGCGCGCTGGAACGGCGCGGCCTGGACGGCGCTCGGCGGCGGCCTCAACAACACCGTCACGCAGCTCTACTGGGACGCGCCGGCCGGCCGGCTCCTGGCGGGCGGCTACTTTACCGGCCTCGTCGCGCAGTACACCGCAGGCGCCTGGTCGGTCATCGGCGGCGGCATCCCCAACGCCGTGGCCGACGAAAGCTACGTTTCGAGCATCGCCCGGACGCAGAACGGCACGTTCTACTTCGGAGGGAATTACCCGTATACCGGCGGCGGCGCAGGCAGCCTCTACTCCTGGAACGGCGCAGCCCTCTCGATGGTCGGCGGCGGCGTCAACGCCCCCGTCACCAGCCTGAAGGCGCAGGGCAACACGCTGTACGTGGGCGGCATCTTCACCGCGGCAAACCCGCAAGGCGCTTCCGTCCCGGCGAACTGGGTCGCCGCGTGGAACGGGTCGACCTGGTCGGCCCTCGGCTCGGGCACAATCCAGAGCCCCGGCGGGGGCGCCCCTGCGGGCGTATACGCGCTCGAGATCGCCGACGACGGGAAGCTCTACGCCGGAGGGTACTTCTCGCGCATCAACGGCGTGGCCGCCAACGCCATCGCCGTGTGGAACGGATCGGCGTGGTCGGCGCTCGGCTCGGGCGCCAGCAACCTGGTTGCAGCGCTGGAGGCCTCGAACGGCGTGCTGCACGTCGGCGGGTATTTTTCTCAGGCCGGCGGCGCCCCCTCGCCGGGGTACGCGCGCTACGCCGCGTCGGCCCCTACGGGCACGGCCACGCAGAACCTTGCGCTCGCGAGCGGCTGGAACCTGATTTCGCTTTACGTGCAGCCCACTCCGGCAGCCCCGGAGGACATGTTCGCTCCCGGCGTCGTGACGAACCTGCTGGGCTATAACAACGGCTACAAGACCTGGCGCCCGGGCGGCGGCGCGCAGAACTCGCTCACGGCGCTGACGGCAGGCTACGGCTACTGGGCGCGCGCCGCCGCCCCTGCGACCGTCTCCGTCACCGGAACGCTGCTCCCGCCCGGCCACACCGTCGATCTGCGCCAGGGCTGGAACCTCATCGGCTACTGGCCCGCCGCGCCCGCTACGCCGGCTGCGGCCTTCAGCAACCTCGCTCCCGGCGACCTGGAGTCCGTGGTCGGGTACTCGAACGGCTACAAGACCTACCGTCCCGGCGGCGGCGCGCAAAACACCCTCGCGTCGCTGGAGCGCGGCAAAGGCTACTGGGTGCGCCTGAACCGCGCCGTCAATGGGTTCACCTACGGCGCCCCCTCGGGCAAGGCCCTCGCCGAGGCGGAAGCCGCCGCGACGCGCTACCACGAGGCCGCCCTGGCGCGCCTGGACGCCGCGCCCAACATGCACGCCGTCTTCGTGACGGGCCGCGTCGCCGGGCTGGCCGAAGGCGCCTGGGTGGACGTGCTCGGCGCCGACGGGCGCGTGCTCGGCGCAGGCCGGGTAGGAGCCTCGGGCGAACTCGGGCTTGTGCCCGTCTACGGCGACGACCCGGAGACGCCCGCCTCGGAAGGCGCCGCCCCCGGCGAGGCCCTGCGCCTGCGCGCCGCCGGCGCCCTGCTCGGCGCCGCCCTCACGTATACCCACACGCTCGACGTGCTCACGGTCGAGGCGAGCGCCCCGGCGCTGCCGACCGCCTACGCACTCGAAGCCGCCTACCCTAACCCGTTCAACCCCGAGACGACGATTGCCTTCTCGCTGCCCGAAGCCGGGCGGGTGCAGCTCGGCGTGTTCGATTTGCTGGGCCGTGAGGCGGCGCGCCTCATCGACGGCGACATGGAAGCCGGGCGTCATACCCTCCGGTTCAGCGGGCGCGACCTTGCCAGCGGCGTCTACGTCTACCGGCTCGTCGCCGGGGGCCGCGTCCAGACGCGCACGTTCACGCTCGTAAAGTAGCGGCGGGCCGCTCAGCGCCCTACGTCCGCCCCGCCCATGCGCAGCGATGCGAGAATGTTGAGGTAGCTGTCGTAGCGCTCCGGGGTCACCCGGTCCTCTTCGACGGCTGCCTTGACGGCGCAGTCCGGCTCGTGGTCGTGGGTGCAGTTCAGGAAGCGGCACTCCGGCAGGAAAGGCCGGAACTCGTTGAAGTAGAAGCTCAGCTCCTCCGGCTCCAGCTCGATGATGCCGAACTCGCGGATGCCGGGCGTGTCGATGATGAAGCCGCCGCCGGGCAGCGGGTAGGTGGTGGCGAACGTGGTGGTATGCTTCCCTTTGCGCGTGGCCTCGCTGACGGCTCCCGTCGGCACGTGCGCCTCGGGCAGGATGCGGTTGATGAGGGCTGACTTGCCCACCCCCGACGGCCCCGACACGACGCTGACCTGCCCCGCAACGGCCGCGCGGAGCGCCTCGGCGCCTTCGCCGGTAAGGGCGCTCGTCAGCACGACGGGGTAGCCGATGCCCGCGTACAGCTCGGTGATGAAGCCGACGGCCTCGGCGTCGGCGGGCTGCATCAGGTCCGTTTTGTTGAACACGAGCCCGGCGGGCACGTCCATCGACCCGGCCATGACCAGAAACCGGTCGATGAGGCCGGTGTTGATCTTGGGCATCCGGATCGACTGGATGATCCAGGCGCGGTCGATGTTGGCGGCGATGATGTGCTCGTGGCCGACGCGGCGGCCGGCGGCGCGGCGGCTGAGCCGGTTGCGCCGGGGGTGCACCGCCTCGATGACCGCCGCGCCGCCGGCGAGCCGCCGCACGTCCACGCGGTCGCCCACGGCGACGGGGTTGGTCTGGGCGCTCTCCTCCAGCCGGAAACGCCCGCGTATGGTGGCCCGCACGGCTCCCTCGGGCGTCTGCACGTCGTACAAACTACCGGTGGACCGCAGAACGATGCCTTCGAGCAGGTCGGGGTCGGGTTCTTCGGGCATGGCGGCGGGCTGAAACTATGCGCGGCAAGATACGTCTACAGCCTGGAGCAGGTGTTTATCCTTACTCCACGCGCATAGCCGCACAAACCGACGCAAGGCCATGGATACGCATAAGGAAGAATATCAACGCGCCCGGAGCGCCTTCGACTCGCTCCGGGTGGAAGATAAGGCGGTTTTCGTGCTGGAGGCGGCCGTAACGACGCTCGCCCGGGGCATCGAGTCGGCGGGGGCCGCTCTGGCCGACGTGGTGCAGCAGGCGTTCCGCGAGGCCGAGCGGAAGACGGCGGCGGAAGAAGGCTCGCCCATCGCCCCCGAGCCCCCCATGCCGCCGCCCGACGCGCCGAACAGCGGCGACACGTTCTCCATCTAACCCCCGCCGCCCGCGCCATGCCCGACGCCGACCCGCGCGCTTCCGAACCGGCCTCGCCCCACGGGCCGGGCAAGATCATCCGCTACGAAGACCTCAACGCGCTCGGCAAAACGGTCTACGTGGCGGGCGCGTTTGCGCGCCTGAGCGCCGGCCTCATCGACGCCGTGCTGGACCGCACCGCGCGCGTGCTGGCCGAGGCCGAACGCGCCTTCCGCGAAGGCAGAGCGGGCGACGTGGAGGACGCCAAGGTGCTCGAAGAGCGCCACGAACGCCGCCCCTAGCCCCACGGAAAAGGGCCGCCCTGTCGCCGGGGCGGCCCTTTTGCTTTTGCCGAGAGGCGCAGCTACGCCGTCACGACGGCGCCCTCGGGCACGTGGCCGTTGGCCGGGCCGCGCGCGTCGCGCTTCTCCGACTCGGGCAGCGTGAAGAACTGCTGCGGGTCGGCGACGGGCTCCGGTTCGAGCACCAGGTCCATCACCTCCTCCATGCGCTTGATGTAGGTCACCTCGATGCCTTCGAGCGTGACGCCCTTCATCTCGTCGATGTCCTTCTGGTTGCGCTCCGGCAGCAGCACCTGCGTGATGCCCGCCCGGCGCGCCGCCAGCACCTTCTCCTTGATGCCGCCCACCGGCAGGGCCAGCCCGCGCAGCGTGATCTCGCCCGTCATGGCGACGGTGTGCTTGATCGGGCGCTGCGTGTAGATCGAGACGAGCGCCGAGAGCATCGCCACCCCCGCCGAAGGGCCGTCCTTCGGCACGGCGCCGGCGGGCACGTGCACGTGCACATCCCAGTACCGGAAGGCGTCCGTCGGGATGCCCAGCTCCTGCGCGTGGGCCTTCACGTAGGAAAACGCCGCCTGCGCCGACTCCTTCATGACCTCGCCGAGCTGGCCCGTGAGCACCATGCGCCCGCCGCCGCGCGAGACCGAGGCTTCGATGAACAGGATGTCGCCGCCGACGGGCGTCCAGGCGAGGCCGGTCGCCACCCCCGGCACCTCGGTGCGCTGCGCCACCTCGGAGAAGAACTTGCGCACGCCGATGTACGGCTCGATGTCGGGCGCGTCCACGGTAGCCTCGCTGATCTCCTCGACGGCGACGCGCTTGGCGACCCCACGCGCCACGCTGCCGATGGTGCGTTCGAGCTGGCGCACGCCCGACTCGCGCGTGTACCCGTCGATGAGCAGCGCCAGCGCCTCGTCGGTGATGCGGAACTGCTCGGGCTTGAGGCCGTTGCGCTCGACCTGGCGCGGCACGAGGTAGCGCCGGGCGATTTCCAGCTTCTCCTCCTGCGTGTAGCCCGTCAGCTCGATCATCTCCATGCGGTCGCGCAGCGGCCCGGGGATCTGCTCCAGGTAGTTGGCCGTGGCGATGAAGAGGACCTTCGAGAGGTCGTAGTCCAGCTCCAGGTAATGATCGTTGAAGGCGTTGTTCTGCTCCGGGTCCAGCACTTCGAGCAAAGCGCTCGACGGGTCGCCTCGGAAGTCGGAGCCGAGCTTGTCGATCTCGTCGAGCATGAATACGGGGTTGCCGGTGCCGGCCTTCTTCATGCCCTGGATGACGCGCCCGGGCAGCGCGCCGACGTAGGTGCGCCGGTGGCCCCGGATCTCGGCTTCGTCGCGGACGCCGCCGAGGCTCATGCGCACAAACTCGCGGGCCATGGCGCGGGCGATGCTCTTGCCGAGGCTCGTCTTGCCGACGCCGGGAGGGCCGTAGAAGCAGAGGATGGGGGCCTTCATGTCGCCCTTGAGCTTGAGCACCGCCAGGTGCTCCACGATGCGCTTCTTGACCTGCTCCAGCCCGAAATGGTCCTCGTTCAGGATCTCCTCGGCGCGCTTGATGTCGAGGTGGTCCTGCGAGACGTGCTCCCACGGCAGATCCAGGATCCAGTCGATGTAGTTCCGCGTGACGGCGTAATCCGGGGCGGCGGGGTTGGTGCGCCCGAGCTTGTCGAGTTCCTTATCGACGACCTTGCGCGCCGCTTGCGGCAGCGGCTTTTCCTCGGCGCGCTTGCGCAGCGTGGCGACCTCGGCCGTGTTGCCCTCGCCCTCGCCCAGCTCGTCCTGGATGGCCTTCATCTGCTGGCGCAGCAGGTACTCGCGCTGCTGCTTGTCCACGTCGGTCTTGACGCGCGTGCGGATCTCCTCGGAGAGTTGCAGCACTTGCAACTCGCGGTTGAGGTGGCTCAGGGCCAGGTCGGCGCGCTCCAGGAGCGGGATCGTTTCGAGCAGCGCCTGCTTCTCCTCCACGTCGATCTGGAGGTTGCTGGCGATGAAGTGGATCAGGAACGTCGGCGACTCGATGTTCTGGATCGCATAGGCCGCCTCGCTCGGCAAGTTGGGCGAGACGTTGATGATCTGGATCGCCAGCTCCTTGATCGAGCGGATACGGGCGTCGAGTTCGATCTGGTCGGCCTCGAACTCCTCGTCCACGGGGTGCACGTTGGCCCGGAAGTACGGCTCGGTCTGCACGAAGTCGTCGATGTGGAAGCGGCGTTTGCCCTGGATGACGATGGACTTGGAGCCATCGGGCATCTTGATGAGCTTGAGGATGCTCGCCACGGTGCCGTACTCGTAGAGGTCGGAGGCGGCCGGGTTCTCGACCTCGCTGCTGCGCTGCGCCACCACGCCGATGAGGCGGTCGGCGTTGCAGGCGTCCTTGACGAGGCGCAGCGAGGCGTCGCGGCCCACCGTGATCGGCAGCACCACGCCGGGGAACAGGACCGTGTTGCGCAGGGCCAGGATGGGGAGCGTGGCGGGCACCTCGCTCATGCCCATAGCCTTTTCCTCATCGGCCGTCGGCAGCGGGATGCTCTGCTCTTTGTCTTCTTCCAGGGGAGCCAGTTCTATCGGTAAAAGCGGGGTAGGAGTCATTCGCGTAGTCGGATAGCACAAAAAGGGCCGCGCGCGGAAGGCGGCGGCCTCACCTGTCGGGAGCTACATCAAAAAGCGGACCAGCGGGCTTGAGTGACACATTGTCACAGGAAACGTGTATGGCTCAGCGCCGCAGGAGTTCCTGAATGCTGCGTTCGAGTTGGTCGAGCTGAAAAGGTTTGGGCAGCACCAGGTCCACGAAAGCGTCGGGCTCGCCGGTGAGCGTGTCGCCGGTGAGCAGGATGATGGGCTTGTCGGGGTAGCGGCGGCGGATGCGCTCGGCGAGCTGGCGGCCGTTCATGCCGGGCATGCCCAGATCGGAAAAGACGATGTCGGCCTCGGCGAGGGCCTCGTGCGCGAGCGCTTCGTCGCCGCCGGCGGCCACGGCGACCTGGTGGCCCTTCATGGCGAGCAGCCGCCGGAGCACGTCGCGCACGAGGCGGTCGTCGTCCACGATGAGGATGCGGCAGGCGCGGCGCTCGGGGGCGGCCTCCGGCGGCGGCGCGGCGGCGGGGGCGGGGCCGGCCGCCGGAAACGCCATCTCGAAGCGCGCCCCTTTGCCGGGCGCCGACTCGACGGCGATGCGGCCGTCGTGCTCCTGGATGATGCCGTAGCTGACGGCCAGGCCCATGCCGGTGCCCTGGTCGCCTTTGGTCGTAAAGAGCGGTTCGAAGATGTGCGGCTGCACATGCTCGGGGATGCCGAGGCCGGTATCCTGGAGGCGCACCACCACGGCGCCGCGCGCGGCGTCGTAGGCCGTCGTCCAGGTGATGGCGCCCCCCTCGGGCATGGCCTGCACGGCGTTGAGGATCAGGTTGACGAACACCTCGCGCAGTTCGGCCGCCGAGCCGGCGATGGGCGGCGTCTCGGCCAGGTCGAGGCGCATGTCGATGCTGATGCCTTTGCGGCGGGGCTCGTTGTGCCAGTAAGGCCGCGTGAGCGCGGCGCAGTCGGCGATGAGCGTCGAGACGCTGAGCGGTTCGAAGTGCGTCTGCTTCTCCTGGCGGATGTATTGCTGTATCTTCCGGATGAGCGCGGCGCCGTCGAGGGCGGCCTGCTCGACGGTTTGCAGGTGCTCGGCCAGCGCCGCCGGACCCTCCGCCTCGGCCAGCGACGAGCGCATGATCTCGGTATAGCCGAGGATGCTGCTGAGCAGGTTGTTGAAATCGTGGGCGATGCCCATCGTCATGCGCCCGAGCGACTCCATGCGGTGGCGCTGCGTCTGGCTGGAGGTCCAGGTGGTCGGCTCGGCCAGCACTTCGCCGGCGATCATGACGGCGCCGCGCTCGGCGGGCGGCGCGCCGGGGCGCGCCTCGGCCGGCACGGGCAGAAAATGCAACAGCAGCGGCGCCGGCTCGTCCCGGTGCGAAACCGCGAGCGTAAAGACCTGGTTCGTAACGAGGGACCCCGAGGCGGCTTCGGCCACGCTTTGCAAGGCCAGGCTCTGGTCCTCCGGGCTGAGGCGGCCCCACGCCTCGGCGCCGTCGCCGAGGGCCTGCATCCACGCTTTGTTGCGCCGCACGAAGGCGCCTTCGGCATCGACGGTGGCGACCAGCAGCTCGGGATCGGGGGAGAGCGCCGGCAAAGCAGGCGCCCGCGGAGGACTTTGCACGCTGCGAAGCGGTTTGGCGGGGAGGCGACCGCGCAATATAGAAAACATCCGGCTCAACCCGGCGCAGGCATGAGGGCAAGAAATGTGGTATGAGAGCATCCTGCAAACCGTCGGCAAGACGCCGCTGGTGCGCATCAACCGCCTGGCCGAGGGTTTGCCGGGCACGCTGCTGGCAAAGCTGGAGTACTTCAACCCCGGCGCCTCGGTCAAAGACCGCATCGGCCTGGCGATGATCGAAGCCGCCGAGCGGGAAGGCCGCCTCAAGCCGGGCGGCGTCATCGTCGAGGGCACCAGCGGCAACACGGGCGCGGGCCTGGCCCTGGCCGCCATCACGCGCGGCTACAAGTGCATCTTCACGACGACGGACAAGCAGAGCGAGGAGAAGCTGAACGTGCTGCGCGCGCTCGGCGCCGAGGTCATCGTCTGCCCGACGGCCGTCGCTCCGGAAGATCCGCGCTCGTACTACTCGGTGGCGCGCCGCCTGGCCGAGGAGCTGCCCAACGCCGTCTACCTGAACCAGTACGACAACCCGGCCAACGCCGCCGCCCACTACGCCACGACCGGCCCCGAGCTGTGGGAGGCCACCGAAGGCCGCATCACCCACCTCATCGCCGGGGCGGGCACCGGCGGCGCCATCTCCGGCGCAGCGCGCTTCCTCAAGGAGCGCCGCCCCGACCTGAAGGTGATCGGCGTGGACCCCTACGGCTCGGTCTACTACAAGTACTTCCATACGCGCGTGTTCGACCACGCCGAGATCTACCCGTACCTGACCGAGGGCGTCGGGGAGGACATCCTGGCGGGCAACATGGACTTCGACCTGGTGGACGACTACGTGCGCGTGACCGACCGCGACACGATGCTCATGACGCGGCGGCTGGCGCGGCAGGAGGGCTTTTTCGCCGGGCAGTCGTCGGGGATGGCCGTCGCCGGAGCGCTCGCCTGGATGCAGGCGCACGCCGACGCGCTCGCCGAGGAAAGCGTGCTGGTGGTGCTGCTGCCCGACGGCGGCTTCCGCTACCTCTCGAAGACGTACAACGACAACTGGATGCGCAACCACGGCTTCACCGAGCGCACGAGCGGGCTGACGGCGGCCTCGGTGCTCGGCTTCCGCCGGCGCAGCCGCCGCCTGCTTTCGGCGGCCCCCTCCGACACGCTCGGGGAGGCCATCCGCCTCATGGCCGCGCACGGCGTCTCGCAACTGCCCGTCATCGAGGAGGGCGCCGCCGTCGGGAGCATCACGGAGCACCACGTGCTGCGGCGGCTCGTCGAGCGGCCCGGCGCCGAAGAGGCGCTCGTGCGCGAAGTCATGGACGCGCCGTTCCCCGTCGCGCCGCGTACGCTCCACCTGGAGCAGCTCACCGCCCTGCTGGACGAGGGCGCCGCCGCCGTGCTCGTCGAGACGCCCGGCGGCGGGCACGAGATCATCACCCGCAGCGACCTCATCAGCGCGCTGGCGGCCTCCGGCCGAACCGAAACCGAATCCTGAAGCTATGCCTACCCCCGAAACGCAGCAGTCCCCCGAGTCCCTCAACATCGAGATCAGCGAGGAAATGGCCGAAGGCGTCTTCGCCAACCTCGTCATGATTGCGCACTCGCCGGAGGAGTTCATCATGGACTTCATCCGGACGATGCCCGGCCTGCCGAAGGCGCGGGTCAAGGGACGCATGATCCTGACGCCGCAGCACGCCAAACGCCTGCTGCACACCCTGGCCGACAACGTGCGCCGCTACGAAGCCGCCTACGGCGAGATCCGGGAGGCGCAGCCTGCCGCCGACGCCGTGCCCTTCAGCCGCGGCGGGCAAGCCTAGCCCGCCACGCCTCCCTATTCCCCCAACCTGCAACCCGATGACCGACGACCAGACTTCGCCCGTACGCCACGCCGAAACCCTGACCGCCTACCAGGAAGGCGCCGTCGTGAGCAAGATGCTCCTCAAGAAGCCCGGCGGCAACGCCACCCTCTTCGCCTTCGCCGAGGGCGAGGGGCTCAGCGAGCATACCGCCCCCTTCGACGCGCTGGTGTACCTCGTGGACGGCCAAGCCGAAATCCGCCTCGGCGGCGCCGTGCACCGGCTCGGAGCGGGCGACACCATCGTGCTGCCCGCCGGCATCCCTCACGCCGTGCACGCGGCGTCCAACTTCCGGATGCTGCTCGTCATGATCAAGGCGTAGCGCAGACCCGGCGCAGGCGGCCCGGCGGTCGTACCTTTAGCCGCGCCCCTCCCCCAACGATGATCGCATGGCCGGACTCTACTTCCACATCCCGTTTTGCTCGCAGCGCTGCATCTACTGCGACTTCTACTTCGTCACGACGCAGAAAACGCACGCGGGCTTCGTAAGCGCCCTGTGCGCCGAGATCGCGTACTACGCCGACCGGTACGCCGCCCAAGAGCCCATCGAGACGGTGTACTTCGGCGGCGGCACGCCCTCGCTGCTCGCCGCCGAGGACGTGCATCGCATCCTGGAGACCGCGCGCAGCCGCTTCGACCTGGGCGCCGTCCGCGAGACGACCTTCGAGATCAACCCGGAGGGCGTGGACCTGGAGTACCTGCGCGCGCTCCGCGCCTTCGGGGTAGACCGGCTCAGCATCGGCGTGCAGTCCTTCTTCCCCGACGATTTGCGCCTGCTCGGGCGCAGCCACACCGCCGAGGAGGCGGCGGCCATCGTGCCGTTGGCGCGGCAGGCCGGCTTCGAGAACCTGACGCTCGACCTGATCTTCGGCCTGCCGGACCAGCCCGAAGAATACTGGGCCGCCAACCTGGAGCGCGCCGTCCGCCTGGGCGCTCCCCACCTGTCGGCCTACAGCCTCACGGTCGAGGAGAAAACGGTGCTGCACAAGCAGATCCAGCGCGGCGCCCTCCCGGCCCCCGACGAGGAGACCATTCTTCGGCGCTTTGCCTTTACCATGGACTACCTGCGCCGCCACGGCTACGAGCAGTACGAGGTCTCGAACTACGCGCTGCCGGGGCGCCGGGCCGTGCACAACAGCAACTACTGGAACCACAGCAACTACCTCGGCTTCGGACCAAGCGCGCATTCGTTCTGGCGGCAGGGCCTGCCGCGCCCGCGCGCCGAGCGGTGGGGCAACATCGCCAACCTGAAGATGTACGAGGCGCTCATCGCGCAGCGCCAGCTTCCGCTCGACACGCGCGACACGCTCTCGCACGACCAGCTCGCCAACGAATACCTGATGCTCCGGCTGCGCACCAGCGACGGGCTGGACCTGGACGTGTACGAGCAGCGCTACGGCGTCGATCTGCTGGTCGAAAAGCTGGACGACCTAGCGTGGCTGGAGGAAACCGGCCACATCGAACCCATCCGGCGGCATACCCTGCGCCTGACCGACCTCGGCAAAACCGTCTGCGACGCCGTCACGCAGCGCTTGCTGCACGGCGTCACGGACGCCTCGTCGTAACGCCCCCCGACTCCTTGCCCTCGCCGACATGCCTACCCGAATCCACGCCTGCTTCCTTGCCGCCGCGCTTGCCCTGACGCTCGCCGTGGGCTGCACCCGCAACGCGCCCCCGCCGGAGGCCGCCGCCCCCGAAGCGCCCGAGATCCCGTTCCGGCGCGACGGCGCGCTCACGTTTCTGCGCGGCGCCGATACGCTCGTCGCCATCGACATCGAGATCGCCGAGTCCGACTCGGCCCGAGAGCGCGGCCTGATGCAGCGCGCCTCGCTCCCCGAGCGCGGCGGCATGCTCTTTCTGTTTCCGACGAACGAGGTGCAAAGCTTCTGGATGGCGAACACCCCCCTGTCGCTCGACATCATTTTCGTCGGCGCCGACTCGCAGATCGTGAGCATCGCCAAGTACACGAAGCCGCTCTCGCCCAACGCCGTCGCGTCGGCCGGGCCGGCGCGCTACGTCGTCGAGACGCGCGCCGGCTTCGCCGACACGCACGGCCTATCGGAAACCGACCGGGTGCGCTGGCGGCGCGAGTAGCCTACAACCCGAACGACTCGCCGCAAGCGCACGTCCGGATGGCCTGCGGGTTGGCGAAGAAAAAGCCTTTGCCTTCGAGCCCGTCGCTGAAATCGAGCGCCGAGCCTTCGATGTAGGCGTAGCTGCGCGCATCGACGAGCACGCGGACGCCCTCGGCCAGGCCCTCCTCGTCGTCGGCGTTCGCCACGGTGTCCCAGCCGAGGTCGTAGGTCAGCCCGGAGCAGCCGCCGGGCACGACGGCCACCCGCAGAAACGTGTGCGCCAGATCGACGCCGTCCTTCGAAGCGATGCTGCGCACTTTTTCGAGGGCGCGGGGGGTGATTTCGATGTCCATAGAGCCGCCGTAGGGTAAGGAGGTTGCTTGCGGCTCGAA
>CBDTTW010000048.1:0-17871 GCA_965363675.1 uncultured Rhodothermaceae bacterium
GGCGGTCGGCCAGGCGCAGCACGGTGCGGTCGGGCTCGGGCGTAGCCCCGATAACGAGCTGCGTGCTCTGGCCGCCGGGCGCGAACAACGGCGCCCGCCGCGAGGCTTTCCGCTCGGCGGCGCTCTCGGCGATGCGCGCTTGGAGCAAGCCCATCGGCGCCAGCGCCGAGGCATGGTCCTTCTCGGGCGCTACTTTCTTCAGCTCCGGCTCGGACGCGATTTCAAGGTTGACGCTCAGCCGGTCGGCGTAGAGGCCCGCCTGCTCCAGCAGTTCGGGGCTGCTGCCGGGGATCACCTTCAGATGGATGTAGCCGCCGAAGCGATGCGTCAGGCGCAGCGTGCGCGCCACGCGCACCAGGCGCTCGGTGGTGTAGTCGGCGCTGCGGAAGATGCCCGAACTCAGGAAGAGCCCCTCGATGTAGTTGCGCCGGTAGAACCCGAGCGTCAGTTCCACGACCTCCTCGACGGTGAAGGCGCGGCGCCGGACATCGTTGCTGCGGCGGCTGACGCAGTACGCGCAGTCGTAGAGGCAGTGGTTCGTAAAGAGTATCTTAAGCAGCGAGACGCAGCGGCCGTCCTCGGTGAACGAGTGGCAGATGCCCAGGGGACTGCCGCCGCCGAGTCCACCGGCCTGGGGAGTGCGGCGGCTGCCGCTCGAAGCGCACGAAACGTCGTATTTGGCTGCGCCTGCCAGCACTTCCAGCTTCTCGATGATCGCCTGCCGCATGCCGCTTCACCGGGTCAAAATGTTAATCATGTATTAAACATATATCAATATTTCCCCGGGATCAAGCGGTTCCTGGGTATTCACCTCATTATGCTGCGCCTCGACGCCGATCATGCTTGAAACGCCCGACCGCGCCCTACTCGACGCCGACGGCGCCGTGCTGCTGGGCGCAGGCTTCGGCGGCGGCGAGGGGCTGCTGTTTGCCGCGCCGCGCGCGCAGATCGTCGCCTGGGAGGCCGCCGAGGTGGCCGGCGCGCTCGCCGAGGCCGACGCGGTCTTGAAGGCGGGGGGCCACGCCGCCGGTTGGCTCGCCTACGAAGCGGGCGCGGCGCTCGCCGGAGAGGCGCCGCCGGGGCGGGGGCGGCAGCCGCTCGTGTGGCTCGGCGTGTACGACGCGCCGCGCAGGCTGGGGCCGGCGGCCTACGAAGCGCTGCTGGAAGGCGCCGGGGAGACCCCGGCGGCGGCCGGGCCTGCCGTCCTCGCCGAAAGCCGGGCGGCCTACCGCGAATGCGTGGGGCGCGTGCGCGCGCACATCCGCGAGGGCGACGTGTACCAGGTGAACTATACCCTCCGCCTGCGCTTCGAGGCCGAGGGCGATCCGGCGGCGTGGTTCCGGCGGCTGCGGCGTCGGCAGCGCGCGCCCTACGAGGCGTTCGTGCGGCAGGGCGGCGCCGCCGTGCTGAGCTTTTCGCCCGAGCTGTTCTTCCGCGCCGAAGGCGGCCTTCTCACGGCGCGCCCGATGAAGGGCACCAGCCCGCGCGGCGCCGACGCGGCCGAGGACGCGCGGCTGGCCCGGCGCCTCGCCGCCGACCCGAAGTCGCAGGCCGAAAACCTGATGATCGTGGATTTGCTGCGCAACGACCTTTCGCGGGTATGTCTGCCCGGATCCGTCGAGACGCCCGCGCTCTACACCGTCGAGCCGTATGAAACGCTGTTCCAGATGACCTCGACGGTGCGCGGCCGCCTCGCGCCCGGCGTGCGCCCCTCCGAGGTGATGGGCGCGCTGTTTCCGTGCGGCTCGGTGACCGGGGCCCCCAAGCGGCGGGCCATGCAGATTATCCGGACGCTGGAGCCGGAGCCGCGCGGGGTATATTGTGGGGCCGTCGGGTATTGGGCGCCGGACGGGCGCGCGGTGTTCAACGTCGGCATCCGCACGCTTGCCTGGCGCGCGGGCCGCTTCGAGATGGGCGTCGGCAGCGGCATCGTCTGGGACTCGGACGCCGAGAGCGAGTACGCCGAGTGCCTGCTGAAGGCCCGCTTCGTCACGGAGGCGCTGGCGCCACCGCTCGCCTGACCCCTGGATTGCGCATGCAACCCCCGTTTGCCCTCATCGAAACGATGCGCGCCGAGGACGGCGTCGTCGCCCTCTGGCCGCTGCACCGGGCGCGGCTTCTGCGGTCGGCCGAGGCGCTCGGGGCGCCGCTCGACGCGGCGGACCTCGGGCGCCTCGTGGCGGCCGAGACCGCCGGGCTGCGGGGGCTGCACCGGGTGCGGCTGCTCGTCGGCGCCGACGGCGGCATAGGGCTCACGGTGGGGCCGCTCGGCGCGCCGCCGCCGGGGGTGCTGCGCGTGTGCGCCTTCCCGGAGCGCGTCGCGTCGTCGGATTTCTGGCTGCGGCACAAAACCACGCGCCGCGAGCGCTACGAGGCGGCCTATGCCGCCGTCCGGGCGCGCGGCTTCGACGAGGCGCTGTTCGCCAACGAGCGCGGCGAGCTGACCGAAGGCTCGCGGACGAACGTGTACCTGCCGGCCGAGGGGTTGCTGCTCACGCCCCCGGAGGCGTGCGGGCTGCTGCCCGGCGTCTACCGGCGCCGCCTGCTGGAGGCGGGGCAGGCCCGCGAGGCGGCGGCGCCCGTGGCGGCGCTGCGTCCGGGCGCGCGCCTGCTCCTGAGCAACGCCGTATGGGGGCTGCGCGAGGCCGTGCTGGCCGAAGGCTTCGGGGAGGAAGCCGCGCCCCGATAATGCCGCCGGTCGCCCTTCCCTCGGCGTCCCCGATGCCGTAGCTTGATCTCGGCAGTCCGGCCTCGGGTCCGGCGTTCGGCGGCGAAACCACACACCCCTATGACACGCTTCGTTTCTTTCCGGCGCGCCCTTCGCGCGGCGGCGCTGGCGGCCTTCGTGTTCGCCGCCGGCTGCTCGGCGACCCGCTCCACCGAGGAGCCGGCCCCACCGGCCGCAGCCGCCCCGCCCCTGCGCGAGGCCGCCGCCGCGCGCGGGATGTACGTGGGCGCCGCCGTAGCCAGCGCCTTCCCGACGCTCGACGCGACGGACCCCGCCTACCGCCCGGCGCTCGGGCGCCACTTCAACATGCTCGTCACCGAGAACGCGCTCAAGTTCGGGCCGCTGCGCCCGGCGCCCGGCGTGTTCAACTTCGCCACGCCCGACGCCATCGTCGCCTTCGCCGAAGAGCACGGCATGAAGGTGCGCGGCCATACGTTCGTGTGGCATACGCAGATGCCCGCATGGCTCGTCGAGGGCGGCTACTCCGCCGAGCAGGTGCGCGCCTATCTGCAAGAGCACATCCGGACGGTCGCGGGCCGCTACAAGGGGCGCATCTACGCGTGGGACGTGGTGAACGAGGCCGTGGAGGAGGACGGCTCGGCGCGCCGGACGTTCTGGCTGGAGAAGCTCGGGCGGGGCTACCTGGAGGAGGCGTTCCGCGCGGCCCACGAGGCCGACCCGCAGGCGCTGCTTTTCTACAACGACTACGGCACGGAAGGCATCGGCCCCAAGTCCGACTCGGTGTATGCGCTGCTCGCGGACCTCAAGCGCCGGGGCGTTCCGGTGCACGGCGTAGGCTTCCAGTGCCACTTCGAGGCCGGGCGCGCGCCCAAACAGGCCGACATGGAGGCCAACTTCAAACGCTTCGCGGCGCTGGGCCTCAAGGTGCACCTCACCGAGGTCGATGTGCGCGTGCGCGTGCCGCAGACAAGCGCCGGGCTGAAGATGCAGACCGACACCTACGCCGACCTGACGCGCGCCTGCCTGGCCACGCCCGCCTGCGAGGCCATTGTGATGTGGGGCCTCACCGACCGCTACTCGTGGGTTCCGGGTTTCTTCCAGGGCTACGACAACGGCCTGCTCCTCGACCGCGCCTACGCCGCCAAGCCGGCCTACCGGGCGATGTACGATCTCCTCAAAGGTTCATGAACGCCGCTGAACCCGGAGCGCGCCGGGGCGTTCATGCGCCCGAATGCCCCCCACTCAGCAGGGAGTAAAGCGATGCCGACCTACGCATACCACTGTCAGGATTGCGGCGCCGCCTTCGAGGTGAAGGCGACGCTTGCCGAGTACGACGCGGGCCTGAAGCCGGCCTGCCCGGAGTGCCGCTCGGAGCGCGCCCGGCGCCATATCGGCGGCGTGCAGTTCGCGCTCAAGGGCGCCGCCGCTCCGGCCCCCGCGCACGCGGGCGGCGGGTGCTGCGGCCGCCACAACTGAGGCGGCCCTAGAACCGCTCGGGCCGGGCGGCGGCCTCACGCAGCGCCTCGGGAATAGGGCTGCGGAGGTGCGCGGCTTCGCCGCCGGGCAGCGGCACGCTGACCGAGGCCGCGTGCAGCATCATGCGCGGGTAGTCGCTCCGGCGGGGGCGCTCGCCGTAGAGCGGGTCGCCGGCGACGGGGCAGCCTATCGAATAAAGATGCACCCGGATCTGGTGGCGGCGCCCGGTGAGCGGGTACACGTCCAGCCACGAAAGCGCGCCGCAGCGGCGCCGCAGGCGGTAGCGTGTGGCGCTGGCCTTGCCGCCTGCCGCGTCGATGCCCATGCGCCCGGAGCCGAACTGCCGCAGCGGCGCCTCGATCAGACCTTCGGGGGGCTGCGGCCGCCCAAGGACCAGGGCGGCGTAGCGTTTCTCCACGGCGCCGTGCTCGAAGCACAGGCTCAGGTGGCGGTGCATCTCGGGCGTGCGCGCAAACAGCACGACGCCGCTGGTCTCCTTGTCGATCCGGTGGACGGTGTAGAGCGTCTCGCCGCGCGCCGCTTCCAGGGCAGTCTTGAGGCAGGCTTGCCCCTGCCGCTCCGGAATGACGGCGATGCCGACCGGCTTGTCTACGGCAAGGAACGCCGCATCCTCATGCAAAAGGGTAAAGGTTTCGGGCATAGGGGCAGGGTTCAGGAGAGGGAGACGCGGCCGGGCCGCTGCTCGAAAAGGGCGCCGCCGACGTAGCCGGCTAAAGCGGCCCCGAGCGAAAGCAGGTACGGGTACGGCAGCGAGGTCAGGTACGCCCCACCGACCCACGCCGCCACGCCGAGCACGAGGGCGGCAAGCGCGCTGCGGGGGCCCCCGAAGCGCGTGAACAATCCGAAGAGAAGCACCAGAAACACACCCGCGCTGCCGAAGGCCGACGCTTCCTCGACGAGCGCGAAGACCCCCTCGGCCGAGATCGCCATGACGTAGGCCACGACGCCGAAGCCCGCCACGGCCAGCCGCGCAATGCGCACCTTGACCCGCTCGGAGGGGGCGGCCAGGAGCGGCACGATCAGGTTGTGCGAAAGCAGCGAGCCCGCCACCAGCAGGGCGCTATCGACCGTCGAGAGAATGGCCGACACGAGCGCCCCGGCGAACACGGCGTAGGCCCACCCCGGCAAATGCGCGCGCGCCACGACGGGCAGGATCTGCTCGGGCTCGGCCAGGCCCGGGTGCAGCACCGCCCCCGCCAGCCCCATGGCCACGGGCAGCATCCCGATGGCGAGGTAGCCGCCCGCCGCGATGAGCGTCGAGCACTGCGCCACCTGCGGCGAGCGCGCCGCGATGACGCGGGCCACCAGCTCGGCCGAGAGCACCGAGCCGCAAATCGGGATGGCCCACGTTTCGAGCGTTCCGAGCGTGAACGGATCGTCGCCGAGGATCCGGTAGCGCTCCGGGGGGACCTGCCCGAGCGCCTCGGCGCCGCCGCCCTTCAGGAACAGCGCCCCGACGAGCACGAGGCTGCCGATCAGCACAACGCCCTGGATGAGGTCGGTCCAGGCGTCGGCCAGCAGCCCGCCGGAGACGGTGTACACGATGACTACGGCCGCCGCAATCGTAATGGCCGGCTCGGGGGTCAGCGTCGAGGAGGCCGAGAGCACCTGCCCGAAGGCGCGGATCTGCGCGGCGCCCCACAGCACCGACGTAGGGATCATGAGCAGCACCGCCGTCTGCTCGACGCGCGGCGAGTAGCGCCGCCGGAACACGTCGGCGAGCGTGGTGAGCCGCCGGCGCCAGAGCGGCGCGGCAAACACCAGCCCCATGAGCAGCAGGCAGATGCCGTAGCCGAACGGGTCGGCCGCGCCGCCGCTGAGCCCCTCGGAGTAAATGGCTCCGGCCGCGCCGATGCACGTCTCGGCCCCGAACCACGTGGCGAACACGGTGAACGTGGTCAGCCCGTAGCCCAGGCGCCGCCCGGCGACCAGGTAATCCTCTTCCGTCTGGATGCGGCGCGAGACGTAGGCCCCGATGCCGAGCTGCACGGCCACGTAGGCCAGCACGGCGGCAAGCGTAAGCGTCATGTAGGCGTGGCGGCGCTCGGTTTAAAGTAGGGGGCAAATATACCTATCTTTTGGAAGTACGCCTCAGGCGAGGCGCAAATCCGGCCGGGGAGGCAGGCCGCCTGCTCCGCAACGCAGCGATCCCTATGTCCGCGACCTACACGACCCAGACGCTTCCGGGGCGGCGCCCCGGCGACTGGCTCCTCGCCTTCTACCGCGATCCGCTGGCGGCGTTGCAGCGCATGGCGGCCGCCTCGTCGGCCGACATTGTGGCGGTGGGCCTCGGCACGCGCCGACT
Source organism: uncultured Rhodothermaceae bacterium (assembly GCA_965363675.1). Taxonomy (GTDB): domain Bacteria; phylum Bacteroidota; class Rhodothermia; order Rhodothermales; family DASSAV01; genus CBDTTW01. Next base: position 6,492 of record CBDTTW010000048.1, read on the forward strand.
GTACCTGGCGCAGCACCCCGACCTGGTGCGCGACCTGCTCATCACGCACAACGACGCCTTCATCAAGGCGCGCGCGCTCCAGCTCACGCAGTTCATCCTCGGGCATGGACTGCTCACGAGCGAGGGCGCCTTCCACGAGCGGCAGCGCAAGCTCGTGCTGCCGGCGTTTCACCACCGGCGCATCGCCGCCTACGCCGAGGTCATGGTCGAGGAGACCCGACGCATGCAGGATGCCTGGCGCCCGGGCGAGCCGCTCCTGATCGACCGCGCCATGAACCATCTGGCCCTCAAGATCGTGGCGCGCGCTCTTTTCGGCGCCTCGGTCGAGGACGAGGTCGAGCGCGTCAGCGGCGCGCTCGACGCCTTCATGGACATGTTCAAGCGCACCTCGAATCCGTTCGCCGAGTGGCTGACGCACCTGCCGCTGCCCGGCACGCTGCGCATGAAACGGGCGCGCCGCGTCCTGGACGAGATCGTCTACGGCATGATCCGCAGCCGCCGCGCCGACACGGCCGACCGGGGCGACCTGACTTCGATGCTGCTGGCCGCCCGCGAGGACGGCACAAACGCCTTCATGGACGACCAGCAGGTGCGCGACGAGGTGATGACGATTTTCCTGGCAGGCCACGAGACCACGGCCAACGCGCTCACGTGGACCTGGAGCCTGCTGGCGCAGCACCCCGAGGCCGAGGCGGCGCTGCACGCCGAAGTGGACCGTGTGCTCGGCGGCCGCCCGGCCACGATGGACGACGCGCCCGCGCTCGTCTACACGCGGCAGGTGTTCGCCGAGGCCATGCGCCTCTACCCCCCGGCGTGGGCCGTCAGCCGGGAAGCCGTGCGCGAAGTAACCCTCGGGGGCGTGCGCATCCCTGCCGGGGCCACCGTGCTGGCGAGCCAGTACCTGTTGCACCGCGACCCGCGCTTCTGGGACGCCCCCGAGGCGTTCCGCCCCGAGCGTTTCGCGCCCGAGGCTGAGCGCCCGAGCAAGTTCGTGTACTTTCCGTTTTCGGTGGGCCGCCGGGGCTGCATCGGCGAGCAGTTCGCATGGACCGAGGGCGTGCTGGTGCTCGCCACGCTCGCGCAGCGGTGGCGCCTGGCCCTCGTCGAGCCCGGCCCGCCGCCCTACTTCCCGAGCATCACGCTGCGCCCGGCGCGCGCCATCGCCATGCGCCCGCTGGAACGCGCCCCGGCCGGGCCGACCTATGCGTAAGGCGCGCACCGCGGCCGTGCGATGCGTCCCGGCAGGGGACGCGGCGCGAACGGGCGCGACGGGTCGTAGTTTGAGGAAAAGCTTGCCTAACGGTCTGCGCCTATGAAGCGGCTGCTGCTTTTGCTGCTGTGCGTCGCGGGCTCGGGCGCGGCGCGGCCGGCGGCGGCGCAAACGCCCGCCGAGGCCCCCGCCTTCCTGTCCGAGCCCGTCTACGCCTACTACCTCGGCGCGGCCCTGCGCGCGCTGGACCGCCGCGATTCGGCCATTGCGCGCCTGACGACGCGCGCCGCCTGGGAGGAGCACCAGCGCATCGTGCGGCGCAAGCTGTACGACCTCGTGGGGCCTTTGCCGGCGCGCACACCCCTGGAGGCGCGCACGACGGGGGCCCTGGAGAAGCCGGGCTACCGGCTCGAAAAAGTGGTGTTTGCCTCGGCGCCCGGCCGCTACGTGACGGCCGTGCTGCTCGTGCCGCGCCCGGCGCCCCGGGGCGCCCCGGCGGTGCTGTATTGCAGCGGGCACGCCCCCGAGGGCTTCCGCAGCCCCGCCTATCAGCAGGTGCTGCTGAACCTGGTGCGCCAGGGTTTCGTGGTGCTTGCCTTCGACCCGGTGGGGCAGGGCGAGCGCGTGCAATACCCCGGCGCGGACGGCGGCTCGCGCCTCGGCGGCCCGACCGCCGAGCACGCGTACCCCGGCGCGCAGCTTTTCCTGACGGGCGCCGGCCTCGGCGGCGTCATGATCTGGGACGGCCTCCGCGCCGTGGATTACCTGGTCGCGCGCCCCGAGGTCGATCCGGAGCGCATCGCCGTCGCCGGCCGCTCCGGAGGCGGGACGCAGGCGGCCTACCTGGCGGCGTTCGACGAGCGCATCCGGGCGGCGGCTCCCGAGAGCTATGTGACGAGCTTCCGGCGGCTGCTCACGACGGCAGGCCCGCAGGACGCCGAGCAGGTGTTCTTCGGCGCGCTTCGCATGGGCATCGACTTTGCCGATTGGCTGACCGTGCGCGCGCCGAAGCCGCTGCTCGTGCTGGCGACGCGCGGCGACTTTTTCCCCATCGAGGGCGCGCGCGAGACGTTCCGGGAGGCGCAGCGCGCCTACGCGGCGCTCGGGCGCCCGGAGGCGGCGCAGTTCGCCGAGGACGCGGGCGGCCACGCCTCGACGCCGGCCAACCGGGAGCGCTTGTACCGCTTCCTGCATGAGGCGCTGGATCACCCCGGCCCCGCCGCCGAGGCGCCCGTAACGCTGCTCACGCCCGAGGAGCTGCGCGTGCTGCCCCCCGGCGGCGTGCGCGGCTTGCCCGCCTACCAGTCGCTCGCCGACGAGAACGGCGCGCGCGCGGCGGCGCTCGTGCGGCGCCTGGAGCAGTACCGGGGCGTCCGCCGGAGCAACGCCGCCGGGTTTCTGCCGGAGGCCGAGCGTTTGGGCGAGGTGCGCCGGGCGCCGGGGGCGCGGCTCGTGCGCGTCTCGGATGAAGCGTACGTGCTGGAGCGGCCGGGGCGCCTGTCCGCGCCGGTCGTATGGCGCCGGGCCGCCGGAGGGCGCGCGCGCGGCGTGGCGCTCTACGCCCACGAGCAGGGCGGCGCGGCGGCCGCCGCCTCGCGCGAGGCCGCGCTGCTCACGGCGGCGGGCTACGATGTGCTGATGCCGGACGCGCCCGGCGCCGGGGCGCTCCAGCCGCCGGCCCGCTTCGGCGACGCGCGCTTCGGCGCCGTCTCGTACAACACCTGGCATCTGGCTCTGCTGACCGGCGCGCACTACGTGGGCGAGGGGGCCGGGGCGCTGCTCGATCTGGCGGACCTCGTGCGCGCCGACCCGGCCTATGCCGGTTTGCCGCTGGTAGGGCTGGGCGTGGGCGCCGCCGGGGCGCTGCTGCTGCACGCGGCCGCCCTGGAGCCCCGCATCGAGCGCGTGGGGCTCTCGGGGGGCCTCGTCTCGTACCGCGCGCTCGCCGCCGACGCGGCCTATGCGCCCCGGTTCATGCCGTTCGCCGCGCCGGCGGCCCTCACGCGTTACGACCTGCCGGATCTGCTGGCGGCGCTCGCCCCTCGGCCCTGCCTCGTGCTCGGTCCGGTCGGCGCTTCCGGAGCGCCCGCCGGGCCGGCCGAGCAAGCCGAGCTGCGCTACGCCGCCGCCAACTACGCGCGCGTGTCGGCCCCCGGGGCGCTCGTCATCGGGGAGCGGGCCGATGCCGAGCGCCTGGCGCGCTTCCTGACGGCGGCGCCCTGAAGCCGCTCGGCCGGAACCCGGCGCCGCGCCGTATATTATACTTTACTGGCTTTGTTGCATTTGGACATAATACCTACGGGGGCGACGCGATGGAACGCAAACCGACACGGCGTGATTTCCTGAAGACGGTCGCCGCCGGGGCGGGCGCTCTGGCGCTCGGGGCGACGGGGGGCGGCGCGCTCCGCACCGCCACCGACCGGGTGACGCTCGGCCGCAGCGGCGTCGTCGTGAGCCGCCTGGGCATGGGCACCGGCACCAACGGCGGCCAGGTGCAGCGCGCGCTCGGGCAGGAAGCGTTCACGCGCCTCATCCGCCACGGCCTCGAACGGGGCATCACCTTCTTCGACACCGCCGACAACTACAACGGCATGCACGAGATGCTGCGCGCGGCGCTCGTCGGGGTGGACCGCTCGCGCATCCAGATCCAGTGCAAAATCCCCGGCGACAAGTACGCCGACCCGCTGGCCGAGCTGGACCGCTTCCGCAAGGAAGTCGGGACGGACTACTTCGACACGTTTCTCATCCACCACGTGCGCACGGCCGACTGGCCGAGCACGCAGCGCCGCCTCATGGACCAGCTCGAAACGGCCAAGGAGCGCGGCGCGATCCGGGCGCACGGCGTCTCGATCCACGGCCTGGAGCCGCTTGCGGCCGCCCCCGCCGTCGATTGGCTGGACATGGCCTTCGTGCGCGTCAATCACAACGGCACGCACATGGACGGCCCCACGGGCGCCTGGTCCGAGCCGGGCCGCCGCGACGAAGCCCTGGGCCACATCCGGCGGCTGCACGACCGGGGCGCGGGCGTGGTGGGCATGAAGCTCGTCGGCAACGGCAACTTCACCGACCCGGCCGTGCGCGAGCAGTCGATTCGGTTCGTGATGGGCCTGCCCTACGTCGATGCCGTCGTGATGGGCTTCAAGACGCCGCAGGAGATCGACGAGGCGCTCCGGCGGATGAACGCCGCGCTCGGCGCGTAAGCCGCCGGGCCTAGATCACCCGGTCATCCTCGATGACGGCGTTCTTGGGGATCACCACGATGCCGTCGCGGATGAAGAAGCCGGGGCCTTCGCCCTCGTGCACCCCCTCGCGGTTGTTGATGACGCAGCGCCGCCCGATGTGCACGTTGTGGTCGATGATGGCGTTCTCGATGTAGCACTCCTCGTGGATGCCCGGCGTCGCAGGGCCGTCTACGCGCGCGCGCTGCCCGGCGTCGTGCCAGGGGTAGTAGCCGGAGCCCATCACAATGCTGTTCTTGATAGTCGTGTTGGACCCCACGAACGAACGCACCCCGATGACCGAGTTGGAGATGTGCGCGTTCAGGATCATGCTGCCGTCGCCGAGCAGCGAGTCCTCGACGTAGGCGCTCTCGACTTTGGCAGGCGGCAGCATCCGGGCGTTCGTGAAGATCGGCATGTTGGGGTTGTACATGTCGAAGTCGGGGCCTTTGCGCGCCAGGCACAGGTGCGCCTCCCAGAACGAGCGGATCGTGCCGATGTCGCTCCAGTAGCCCTCGAACGGGTAGCTGACCACGCGCCGCTCGCGGATGGCCGCCGGCAGGATGTGCCGCCCGAAGTCGTTCATGTCCGGGTTTTGTTGCAGCATCTCCCAGAGCGCCCGCTTCTCGAAGATGTAGATGCCCATCGACGCCAGGAAGATGCGCCCGCGCGCGGCCATGGCCTCGGGCACGGGGCTTTCCTTGCCCCAGAGTTCGTGCGGGGCGGGCTTCTCGTAAAACTCGGTGATCCGGTGGTCGCCGTCGGTCTTGAGGATGCCGAAGCCGGGGGCTTCCTCGGCGCGCACCGGCACGGCCCCCACCGTGATGTCGGCCTTGTGGCGGCGGTGGTGCTCCAGCATCTCGCGGTAGTCGAGCGTGTAGAGCTGGTCGCCCGCCAGGATGAGCACCTGGCTATGGCGCAGGCCCTTCAGGTGCGGCAGGCTGCGCCGGACGGCGTCGGCGGTGCCCTGAAACCAACTGTCCGAGTGCGCCGTCTGCTCGGCCGCCAGAATGCTCACGAACCCCTGCCGGAAACGGTCGAACTGGTACGTCCAGGCGACGTGCCGGTTCAGGCTGGCCGAGTTGTACTGCGTCAGGACGAAGATGCGGTTGATGCCGGAGTTGATGCAGTTCGAGACGGGCACGTCGATGAGCCGGTACTTGCCGGCCAGCGGCACGGCGGGCTTCGAGCGGAACAGCGTAAGCGGGTGCAGGCGCGACCCGGCGCCGCCGCCGAGGATCAGGCCGATGAGTGCCTTCATGAATACCGGTGCTCGCAAGCGGAAGGGGTTTCGCAGACAAACTAAGACAAACCCCGCCCCGGAGCAGGCCCGCCTTGCAACGTTGTTTGCACACGCTCCGGGGCCGCCCTTTCGCCCCCTGAGCCCCGACTTGTGAACGTTCCGGAAGTAACCAGAAGCGAATAATCATAATCGGGTTAGCGTTGTTGTAGCTCATCGACCACCTGGCGGCGCACGCTCCCGCGCCGCCGCCGACCGCGAAGCACCCGGCTAAACCGAGCAGGCAGCGAATGAACCGTAGCGCGACGCAGCAAAACATCGCCCTCCTCTCGCAAATGAGCGACGAGGACCTGATGATGCAGTTCCAGGAAGGCGCCCTCGACGCTTTCGACATCCTCGTCAGCCGCCACAAAGGCCCCCTCACCAACTTTCTCTACCGCTTCGTCGGAGACCTCGACGCCTGCGAAGATCTGCTTCAGGAGACGTTCCTGCGCGTCTACCGCAACCGGCACTCGTACCAGCGCATCGCCCGGTACACGACGTGGGTCTACACGATTGCCCGCAACCTGGCGCTCTCGGAGTACCGCAAACGCAAAAGCCGCCAGGTCTACTCGTTGCACGGTTTCAACCGCGAGGATGAGGAGTACGAAGCCGAAATCCCCGACCGCACCTACTGCCCCGATGCGCATACCGAGCGCCGCATCCAGAACGGCTACATCCAGGACGCGCTCAAGGCGCTCCCCGAGGGCTTCCGCGAGGTCGTCGTCATGCGCGACATCCAGCAGCTTGCCTACGGCGAGATTGCCGAAATCACGGGGCTGCCCATCGGGACGGTCAAGAGCCGCATCAACCGGGGGCGCGAGCGGCTGCAAGTGATGCTCAAGGATGTGTACGTGCCGCACGACCAGGCGTAAGCCCGGCGCGGCGCCTGCCGCCGCGCGCGGGGGCCACGGCCGCCCCGGCGCGCGGCGTTTCCGTGGAACAACGGCCCTGAGGCGGCCGTTTAGCAACGCTTTCCCCTCCTCGAGGACAACCCGCCCGCGCTTCCTATGCAAACCGTGTGGTTCGTTCGCCACGGCAACCGCGAGGACTTCGTCGATCCGGAGTACCGCCACACCTCCGACCGCCCCTTCGACCCGCCGCTCTCGGCCGATGGGCTCGCGCAGGCGCGCAGCACCGGGCGGCGGCTCGCCGGCGAAGGCATCGCGCGCATCTACGCCTCACCGTTTCTGCGCACCGTGCAGACGGCCAATGAGATCGCCGCCGAGCTGGACCTGACGATCCGGCTGGAGCCCGGCCTGTCGGAGTGGTACAACCCGCACTGGTTTCCGGAACGCCCCGAGTTGCTGCCCCCGGACGTGCTGCGCCGCTTTTACCCGCGCGTCGAGGCGGGCCTGGAGTCGGACGTGGCGCCGCCGTTCCCGGAGACCGAGCAGCAGGTGCTCGGGCGCTCCGCCGAAACGGCCGAGCGCCTGGCCCGCGCCGCCCAAGCGCCGATTCTGCTCGTCGGGCACGGCATCTCGGTGGGCGGCGGCGTGCTCGGGCTCATGAAAACGCTCGACTCGGTGGACTGCCGCCTGTGCGGGCTGTTCAAGCTGAGTCGCAACGGCGGGGCCGACTGGCGCCTCGAACTCAACGGCTGCGCCCGGCATGCCGGCGAGGCGCACCACTCCTGCACCATCTACAACCGTTTCTGAGGCGCGCCCCGGCGGCTTGCAGGCGCGCCGGGGCGGCGCGGGTTACTTCTCGGCGGCGATCTCCGAGGTTTTCGGAGCCGACTGCGCCATGACGCGGGCAATCGGGCGCAGTTCGAGCCACCACTGCTCCTTGGGGCGCTTGAACTCGGCGTCCACCATGCGGGGGAACTGCTCCAGGTCGTTGAACCGGATGCGGCCGCGCTCCAGCCCGGTGAACGCCCCGACGGTTTCACCGGCAAGCGCCTTCTCGATCAGGAAGTCGATGCACTTCGAGGCGAGGCGGGTGGCCTGGATGCGGTCGAAGGGGGTGGGGCTGCCGCCCTGCTGCATGTGCCCGAGGATGGCCTGGCGCACCCCGAAGAGCCCGGCGCCTTCCTCCTCAAACAAAGCCGACATGAAGCTGGTCGTATAGATCGGGTTGGCGTACTCGTTCCGGATCACCAGCCCGAGGCGCTTGCCCTGCTCGAAGTCCAGGATCATGTTCTGCACGTCGATCTGGAGGTCGTTGAGCGTCACGCCCTCCTCGTGCATGTACACGCGCTCGGCGCCGGTCGCCATGCCGCTCATGAGCGCCAGGTAGCCGCAGTAGCGGCCCATCACCTCCACGACGAAGGCGCGGTGCGAGGCCACCGCCGACTGCTTGATCTTGTCGACGACCTGGACGATGTTGTTGAGGGCCGTGTCCGCGCCGATGCTGAACTCGGAGCCGGGCAGGTTGTTGTTGATGCTCGCCGGCAGGCACACCACCGGGATGTTGAAGGCCGGGTAGCGGTCGCGGTTGGTGTAGAGCTGATAGGCCGCTTCGTAGCCGGCCCAGCCGCCGATGATGAGCAGCGCTTCGATGCCGGCGCTCTCCAGGTTGCGGGCAATCGTGTAGAGGTCGCTGCCGGTGGGCACCTTGCGGTTGGTGCCCAGTTCGGAGCCGCCGAGCCACGCCCAATCCTCGACCTCCATCCAGGTCATCTCGTGGATCTCGTCGTTGATGAGGCCCGCAAAGCCGTTCTCGATGCCGAGCACGACGTGCCCCTTATCCATCCCCAGGCGCACGGCGGCGCGGGTGGCGGTGTTCATGCCGGGGGCGGGGCCGGAGGCGTTGAGCACCCCGATGCGCAGGCGGCGCTGGCCCTGCTGCGGCGGGTGCGGGAGGGCCTGGCTGAGCGTGTGGAACGTGCGGAAGTTTTCGAGGAAGTTGGGGCCGCGCAAAGCGCACGCCCGCGCAAAGTCCTGGGCGCTGATGGCGTCGGCGACGCTGTGCGTCAGGCGGACGCACTCCATGAGCGGCTCCGTGTTGACGCGGTTCTCGCGCATGCCGATCACCTGCGGCTCGGAATCGCCCGAGGCCGCCAGCACGTTTTCGACGGCCGCATGGCCGAGCACGGTGCTCATGTAGCGGTCGAAGGCGCTCGGGGCGCCGCCGCGCTGCACGTGCCCGAGGATCGTCACACGGGTATCCTGGCCCAGGCGGGTCTCCAGCACGTCCTTGATGTGGGCGCTCGTGATGGCGTTGCCGAAGCGGTCGCGGGCCCCCTCGGCTACGATGACCATGGTGTTGCGCCGCCCGGCCTCGCGCGCCGCCTTGATGAGCTGGCACATCTCGTCCTCCCAGCTATCCGACTCCGGGGGGTTCTCGGGGATGACGACCCAGTCGGCGCCCGTCGCAATGGCGCTCATGAGCGCCAGGTAACCGCAGTTGCGCCCCATCACCTCCACGACGAACGTGCGCTGGTGGCTCGCGGCCGTGCTCGCAATGGCGTCGATGGCGTCGGTGATGCGGTTCAGCGCGGTGTCGGCCCCGATGGTCATGTCGGTGCCGAACATGTCGTTGTCGATGGAGCCGACCAGGCCCGCAATCGTGAGCGCCGGATGCCGCGCCGCGACCTCGGCCGTGACGGCGCCCGTGGCGACGAGTTCGGCGACCAGCTCGGGCCACTCCTCCCGGAACTGCGTCGCGCCGGTAAGGCTGCCGTCGCCGCCGATGACCACGAGCGTGTCGATGCCGTGGGTGAGCAGGTTGGCCGCCGCCTGCACCCGGCCCTCGCGGGCGCGGAAGTCCTTGCTGCGCGCCGTGCCGATCACGGTGCCGCCCCGGTGCAAGATGCCGCTGACCGAATCCCAATCCATCCGGATGATGCCGCCGGCGCCCTCCTCGACCATGCCCCGGTAGCCTTCCTTGATGGCGTACACGGTGAGGCCCTTGTTCAGCGCGCTGCGCACGACGGATCGCACCGCCGCGTTCATGCCGGGCGCATCGCCGCCGCTGGTGAGCACGCCGATGCACTTCGTTTCCTGTATAGACATAGTAGCTGTAGACTTATGAAGGCGTTTCCGACGGACCGCCTAAAATAGCCTGTTTTTGTAAAATCAATTGTCGAATTTTGCTCGGAGCCGCCCGCCGCGCGCCCCGGCGCACGATTTTTCAATTCGGTATTAATAGCGCACGCCGGACGGTTTCGCGCTTGTGAAGCCGGCTTTTTTTGCAGTGATTGGGGCTGTTTCGGTCGGTCTCTTTCCGGAAGCGCTTCGCGGTTGCGTACCTTGCTTCCGATCCTCGCAGTAGAACCCACACATCCATCATGGCAACAGCACCCAAGAAACTCGCAATTCTCGTGGGCGGCGGTCCGGCGCCCGGCATCAACAGCGTCATCAGCGCCGCCACCATCGCCGCCATTCAGGAGGGCGTCGAGGTGGTCGGCGTGCACGACGGCTTCAAATACATCATGCGTGGGGACGTGCTGCACGTCGAGCCGCTCACCATCGAGAAGGTCAGCCGCATCCACTTCCTCGGCGGCTCCTACATCGGCATCGCGCGGGACAACCCGACGCTCAACGAGAAGCACCTGGAGAACACGGTCACCTCGCTGCTGCGCCTCAACGTGGACAAGCTCATCACCATCGGCGGCGACGACACGGCTTACAGCGCCATGAAGGTGGACGAGATGGCCGGCGGCCGCATCCGCGTGGTGCATGTGCCGAAAACCATTGACAACGACCTCGATCTGCCGCAGGGCATCCCGACGTTCGGCTACAACACGGCCCGCCACATCGGCGTCGAGATCGTCAAGAGCCTCATGGTCGATGCGCAAACGACCTCGCGCTGGTACTTCGTCGTCGCGATGGGCCGCAAGGCGGGGCACCTCGCGCTCGGCATCGGCAAGGCCGCCGGGGCCACGCTGACGCTCGTGCCGGAGGAATTTCCCGAGGAGATCATCAACCTCTCGCACGTTGTCGACATCCTGGTCGGGGCCATCATCAAGCGCCTCAGCTACGGGCGCACCGACGGCGTAGCGATTCTGGCGGAGGGCCTGCTCGAACGCCTCAACCCGAAGGACCTCGAAATCCTGGAGAGCGTCGAGCGCGACGCCCACGGCAACATCCGCCTGGCCGAGGTCAGCTTCGGCGAGATCGTCAAGTACAACGTCAACGAGCGCCTCAAGAAGTTCGGCATCAAGGCGACCATCGTGCAGAAGAACATCGGCTACGAGCTGCGCTGCGCCGACCCGATTCCGTTCGACATGGAGTACACGCGCGACCTGGGCTACTGCGCCTCACGCTTCCTGATGGACGGCGGCAGCGGGGCCATGGTCTCGATGCAGAACAGCCAGTTCGTGCCGATGTACTTCCGCGAGATCTTCGACCCCAAGACGGGCCGCACGCGCATCCGCATGGCCGACATCACGTCGGAGTACTTCCGCATTGCGCGCGCCTACATGCTGCGCCTGGGCATCGACGACTTCGAGGACCCGCACGCCCTGGCGAAGTACGCCGCTACGGCCGGCATCGGGCTGGACGAGTTCAGCAACCAGTTCCACTACATCGTGGAGCAGGACCTGTTCTACAACCCCCGCCGCCAGAAGATGACGCGCGTGCAAGCTCCCGAGGCGCCGCAATACGCCCCCACGAGCAACCCGGCCGCTGCGGCGGCCCCCGCCGCCGAGCCGAAGGCCCCCGCCGAGTCCAACGGCAAGTCGGAGCCGGCTCTGAGCGGCGAGGAGAAGAAGCCGGGCAAGGCGAAGTA
>CBDTTW010000049.1:0-17845 GCA_965363675.1 uncultured Rhodothermaceae bacterium
CCCCCGATGCGCGGCGTCCCCGGCGGGGTGCAAAGCGCTCGCCGCCTGGCCGAGGGCTGCGCCCTGCGCGGAAGCCGTTTTGCGTGGGCGCACGGGCTCGGGGCAGAGGCGGGCGCGCGTCTTCTCGCCGGCGGCTCGGCCGGGCCGGATGCGCTGCCCGCGCCCACCACCTGCCCCGCCGAGCCCGCCCTGGCCGCCCTGCTGACCGATCTGCTCGACGCGACGCTTGCGCTGGCCCCCGCCGACGTGCGGGCCGTGGAGGTGCGCTACGCGGCGCAGCAACGGCGGGTGCAGGTGCATCGGCCTGCGCCCGTCGCCGACTTTCGCACGGTCTGGGGCCTTGAGGTGCGCGTGCGCACGCGCGAGGCCGCCGGCGGCGCCGTGTGCAGCGGGCCCGGCGACGAGCCCTCGGCCGAGGCCGCCGCCGCGCTGCCGGCGAGGGCCGTGCAGCGCCTGCGGCACGCGGCGGCGGCGGCGCGCCTGCCGGCGGAGGAGGGGCCGCCGGTCGTCTTTACGAACGCGTGCAGCGGCGCCTACGTGCACGAAGCGCTCGGGCATGCCTGCGAGGCCGACGCGGCCGGGCGGCTCGGCCTGCGCCTCGGCGATGTGCTGACCCACCCAAGCCTCAGGCTGCTCAACGACCCCACCGCGCCGGGGGCCGCCCTGCGCATGGCCTGCGACGACGAAGGCGCCCCGGCCCTCCGCGCGCTCCTCATCGAAGCAGGGCGACTCGTGGGGCTGCTCGCCGGCGCGGCCGAGGCGGCGGCGTGGGGGCTGCCCCGGGCCGGAGCCGCCCGCTGCGAGGATTACCGCCGCCCGCCCCTGCCCCGCATGACGCACCTGCGCCTCGAAGGCCCGGACGCCGCCGCCGACCCCGCCGACCTCGTGCGCGAACTCCGGAGCGGGCTGGTGGTCTCGGCCCTGGGCGCGGGGCGCATCGACCCGGCGACCGGGCGGTTCACCCTTCCGCTCGTCGAGGCGCACCGCGTCCGTGGGGGCGCCCTTGCCGAGCCGGTGCGCGGATCGCTCGTGGGGGCCTTCGGCGCCGCCGACATTCGGGCCGCCGCCGGGCCGAGCCTCGTCGCCGCCGACCACACCGCATGCAGCAAGGCGGGGCAGACCCTCCCCGTCACGAGCGCCGCGCCCGCGCTGCTCGTGGGCTCGCTGGCGTACCTGCCCGGCTGAACGCGCGCGAAGGGCCGCGTTTTTCGTAGATTGCAGCGGCCTTCGAGGGCCTCGCCCCCTCCCCGCTCACTATCCACCGGGTCCCCGGCCCGCGCGCCCACCCTCCCGACATGCTCAAACCCCTCCTGGAGCACGCGCTCGCGCGGGCTCTAAGCCGCCTCGACGGCGTCCCGCCGGAGTTCACGCCGGACGTGGACACGCCCGCCAACCCTGAGCACGGCGACCTGACGACCAACGCCGCCATGCAGCTCACGCGGCATCTGCGCCGCCCGCCCCGCCAGATCGCCGAGGAGATCGGCCGCCTCCTCCGCGAAGAGCTGGGCGAAGAAGCCCTGGCGAGCATCGAGATCGCCGGGCCGGGCTTTCTGAACGTGCGCTTTGCCCCGGCCTTCGTCGCCGAGGCGGCGGCCGGCATCCTCGCCGCCGGCGCCGACTACGGGCGCACCACACTCGCGGAGCCGCAGCGCGCCATCGTCGAGTACGTGAGCGCCAACCCCACCGGGCCGCTCACGGTGGGCCACGGCCGCAACGCCGTCCTCGGCGACACGATGGCGAACCTGCTGGCCTGGACCGGCTACGACGTAACGCGCGAGTACTACTTCAACAACGCCGGGCGGCAGATGCGCGTGCTCGGCGGCTCGGTGCGCGCCCGCTACCTCGCCCTCGTCGATCCGGCCCTGCCCACTCGCGAGATGCGCGTCGGCGAGGGCGTGACGGCGGTTGTCCCGGAGCCGTTCCCCGAGGACGGCTACCTCGGCGAGTACATCGCCCAAATCGCCGAACGTCTCTACGCCGAGCACGGCGACGCGCTCCGGGACGCCCCCGCCGAAGGGCCGTTCAAGGAGGCCGCCGAGAAAGCCATCTTCGCCGAGATCGACGCCACCATGCGCCGCCTCGGCATCCGGATGGACGCCTTCTTCAACGAGCACGATTTGTACACGAGCGGCCGCATCTGGGCGGCGCTCGACCGGCTCCGCGAGGCGGGCTACGTTTACGACAAGGACGGCGCCGTGTGGTTCCGCACGACGGCCTTCGGCAAGGAGCAGGATACCGTGCTCGTCAAAAGCTCCGGCGAGCCCACCTACCGCCTGCCCGACATCGCCTACCACGCCGACAAGTTCGACCGCGGCTTCGACCGCATCGTGGACGTGTTCGGGGCCGACCACATCGCCACCTACCCCGACGTGCTCAGCGCCCTCGGCGTGCTCGGCTACGACCCGGCCCGTGTGGACGTGATCATCTACCAGTTCGTCACGCTCGTGCGCGGCGGCGAACCGGTCAAGATGAGCACCCGCAAAGCCAACTACGTCACGCTCGACGACCTGATGGACGAGGTGGGCGAGGACGTGACGCGCTTTTTCTTCCTGATGCGCGCCACCGGCGCCCACCTGGAGTTCGACCTGGACCTGGCGAAGGAGGCCGGCGAGAAAAACCCGGTGTTCTACCTGCAATACGCGCATGCCCGCATCTGCTCGATTTTGCGCAAGGCCGAGGAAGTCGGTTTCCGCTTCGACACGGCGCCGCAGCTTTCGCTGCTCCGGCACGAGGCCGAGCTGAGCCTGATCAAAGTGCTGCTGCGCTTCCCGGAGGTGCTCCGCCGCGCCGCCGCCGTGCGCGAGCCGCACCTGGCCGCCGGCTACCTGCGCGAGGTTGCCGTGGCGTTTACGCACTTCTACGGCCATTGCCGCATCGTCGGGGAGGACCGGGCGCTCGCCACGGCGCGCATGCACCTGGCCGAGGCCGCACGCACGGTGCTGGCCAACGGCCTCGGCGTGCTCGGCATCCGCGCGCCGGAGCAGCTCCACCGCAAGGAGGCCGCCGAGCTATGAGCGCGCCCACCGTAGCCTTCCAGGGCGAAACCGGCGCCTTCAGCGAGGAGGCCGCGCGCGCCTTCTTCCGCGCGGCCGCGATGCTGCCGCAGGTGTCGTTCGAGGACGTGTTCGAGGCCGTGGCCTCGGGCGGGGCCGACTACGCCGTAGTGCCCATCGAAAACTCGCTTTTCGGCAGCGTCTCGATCAACTACGATTTGCTCTACGCCCACGACGTGGTGATCCTGGGAGAACTGCGCCTGCGCATCCGTCACCACCTGATGGCGCTGCCGGGCGGCGCCCTTGCCGCCGTCGAAAAGGTGCTCTCGCACCCGCAGGCGCTCGGGCAGTGCCAGGCGTTTTTGCGGCGGCAGCTCGGGCATGCGCGCATCGCCCCCGCCTACGACACCGCCGGGGCCGCCAAGATGGTGCGCGAATCCGGCGAGCCCGGCTGGGCCGCCATTGCGAGCAAGGAAGCCGCCCGGCGCTACGGCCTGGAAATCCTCGCCGCCGGCATCGAGACCGACACGGCCAACTACACCCGCTTCCTCGCCCTGGCGCGCCCCGGCGCGCACGCTCCCGAGCTGACGGCCGGCGCGGAGACGCCGTACAAAACCTCCATCGTGTATGCCATGCGAGAGAACGCCCCCGGCGTGCTCTTCAAAAGCCTTGCCGCCTTCGCCCTGCGCGACCTCGACCTGCTCAAGATCGAGAGCCGCCCGCTCGTGGGCAGGCCCGGCGCCTACCTGTTCCACCTGGACCTGGAAGGCGCGGCCGGCAACCCCGTGGTGCAGCGCGCGCTCGACCATCTGCGCGAGATGACCGACTTCATCAAGGTGCTCGGGTCGTACCCCGAAGGCCCCACCATCGAATAACCCCGGCCGAAGCGCATGTCGATCCTGTTCAGCATCCGCGAAGGGCTCTCCGGCTTCCGGCGCGCCCGCATGGCCTCGGCGGCCTCCACGAGCGCGATGGCCGTAGCCCTGATGCTGATCGGGCTGTTCTTCGCGCTGAGCATCCAGGCCAACGCGCTTTCGAGCTGGCTGCGGCAGCGCGCCGGCGAGATGGAACTGTTCCTCGACCCGGTGGACGCGCGCACCGCCGAAGCCCTCGTGGCCCGCGCCGCCGCCGCCTCGGGCGTAGCCGAGGCGCGCTACATTTCGAGCCGGGAGGCGCAGGAAATCTTCAAGCAAGAGTTCGGCGAGGGCGCCGAGATGTACTACGACGAGCCGTTCCTGCCCGCCTCGATCCGCGTGCGCCTCGTGGACGCATGGGCCACCCCGGAGAGCCTAGCCGTCCTCGCCGAGGAGTTCGGGTCGTGGAACCGCGTGGACGAGGTCGTCTACAATCAGGACCTGCTGGTCAAGGTGCAGCGCAACCTGCGCCTGCTGACCCTGCTCGGGGCCGGCATCGGGCTGTTCGTGACCCTTGCGGCCGTGTTTCTGGTGGCCAATACGATCCGGCTGACCATCTACGCGCGCCGGCTGCTCATCCGCACCATGAAGCTCGTCGGCGCGACGGACGCCTACATCCGGCGGCCGTTCCTCGTCGAGGGGGCGCTTCAGGGGGCGGCCGCGGGGTTGGCGGCGGGGCTGGTGCTTTGGGCGCTCAGCGGCGCCGTGGCGGGGGCGGCTCTGCCGGTGGGGGCCGGGCTGAGCGTGGGCGCGGCCCTGGCCTACCTGCTCTTCCTGATGGCCCTCGGCGGCGGCCTGGGGTGGCTGGCCTCGTGGCTGGCCGTGCGCCGCTTCATTCGCAACGTGGCCCTGCACTGACGGCCCGCCCGCCTGATCGTTACAGCCCGCCGGGATCAGAGCGCCCCCGGAACGGGTACAGCCTATGATCCTCCAGACTCCCATAGCCATGCCGCAACGATCTTTCAGGCTGTTTTTGCTCCTGCTCGCGCTTCTGCCGGCGGCCCTGCTGGCCGGCTGCAAGGACGCGCCCAAGGTCACGACGACGCCGGAAGGCCGCCTCGTGCTCGGCGCCGTCGAATCGGCCGACTCGCTCACGCGCAGCGTCAGCCCGGGCGCGCGGGTGCTCGTCCTCAAAGGCTTCGACGGCGACATCCGCCTCACGGGCTCGGACAACCCCTCGGCCAACCTCGTCTTCGTGCGGCACGCCCGCGCCGAGTCGCAGGCCGAGGCCGCCGCCATCCTTGCCGACATCACCGTCAGCGAGACCGGCGCCGACCTGGAGTACACCTACGCCATCGCCTCGAAGCGCCCCGAGCTGTCGTGGGTCGAGGTGCACGGCACGGTGCCCCGGCAAGTCAGCCTGCGCATCGAGCTGACCAGCGGCTCGGTGAACATCTCCGACGTGCAGGGGGTGCTCAAGGTCCAGACGCGCCGGGGCGACATCGCCCTCGGCGGCGCCACGTCGGGCGTGACCGCCTCCTCCGAGTCGGGCGACGTGCTGCTCGGAGCGGGCATGGTGCTGCCGGAGTTCCCCATTACGCTGCGCACCTCCAACGGCGACATCCGGGCGGCCTTCCCCGGCGGCTCGTCGGTGCTGCTGGAAGCCCACACGCAGAACGGCCGGATCCTGACGCACGGCCTGCCCTTCACGGCGCCCGAGCTGTCGCTCAAGGGCGCCGGCGGGCGCTTCAAGGGCAAGCTCGGCGAGGCCGCCGGCCGCATCTCGCTCCAGACGCAGAACGGCGACATCTACATGTCGGAGCAGGCGCCGGTGCAGCCGCGCCCCGTCGCCCCGCCCGCCGACTCGGCGGCTGCGCCCGGCCCGGCGGCGGTCCGCCCCGACTCGGGGGGGCAAGGCCCCGCCGCCTTCGACAGCCTGTAAACGCTTTGCCGCCTGCATGCCTCCGGACTTCATCCCCTCCTACAACAAGCCCGACGCCCCCGGCGTCTGGATGAACTTCGACAACACCGTATCGGTCTACCACGCCGTAGCCGCCGCCGACGCCTTCGAGGCGGCCGCCGAGGCGCTGTTCGCCGTGCTGCGCGAAGCCCAGGAGCGCTTCCCCGGCTGGCCCCGCGTGCTGTACCTCGACATCGAGGGCCACCGCGACGCCCACGGCCGTTTCGAGCCGGACTTCGTCGAGTACCAGCAGGAGTTCCTCTTCGGCGTCATCGCGCCGTTTACGACGGCGCTCGAAGCCCCGCTGACCGGCCCGCTGCTCAACCCCAACCCCCAGCGCAACGACCTGCCGGACCGGCTGCGCATCGGAGAACCCCTCGCAGCCGCCCCCCGCCCGTGAAGCCTGGAGACATTCTGGAGTTCGAACTGGAGAAAGCCGCCGACCGCGGCAAGTCGCTGGCGCGCCTCGACGGCTACGTCGTCTTCGTCGAGGGCGGCGTGCCGGGCGACTACGTGCGGGTGCGCCTGGGACGGCGCAAGAAGAAGTACGCCGAGGCGCGCCTGCTGGAAGTGCTCCGGCCCAGCCCGCTGCGCACGGCGCCGCGCTGCGAGTACTTCGGCGTGTGCGGCGGCTGCAAGTGGCAGCATTTCGCCTACGCCGCCCAGCTCGAAGCCAAACGCGAGAGCGTCCGCGACGCCTTTGCGCACGCCGGCGGCTTCCGCGACGTGGACGTAGCCCCGACCATCGGCAGCGAGCACGTTTACTTTTACCGCAACAAGATGGAGTTCTCCTTCAGCGCCCAGCGGTGGCTGACGCGGGAGGAGATCGAGAGCGGGCAGCCCTTCGAGACGGATTTTGCGCTCGGGCTGCACGCCCCCGGCAGCTTTGCCAAGGTGCTCGATTTGCACGCATGCTACCTGCAATCGGAGCTGAGCGTGCGCCTCGTCAACGCCGTGCGCCTCCTGGCGCAGGCCGAGGGCTGGAGCGCCTGGAACACGTACGAGCACACGGGCTACCTGCGCCACCTCGTCATCCGGCAGTCGGCGCATTTGCCCGAGGTGATGGTAAACCTCGTCACGTCGGGCTGGGAGCCCGAGCGCGCCGGCGTGCTGGCGGCCTTTCTGGAGGCGCACTTCCCCGAGGTCTCTACCTTCGTCAACACGATCAACAGCAGCCTCGCGCAGACGGCTTTCGGCGAGGAGACGCGCGTCGTCTTCGGCCCCGGCGTCATCCACGACCGCATCGGGCGGTTCACCTTCGAGATTGCTCCGAGCGCTTTCTTCCAGACGAACACGCGCCAGGCCGAGCGCCTCTACGACGCCGTGCTGGCCTACGCGGACCTGCGGCCCACCGACCGCGTGTACGACCTCTACTGCGGCGCCGGGACGATCTCGCTGTACATGGCGCCCTACGCGCGCGAGGTGCTCGGCGTCGAGCTGGTAGAGGCGGCCGTGGAGAACGCGCGCGCCAACGCCGCCGCCAACGGCATCGGCAACTGCACGTTCGTCGCGGGCGATTTGATGCGGCTGTTCACGCCCGAGTTCGTGGCCCGGCATGGGGCCCCCGACGTGCTCGTCGTGGACCCGCCGCGCGCGGGCATGCACCCACGCGTAGCCGAGCAGATCGCGCGGCTGCGGCCCCGGCGCCTGGTGTACGTAAGCTGCAACCCGCAGACGCAGGCCCGCGACCTGGCGCTGCTCGGCGAGGGCTACCGCCTGGAGGCCGTGCAGCCCGTCGATTTGTTTCCGCACACGTTCCACATCGAAAGCGTGGCGCGCCTCTCGGCGCGATAGCGATTGCCCGGCCGGGCGCCGTAGCTTGGGCGCGGTCTCCCTCGCCTAACCCCTCGCGCCATGCAGAAAAGCGCCTTTGTCACCGGCGGAACCGGCTTCGTCGGCAGCCACCTCGTCGAAGCGCTGCTCGAACGCGGCTATACCGACGTGCGCTGTCTCGTCCGCAGCGAAGCGAAGTGGCTGGAGCCGCTGCCCGTGCGGCAGGTGCGCGGCGACCTCTCCGACATCGGCGCGCTCTGGGACGCGCTCGCCGGGGTGGATTACGTGTACCACGTGGCCGGACTGACGCGCGCCGCCGACGCGGAAGCGTTCTACAAAGCCAACGTGCAAGGCACGCTCAACCTGCTCGGAGCCGCGCGCGAAGCCTGCCCGGCGGTGCGCAAGGTGCTCGTCACGAGTTCGCTGGCCGCCGTCGGGCAGTCCGAGACGCCCATCGCCGACGAGGCGACGCCGCTCTGCCCGATCAGCCTCTACGGCAAAAGCAAAGCCGAGATGGAAGCGGCGCTCGCCCGGCGCAACGCCGACGAGCGGGCCTTCGCCGAGACGCTGCCCCTGGTCATCGTGCGGCCGCCCTCGGTGTACGGCCCGCGCGAAACCGATATCCTGACGGTGTTCAAAACGGCCTGCAAAGGCATTTTCCCGATTGTCGGACTGGGCAAGGCGCCCGAGCTAAGCCTCGTCTACGTCCGCGACCTGGCGCACGGCATGATCGACGCCGCCGAGCGCGAGGCCGCCGCAGGCCGGACGTACTTCCTCGGCAGCGAGGCGCAATATAGCTGGGAGGAGCTGCGCGACGCCATGGCGGCGGCGCTCGGCAAGAAGCTCCTCACGGTGCGCGTGCCGCAGGCGATGGTGGGCCTGGTAGGGGCCGCCGCCGAGATGGCGGGGCGCGCCGCCGGGCAGTACCCGCCGCTCAACCGCGAGAAGGCCCGCGAGATCCGCTACGCCTGCAAAATGTGCGACTCCGGGAGGGCCATGCGCGAGCTGGGCTACCGCGCGCCGACGAGCCTGGCGGAAGGCATGCAGCGCACCGCCGACTGGTACAAGGCCGCCGGCTGGATTTGAGCAGGGCCGCTTTTTCGTTTTCTTTTAACATCCGATGAACCCGGAGGGCGGCATCGGACGTTCTGTATCTAATCCGCGGCGTAGGCCGCTCTCACCCTGTTATTCGGGCGGGCCGCCGGCCCTCGGCCGCTGCCTGCTGCGCCTGTCATACCCGGAGGTCGCGCGTGAGCCAGCTTGGTTTCAACACCGGATACGTCGAGGAACTGTACCGGCAATACCTGGACAACCCCAAGAGCGTCAGTGAAAACTGGCAGGAGTTTTTCGCGGACTACAAGCCCGGCGAAGGGTTCGTCGCGGCGGCCGAGGCGCGGCCCGTCCAGCGCGCCGCCGAGGCGCCCTCGGGCGACGGCGCCGCCGCCGAGGGCGAAGCCCCGGCCCCGCCGCCCTTCAGCCCCGAAGAAGCCGAGTTTCGGCCCCTTCGCGGGGCGGCGGCGCGCATCGTCGAGAACATGGAGGCCAGCCTCGGCGTCCCGACGGCCACCTCCAGCCGCACAATCCCGGTCAAGCTGCTTTCCGAGAACCGCAAGCTCATCAACGACTATCAGCGGGACGTAGGCGGCGAGAAAGTCTCGTTCACGCACCTGATCGCCTGGGCCATCGTCAAGGCGCTCAAGGCCGTCCCGAGCATGAACACCACGCTCTTTCAGGATAACGGCTCGCCGCAGCATGTGCTGCCGCGCGCGGTGAACCTGGGCCTTGCCATCGACCTGGAGCGCAAGGGCAAGCGCTCGCTCGTGGTGCCGAACATCAAGGGCGCCGACCGGCTCACGTTTGCGGGCCTGCTGGGCGCCTACAACGACATCATCGCGCGCGCGCGCGACGGCCGCCTGGAGGTCTCGGACTTCCAGGGCACCACGGCCACGCTCACCAACCCCGGCATGATCGGCACGGCCATGAGCGTGCCGCGCCTGATGCCCGGCCAGGGCGTCATCGTAGCGGTGGGCGCCATCGGCTACCCGCCCGAGTACCACGCCTTCCCGCCGGCGGTCACGAGCAAGATGGGCATGTCCGAAGTGATGACGATCACCTCGACCTACGACCACCGCGTGATCCAGGGCGCCGAGAGCGGGGCGTTCCTGGCCTACATCACCGAACTGCTGCTCGGCGAGCACCACTTCTACCAGGAGGTCTTCAGCGATCTGTGCCTGCCGACGCAGCCGCTGCTGCTCTCGCACGACTCCACGCCGATGATCGGCGAGATGGACGGCGCCGAGTTCGAGATGATCCGCAAGCAGGCCGGCGTGCTCCAACTGATCCGCGCCTACCGCGTGCGCGGCCACTTGCAGGCCGACATCAACCCGCTCGGCTACAAGTGGACGTACCACCCCGAGCTGGACCCGCTCGTCTACGGGCTGACCATCTGGGACCTCGACCGCAAGTTCATCACCGGCGGCCTGGGCGGCAAGGACCTGTTGCCCCTGCGCGAGAGCCTGGGCGCGCTGCGGCGCTCGTACACGCGCAAGATCGGCGTCGAGTACATGCACATCAGCCAGTTCGACGAACGGCAGTGGATTCAGGACCGCATCGAGGAGGACCCCGGCGCGCAGCAGATGAGCCGCGAAGCGCGCAAGCGCATGCTGCACATGCTCAACGCCGCCGAAGCCTTCGAGCGCTTCCTGCACACCAAGTACGTTGGGCACAAACGCTTCTCGCTCGAAGGCGCCGAAACGCTCATCCCGATCCTGGACGCCTTCCTCTCCGACGCCGCCGACGCCGGCTCCAGCGAGGCCGTCATCGGCATGGCGCACCGCGGCCGCCTGAACGTGCTCGCCAATGTACTCAACAAGCCCTACGAAGCCATTTTCTCCGAGTTCGAGGGCAGCATCGACCCCTCGACCATCCAGGGCTCCGGCGACGTGAAGTACCACCTCGGGGCCAAGGGCGTGCACAAGTCGCTGCAAGGCGCCGAGATCCGGCTGACCCTTGCCTCGAACCCGTCGCACCTCGAAGCCGTCAGCCCGGTCGTCGAGGGCATGGTGCGCGCCCGCCAGGACCGCATGCGCGACCGCGAGAACCACGAGGATCTGGAGATCGCCTTCGACTCGGTCGTGCCCATCCTCATCCACGGCGACGCGGCTTTCGCCGGGCAGGGCGTCGTGACGGAGACGCTCAACCTGAGCCAGCTCAAGGGCTACCGCACCGGCGGCACCATCCACATCGTGGTCAACAACCAGATCGGCTTCACGACGACGCCCGCCGACGCGCGCAGCTCGACCTACGCCACCGACGTGGCCCGCATGATCCAGGCGCCGATCTTCCACGTCAACGGCGACGACCCGGAGGCGTGCGTGCGCGTGGCCCGGATCGCGTTCGAGTACCGGCAGGAGTTCAACAAGGATGTCGTGATCGACATGCTGTGCTACCGCGTGCACGGCCACAACGAGGGCGACGAGCCGACCTACACGCAGCCGCTGCTCTACCGCAAGATCGAGGGCAAGCGCTCGGTGCGCAAGCTCTACACCGAGTCGCTGATGCGGCGCGGCGAGATGACGCCCGACGACGCCGAACAGATGCTCGACGACTACCGCGCGCTGTTGCAGGAAGCTTTCGAGCGCACCAAGGAAATCGAGGACCGCGACCCGCGCGAGGTCGTCGAGGCGCTGCGCAAGCGCAAGGCCGAGGCCGCGCCGCCGCCCGAGGTGGACACGCGCCCGCGCCCGGAAGACGTGCAGGCCGTAACGGCCGCCATTGCGCGCATTCCGGAGGGCTTCGAGATCCACAAAAAGCTGGAGCGCCAGTTCGAGCGCCGCGACAAGCAGCTTGCCGACGAAGGCCGCGTCGATTGGGCGCTTGCGGAGGCCCTCGCCTTCGGCACGCTCCTGCTCGAAGGCACGCCGGTGCGCCTGAGCGGGCAAGACTCGCGGCGCGGCACCTTCAGCCACCGCCACGGCGTCCTCTACGACCAGTCGAGCGGCGCCGAGTACATTCCGCTCAACCACATCCGCGAGGATCAGGCGCCGCTGCTCATCTTCGACAGCCTGCTCTCCGAGTACGCCGTCTGCGCTTTCGAGTACGGCTATTCCATCGGCTCGCCGGAGACGCTCGTGCTGTGGGAAGCGCAGTTCGGCGACTTTGCCAACGGCGCGCAGATCGTCTTCGACCAGTTCCTCTCGGCTGCCGAAGAAAAATGGGGCCAGCGCAGCAGCCTCGTGCTGCTTTTGCCGCACGGCTACGAAGGCCAGGGTCCGGAACACTCGTCGGCGCGCCTGGAGCGCTTTCTGCAACTGTGCGCCGAGAATAACATGGTGGTGTGCGCCTTCACGAGTCCCGCCAACCTGTTCCACGCGCTGCGCCGCCAGAAAAAGCGCGAGACGCCGAAGCCGCTCGTCGTGATGGCGCCCAAAAGCCTGCTGCGGCACCCGATGATGGTTTCGACGACGGAGGATCTGCTTGCCGGGGGCTTCCAGGAGCTGATCCCGGCCGCGACCGACCCCGAGCAGGCCCGCCGCCTCATCTTTTGCAGCGGCAAGGTATACTTCGACCTGGCCCAGGCCCTGGAAGCAAGGCCCGAGGTCCGCGAGCGTATTGCGGTGGCGCGCCTCGAACAGTTCTACCCGTTCCCGGCCGAGCAGGTCAAGGCCGAACTCGCCCGCTACGGCGGCGTGCAGGATGTGGTGTGGCTGCAAGACGAGCCGGCCAATATGGGCGCCTGGTCGTTCGTGCGGCCCCGCTTCGACGCGCTCCTGGAGGCGCAGCACGGCGACTGCCGCAAGCGCATCCTGTACATCGGGCGGCAGGCCAGCGCCAGCACGGCCACCGGCAGCAACAAGGTGCACCAGCTCGAACAAGAGCAGAACCTGAACCTCGCCCTCACGGTCTCGGGGGAGTAGACGCGCGGCGGAAAAAAGCGGGCCGCCCGGCAAGGAGCGGCCCGCTTTGCGTATGCGTTCGGCGCCGAAGGCCAGGCGCAAGCGGTCCAGGCGGTTACTCCAGCGCCCCCTCGCGCTCGAGCAAGGCGGCGGCCTCCAGCAGCATGGCGCCGCTGAGCTGCACCGTCAGGTGGATCTCTGCGTCGGCGGCGGGCCGCGTCTTCCAGTAGCTCCCGAAAAGCATCTGCTCCCGGTTCGCCCCCTCGTTCCAGAGGGCATCGGCGTTGCGCTTCAGGAAAGCGGCGTACCGGGCTCGGGCGGCGGCAGGCAAATCGTCCTCCAGGATCAGCTGCGCAAGGTAACGGACGAAAATGCCCTTGAACAGGCCCCCGTCGCCGCTGCCTTCGTCGCGGAGCAGCCCGTCGGGGGTCGAGAGGCGGGCGAGGGCATAGTCGGCGGCGCGCATGGCGTCGTCGAG
This sequence comes from uncultured Rhodothermaceae bacterium, assembly GCA_965363675.1. Lineage (GTDB taxonomy): Bacteria > Bacteroidota > Rhodothermia > Rhodothermales > DASSAV01 > CBDTTW01. The sequence continues at coordinate 12,954 of CBDTTW010000049.1, forward strand.
GTAGGCGGCGCTGTCGGTGATCTGGTAGAGGGCGTGCGCCGCAGCCAGATACATGCCCTGGTTGTAGGTGAACACCCACTCCTTGCGGATGCGCTCTGCGCCGTTCTCGGCGATCACATGGTCCCACACGGCGCCGGTCGCCGGATCAACGAGCTTCGCCTGCTGCCACGCATACGTTTTGCGCGCCCACTCCAGGTAGGCGTCGTCGCCGGTGAGGCGGTACAGGCGGCTCGCCAACAAGCTTGCAGGCGCGTTGGAAATGGCGTTCTTGCTGTTGGGCGTCGGCTTGGACCACATGATGCCGCCCCCGGCCGCGCCGGTCCAGCCCCCGGTGATGTCCGTCCAGAGCGTATCGACGGCGGCCCGGAAACGCTCGTCGCCGGTGGCCTCGTAAGCCCGCAGCATCGCCAGGGCGTTCCAGAGCATGTCGTCGTAGTAGTCGTTGAGGAACGAGTACTTGTTCTTCCGGAAGACGCCTGCGCGCCACGCCTCGATCACCTGCCGATGCTTCGGGTCGCCGGTGCGGGCGTACGCGTCCAGGATCACGTCCAGCGCGTGCGCCTGAGGCCAGTAGTGGTATGCCGAGTCGCCCCGGTTGCCGTAGAAGAAGTACCCGCTCTCCGGCCGCCAGTAGTGGCGCAGCAGGGCGCCGGCGCTGCTGTCGGCGCGCGCCGCATAAGGCCCCGGCTCCTGAGCCGACGTAGTCGCGCTATCGACGCCGGAGCAACCGAGCGCAAGAAAGAGGGCGAACGTCGCCAAGCGTACCAGCATCATGCCACCTGTTGCAAGGACGTAGGTTATGATCCGTGAGCGCCCGCCCGCCGGGCCCCCCCAAGATACGGCCCGCCCGCTCGAAGCCCGCAGCGCCTTGCCGCCTCGGTCTTGGAGGGAAGGAGACGGCGCAAAAAAAGCAGGCCGCCCGGCGAGGGGCGGCCTGCTTGCGTATACGCTCGGCGCCGACTGCGGCAAACCCCGGCCGGACGCGCGCGGCGCTGCGCGGCCACGGAACGCGGCGGCGCAGGCGGAGGGTTACGCTTGCCAGATAGTGCGACTCGGGCGGCTAGTACTTGCTGCGGCGCGAAGCCGAACGAACGGCCTTCTGGTGCGCCAGGCGCTTCTCCTCGGAAGGCTTCGTGTAGGCCATATTCGCCCGGAAAATGCGCAGCACACGGCTCCGGTTGACGGCGCGCTTGAAGCGGCGCAAGGCCCGGTCGATGTTTTCGTTGTCGCGAACTTTAACTCCTACTGACAAGGCTAACTCCTCCGTATTATGAATGAAGCCAAACAGATTAACCGCTCGGCAACAGGAAAGCTATATAATATACTATGGCGCCCCCGGATCAACAAGGAGTTAACATGAATGTTTCGGGCCTGGAGCGGCTCGTGCTCGCCACCCGCAACGCCGGCAAGCTGGCCGAAATGCAAGCCCTGCTGGCCGGCTACCCCATTGCGCTCGTCTCGGCGGCGGCCCTGCCGGGCGCGCCCGACCCCGACGAGCCGTTCGCCACCCTGGAGGAAAACGCCCTCCAGAAAGCGCGCATGCTCTCGGACTTCAGCGGCGCCGCCGCCCTGGCCGACGACACCGGCCTGGAGGTGGCCGCGCTCGGCGGGCGCCCGGGGGTGCACTCAGCGCGGTTCGCCGGGCCGGCCGCCGACGCCGCCGCCAACCGCCGCCGCCTGCTGGCCGAGCTGGAGGGCCGCCCCGACCGCCGCGCCCGCTTTCGAACCGTCGTCGCGCTGGCGCTGCCCGGCGGCGCGGCGCACACCTTCGAGGGCGTCTGCGAGGGCGCCATCGCCCCGACCGAGCGCGGCGCGGCGGGCTTCGGCTACGACGCCCTGTTCGTTCCCGAGGGCGCCGGCCGCACCTTTGCCGAGATGGACGCCGACGAGAAGAACCGCATCAGCCACCGCGGCAAGGCCCTGCGGCAATTTGCGGCGTGGCTCGAAGCGCGCGGCGGGCGGCGGCCGGCATGACGACGCCCCCCGCCGCCGCTCAGGTGCAAACGCTCCTCGTGCACTACCGCACGCCCGACCTGCTCGGGGCGGCGGTCTCCTCGTTCCGCGCGGCGTACCCCGAGGCGCCGGTGCACATCGTGGACAATGGCTCCGGGCCCGCCGATGCCGACTTCGTGCGAAGCCTTGCCGCAGACTCCGGCGGCCTCGTGACGGCCGACTTCCTGGAGGCGAACGTCTTCCACGGCCCCGCCCTGGACCGCGCTTTGCGCGCCTCGGAGGCTCCGTACTGCTTCGTCCTGGACAGCGACACGGTTACGCGGCGCCCGGGCTTCCTGGAGCCGATGCTGGCCTGGCTCCGGGAGGACCCGGCCCGGCGCTACGGCATCGGGCAGCGCGTCTGCGCCGACCGGCGCGGCTTTGCGGCCGCCGCCGGCACGCCCGTGCTTGCGAGCGCCTACATGCTGCTCGACCGCCGCCGGTACCTTACGCTGCCGCCCTTCGTGCACCACGGGCTGCCTGCGCTCGCCAACTTCCGGGCGGCGGCGGCGGCCGGGCTGGAGCTGGGCGCGTTCCCCATCGAGCAGTACGTAGACCACCTCGGGCGCGGCACGGCGGCGCGCTACGGCTACGGGCTGGGGCTGCGCAGCAAGTGGGATTACCTGCTGCACCGCCTAGGGCTGTAGCGGGCTTACCCAATGGCTTTCTCGTACATCGCGTACTCCTTGTCCACCACGCCGCCCAGCGAGGCGACGGCGTTCTTGAGCGGCTCGTTGACATCGAGGACCCAGCTCATCTCTGAGGCGTCGTAGCCGTGGCGCGGGCCTTGCGTGATGGTCTCGTAGTTCATCATCACGTCGAAGCCCTTGCCCTGGTAGGCTTGCATGATGCCCATGAGCAGGGTGCGGCACTCGTAGACGTGGCCGAGCTTGCCGTACGCGAGCAGCTTCGCCAGGCCGCTCGGGAACAGGCGCCCGTCGCGGACGTGGCGCAAGAGCTGGTTGACGTTGGGCAGCGAGATCGAGAAGGCGAAAGGCTTGCCGTCGTCTTCGAGCAGGTACACGATGTTCGGATCGACGACCGACTTCATCTCGTGCGTGAGCTGCTTGAACTCGGCCTCCGTCATCGGCACGTGGCCCCAGTTCCTGCTCCAGGCGTCGTTGTAGATGTCGAGGATGGCCTTGGCGTCCTCGTCGAAGCGCTTCATGTCCACGGTGCGCAGCGTCACGGTGGGGTGGCGGCGCCGAAGCAGTTCGATGCCGCGCTTGAGCTTGTCGGTGCGCACGTACTTCTTGTGCACGTAGTAGGCCCACATGGTCATGGCGCGGCGGAAGCCATAGGCTTCGAGGAAGGCGGCGTAGTACGGCGGGTTGTAGGGCATCATGACCGAGGGCTCCCGGTCGAAGCCGCCTACGAGCAGGGCGCAGATATCGTTCATGGTGGGGTTGGTCGGGCCGCGCACTCCGCTGAGGCCCTGCGCGGCGAGCCACGCTTCGGCGGCCGCGAAAAGCGCAAAGGCGGCCTCCTGGTTGTCGGCGCACTCGAAGAAGCCGAAGAAGCCGTTGCCGTCGGCGTACTTCTCCAGGTGCTTGCCGTTGACGATGGCCGCGATGCGCCCGACGACGGCCCCATCGGCGCCGCGCGCCAGGAACGTTTGCATGCGGCCGTGCTGAAAGAAGGCGTTGCGCTTCGGGCTAAGGGCGCGCGCGGTGTCGCGGCGCAGCGGAGCCACCCAGAACGGATAGTCGCGGTAGAGGCGGTACGGGAAGTCGATGAACTGCGCCAGATCGGAGGCGCTTTCGACCGGCCGGACGGCGACGGCGGCCGCGCGGGCCGGGGCGGGAGCAACGGCAGTCTCGGGCATGGCGAAATCTCCATAAAAATAGGGGCGCCCCATAGTACGGGAAACGCCCCTGTTCAGGCAATGGCTGGGCGGCTTCAGGCCGCGCCGTTCGTCTTGATGACGCCGTGGCGCTTGCCGACGCGCCGGAAGGCGTCGAGGATAAAATCCAGTTCCTCGGTGGTGTGGGTCGCCATGTACGAGGTGCGCATGATGGCCTGGCCCTGCGGCACGGCCGGCGGCACGACGGCGTTGACGAAGACGCCCTCCTCCAGCAGATCCTTCCAGAACTGAAAACAGGTCCGCATGTCCCCGATGACGACCGGGATGACGGGCGTCTGGCTGCTCCAGACGTTGAAGCCGGCCGCGCGGAAGCCCTCGCGCATGTAGTTCGAGATTTCCCAGAGGCGGTCGAGGCGCTCGGGTTCGGCTTCGAGGATGTCGAGGCACTTGAGCACCGTAGCGACGTTGGCCGGCGGCATCGAGGCGGCGTAGATGTGCGCCGAGCTGGAGTGCCGGATGTACTCGATCACGTCGTGGTCGCCGACGCAAAAGCCGCCGAGCGAGGCAAAGCTTTTGCTGAAGGTGCCCGTCGTCAGGTGCACGCGCTCGTCGAGGCCGAAGTAGGCCGCCGAACCGCGCCCGCCCGGCCCGATGACGCCGACGGCGTGCGCGTCGTCGAGCATGAGGGCCGCGCCATAGGTTTCGGCCAGCTCCAGCAGCTCGGGCACGCGCGCGATGACGCCGCTCATGGAGAACACGCCGTCCGTGACGATGAGCTTGCCCGCCGCCGGGCGCTCCTCGGCGACGCGCACGAGCAGGCGGCGCAGGTGGTCTACGTCGTTATGACGGAAGCGCAGCGTCTCGCTGACGCTCACCTTCGTGCCGGCGACGATGCAGGCGTGGTTGTCCTTGTCGGAGAAGATGACGTCGTCGCGGCCCGTAAGGCCCTGGATAACGCCCTGGTTGGTCATGTAGCCGGTCGAGAACAGCACGCAGCTTTCCTTGCCCATGAAGCGGGCCAGGCGCTCCTCCAGCTCGATGTGGATGTCGAGCGTGCCGTTGAGGAAGCGGCTGCCGGTGCAGCCGGTGCCGTACT
>CBDTTW010000050.1:0-17633 GCA_965363675.1 uncultured Rhodothermaceae bacterium
ACCGCCCCGACGATGTGTTCTGGTGCACCGCCGATGTGGGCTGGGTGACGGGGCACAGCTACATCGTGTACGGACCGCCGGCGAACGCCGCCACCCAGGTTATTTTCGAGGGCACGCCTACCTATCCGGACGCCTCGCGGTTCTGGCAGGTGGTGGACAAGCACGGCGTCACGATTTTTTACACCGCCCCGACGGCCATCCGGTCGCTGATGCGCGAGGGCGAGCGCTTCGTGGCGCCGAGCAGCCGGGCATCGCTGCGGCTGCTCGGCAGCGTCGGCGAGCCGATCAACCCGGAGGCGTGGCGCTGGTACCACCGCGTCGTGGGCGAGGGCCGCTGCCCGATTGTCGATACGTGGTGGCAGACCGAGACGGGCGGCATCATGATCGCCCCGCTGCCGGCCGCGACGCCGCAAAAGCCGGGCTCGGCGACCCTGCCGTTCTTCGGCGTGCGCCCCGAGGTGCTCAGCGTCGCCGGCGACGTGCTCGAAGGCGAAGCCGAGGGGCTGCTCGTCATCGCGGACTCGTGGCCGGGGCAGGCGCGCACCGTCTACAACGACCATCCGCGCTTCATCCAGACGTACTTCTCGCAGTACGAGGGCAAGTACTACACCGGCGACGGCTGCCGCCGCGACGCCGACGGCTACTACTGGATCACCGGCCGCGTGGACGACGTGCTCAACATCTCCGGCCACCGCATCGGGACGGCCGAGATCGAGAGCGCGCTCGTGAGCCACGAGCAGGTGGCCGAGGCGGCCGTGGTGGGCTGCCCGCACGACCTGAAGGGGCAGGGCATCTACTGCTACGTCACGCTGCTCTCGGGCGTCGAGCCGACGGCGGCGCTTCAGGAGGCCCTGGCGCAGCACGTGCGCGCGCTCATCGGAGGCATCGCGCGGCCGGACTTCATCCAGTTCACGCCGGCGCTGCCCAAGACGCGCTCGGGCAAGATCATGCGCCGCATCCTGCGCAAAATCGCCGCCAATGAGATGGACTCGCTCGGCGACACGACGACCCTGGCGGATCAGGGCGTCGTGGACCAGCTCATCGCGGGGCGGCTGAACCAGTAGCCGCCCTCGAAGCGGCAGGGCTACTTGCGCCCGAAGAAGTAGTAGGCGATGCAGCCGAGGATGGGGAAAAAGATGATGATGGCGGCCCAGAGCACCTTGTCGCCGGCGCTGCGGTTGCTGCCGGCGATTTCGAGCAGGGCGATGATGTCCAGGATGACGACGACGATGCCGCAGCAGCTCAGCGAGCCGTTGCGCAGCCCGATGCGCTGGATCAGGTTCGGGCCGCACCCGGCGACGGTAAGCATCAGCGCGAACGAAGCCGCGGCGGCCATGAGGGGGTTGGCGTAGCGTTGCATGAGCACTCCGGAGGGTTGAGGGAAGCACCGCGCGGGCGGCGGTGGATAGTGTTACGTGGGCGTGGGCCAAAAGGTGACGCCGGCGGTGGTTGAAATGCCGTAACGCCGCGCCGGCGGAACCGCGCGCGGCAGGCGGCCGTACGAGGGAACGCTTCGCCCACACCCCCCCGACCCGCAACGCCCGTGCAAATCGGCGCCGTCACCCTGCCGCCCCGCCCGCTCGTCCTGGCTCCGATGGAGGACGTAAGCGACCCGCCGTTCCGTCAGATCTGCAAGCGGCTGGGGGCGGATCTGCTCGTCACGGAGTTTATCTCCTCCGGCGGGCTGGTGCACGAGGCCGCCGACGCGACGCAGAAGCTGGACTTCGCCGAGTCGGAACGCCCGCTCGGGGTGCAGATCTTCGGCGGCGAGGTCGAGCAGGTGCGGCAGGCGGCGGCCATCGTAGACCGGGCCGCCCCCGACTTCATCGACATCAACTTCGGCTGCCCCGTCAAGAAAATCGTGAGCAAGGACGCCGGGGCGGGCATCCTGCGCGACCTTCCGAAGATGCGGGCCCTCACCGAAGCGGTCGTCTCGGCGGCCACGCGCCCGGTGACCGTCAAGACGCGCCTGGGCTGGAGCGACGACGACATCCGCATTCTGGACGTAGCGGCCATGCTTCAGGACTGCGGCATCGCGGCCCTGGCGGTGCACGCGCGCACGCGCAACCAGATGTACCGGGGCGAGGCGCGCTGGGACTGGCTGCGGCGTCTGCGCGCGGAGCCGTGGCTGCGCATCCCCCTTATCGGCAACGGCGACGCCCTGACGCCCCCGCGCGTGCGCGCCATGTTCGAGGAGACGGGCGTCGATGCCGTCATGATCGGGCGGGGGGCCATCGGCAACCCGTGGATCTTCCGCGACGCCCGGCATTTCCTGGAGACCGGCGAGATGCCCGATCCGCCGCCGTGGGAGGAGCGGGTCGCGGTCGTGGCGGAGCATCTGCGGCTGAAATGCGCTTGGCTGGGCGAGGTGAAGGGCGTGCTGGAGATGCGCCGCATGTACGGCGGCTACTTCAAGGGCTTCCGCAACGCCGGGCGCCTGCGCATGCTCATCCACGAGCAGACGACGATGCCGGGCGTGCTGGAGGTGCTGCTGAACTTCCGCGAGGACGAGCCCGAAGCGCTCGCGGCGGGGGCGGCCCCGGCCGACGACGCGCCCGACTACGAGGGCGTTTGCGGCTGAAGCCCGAGGCGGTCGGCTTCGAGCCGCAGCGCTTCGATGACGCCGCCGATGTGGGTGGGCAGGTCGAGCCCGAGGGCGGCGGCGCCGTCGCGGATGTCGTCGCAGGAGACGGCGGCGGCGAAGGCGCGGTCCTTCAGCTTTTTGACGACCGAGGCGGGCGCAAGCCCTTCGAGGCGCCCCGGCCGCACGCGCGCCACCGCCATGACGAAGCCGGAAAGCTCGTCCACGGCGAAGAGCGTTTGGGCCAGCCGGGTCGTGCGCGGCGCGCCGGTATAATCGGCGTGCCCCAGGATAGCCTCCAGCATCGGCTCGGGGTAGCCGGCCTCCCGGAGGTGCGCCACGCCGACGTAGGGATGCGCGTCGGGGGTAGGGCAGCGCTCGTAGTCCAGGTCGTGCAGCAGGCCCGTCATGCGCCAGAGCGTTTCGTCCTCGCCGGCGCGGCGGGCGTAGTAGGCCATGGCCGCCTCGACGGCGTAGGCGTGGCGGCGCAGGCTCTCGGTAAGCGTCCAGGCGTGCAGGGTCGCCAGGGCGTCGGCGTAGGTGGGAGGCATGGCCGCTCAGAACACGTCGATGATGTCCACGTGGCGCAGGTAGCGGCCGGGGTTCTTGCGGAAATCGTCCATGATCTTGTTGAGGTTGATCGTGAGCGAATCGACCCGGCCGTAGAGCGTCGTGTCGCGCAGGAGCAGCCCGAGGTTGCCCTCGCCGCGCTCGACGCCGACCAGGAGGGTATCGACGCGCGACACGCTCGACTCGAAGGAGCCGAGGTTGCCGTCGAGGCGGCGCAGGAGGGTATTCATGTTGCGGACGGCGAGCGCGAGCGAGTCGCGGTTCTCGGTCGTGAAGGCGCTCAGGTCGCCGGAGGCCGTCTCGAAGTTGCCGATCACGTTGGTCAGGCGGCCCTGCTGACTTCCGAGGAGCGCTTCGAGGGTGTGGGCGGCGCCCCGGACGCCCGCCAAGGTCAGGCGGAGGTCGTTGCTGGAGGCGCTGACGAGCTGGTTGGCGCTGCGGAACGTCGCGGCGGCCTCGGCCATGGCGATCTGCGCCGTGATGAGCAGGCTGTCGGCGCGCGCGGCGTACTGCGGCGCCTGGCTGAGGAGGCCCGCCAGGCCGCCCTCGGTCTGCCCCGGCACGAAGCCGCCTTCCTCGACGTAGTTGCCCATGTCCTGCGCCAGCTCCAGGCGCACGTAGACGTTGCCGAGCGCCGCGATGCCGTCCACGGAGGCGAACGAGCCCTGGGGCACCTTGATCTTGCTGTCGATGTGGAAGCGGACCTGGACCTGGTGCGTCTCGGGGTCGAGCTTGACGCTCTCGACGGCGCCGATGTCCACGCCGTTGATGCGCACGGCGTTGCCGTTGAGCAGCCCTTCGGCGGCGTTGAAGGTGGTGTTCAGCTCGTAGGTGCCCCGGAAGATGGGGATGTCCTCGAAGAAGCGCACCCCGAGCACGAAGGCGAGCACGGCGAAGATGATGGCGGCGCCGACCTTGATTTCTCGACTGTATTTCATGAGGTGAAGCGGTTCGCGGGAGTCAGGGAGAGGGAAGAAGCGGCGGTCTGCGCCTAGGCGGTGGCTCGGGGCGAGCCGATCTGGTACTCGTTGGCCTTCACGAAGTCGAGCAGCACGTCGTCGGTGCTGGCGTGCAGCTCCTCGACGGTGCCGATCCAGCGGAGGCTGCCTTCGTGGACGAACGAGGCGCGGTCGGCGATGGAGAGCACCGAGTGCATGTCGTGCGTGACGACGATGCTGGTGATGTTGAGCTGGTCGGCGAGCGCCCGGATCAGCTCGTCGATGCGGTTGGAGGTCTCGGGGTCGAGGCCGCTCGTAGGCTCGTCGTAGATGACGTAGCGGGGGCGCAGCGCAATGGCCCGCGCCAGGGCGACGCGCTTCTGCATGCCGCCGGAAAGCTCGGAGGGCTTCTTCTTGCCGATGTCCTGAAGCTGGACCATGTTCAGGCAGTCCTGTGCGCGCTTGCGGATCTCGCTTTCCTTTTCGGTGGTGAAGGTGCGCAGCGGAAAGGCGACGTTGTCGAAGGCGGTCATCGAGTCGAAGAGGGCGCCGCCCTGGAAGAGCACGCCGAACTGCTGCCGCACGCGCCGGAGCTGGGCGTAGGGAATGGCGTTGATGTCCACGTCGTCGATGAGCACCTTGCCGGCGTCGGGCTTGAGCAGGCCGATGATGTGCTTCATGAGCACGCTTTTGCCCGAGCCCGAGCGCCCGATGATGGCGTGCGTCTCGCCCTCCTCGATGGTGAGGCTCACGTCGCGGAGCACCTGCTTGCCGTCGAAGCTCTTGGAAATTTGGTCGATGTGGATCATACTACAGCAGGAGTAGGGCCAGCACGAGGTCGCCCAGCAGGATGAAGACGCAACTGGCGACGGCGGCCTGGGTGGTGCTTTTGCCCACGCCTTCGGCGCCGCCTCGGGTGTGGTAGCCTTTGTAGGCCGAGATCGACGTGATGATGAAGCCGAAGGCGACCGACTTGATGAGGCCGAATACGGCGTCGAAGGGGCGGAAGAACTCGCGGGCGCCCTGGATGAACTCGCCGGCGGAGAGGTAGCCGCTATAGTTCGCCACGATGACGCCGCCCGAGATGCCGACGAAGCAGGCGATGACGTAGAGCACGGGAAACATGAACACGCCGGCCAGCACGCGCGGCACGACGAGGTAGCTGACCGAGTTGAGGCCCATCGCTTCGAGCGCGTCGATCTGCTCGGAGACGCGCATCGTGCCCAGCTCGGCGGCGATGCGCGCGCCGACGCGCCCGGCCAGGATGAACCCCGATACGACGGCGCCCAGTTCGAGGATCATCGAGGGGGCTACGATGGAGCCGATGATCGACTTGGGGATGAGCGGCGAGACGAGCTGGTAAGCCGTCTGCACCGTCGTGACGGCCCCGGAGAAGGCCGCCGCGAGCGCGATGATCGGGATGGAATCCACGCCGATACGCATCATCTGGTCGAGCAGGTTGTTGCGGTACGTCTTGAATTCGCCGAGAGACCGGAACGCATTTGCCAGAAGCAAGCTATAGCTGCCCAGGGCGCCGACGGGTCGCAGCAGTCTGCCGAGTGGGGGCATAAAGAGATGCCGGAGGGGGTGAAAAACGGTCTGATGAACGCCGCCGCGCGGATTTTGATGCCGGGTTACCGAAAATGCACCTTGCAGGGCAGGCAGCGGGCGGGGTGACACGGGCCTGTCAGAGGCGCAACCGAACTTGCGCGCTTCGGCTTAAACTTACGGTGTGGGGCGGGTATGGCAAAATCACGAACGCGTTATGCGTGCACGGCGTGCGGCTACGAGTCGGCGCAGTGGATGGGGCGGTGCCCGGGGTGCGAGTCCTGGGGAACGCTCATCGAGGAGGCGCCGGCGGCGCGCCCGGCGTCGGCGGCGCACGAGGCGCGGCTGGCCGGCGTGCGCGCCCCGGCGGGCGTGGTGCCGCTCTCGGAGGTGCGCATCGAGGCCGACGTGCGGTTGTGCACGGGCGTCGAGGAGTTCGACCGGGTAATGGGCGGCGGCATCATGCACGGTTCGATGAACCTAATCGCGGGGGACCCCGGCATCGGCAAAAGCACGCTCATGACGGAGCTGGGCAAATACCTGCCGGGCCGCAAGCTGCTCTACGTGACCGGCGAGGAGTCCGCGCGGCAGGTGCGCGTGCGCGCCGACCGGCTGGGCGTGGACTCGCGCACGTTCTACCTCCTGGCCGAGACGAACGTCGAGGAGATCATCGCGGCGGCGCAGGAGGTCGGGCCGGACGTGATGATCGTGGACTCGATCCAGACGGTGTTCCGGGCGGACGTGCAGAGCGCTCCCGGCTCGGTGAGCCAGGTGCGCGAGAGCGCGGCGGCGCTGCTGCACCTGACCAAGGGCATGGGCTTCCCGACGTTCCTGGTGGGCCACGTCACCAAGGAAGGCTCGATTGCCGGGCCGCGCGTGCTGGAGCATATGGTCGATACGGTGCTGTACTTCGAGGGCGAGCGGCACCATGCGTTTCGCATTCTGCGCGCCGTCAAGAACCGGTTCGGCTCGACGAACGAGATCGGCGTGTTCGAGATGAGCGACGCCGGGCTGCGCGAGGTGCCCAACCCGAGCGAGATTTTCCTTTCGGAGCGCAGCTTCGGGGCCAGCGGCTCGACGGTGGTGTGCTCGCTGGAGGGCACGCGGCCGCTGCTCGTGGAGATCCAGGCGCTCGTGACGCCGACGGCCTACGGCACGCCGCAACGCACGGCCACCGGCTTCGACTACCGCCGCTTGCAGATGCTGCTGGCCGTGCTGGAAAAGCGCGAAGGACTGCGGCTCTCGGCGCACGACGTGTTCGTGAACGTGGCCGGGGGCGTACGCCTGGAGGAGCCGGCCGTAGACCTGGGCATCGTCGTGGCGGTGGCGTCGTCGTTCCGGGATGTGCCCTCCGACACGGGCAGCGTGCTCATCGGCGAGGTGGGGTTGGGCGGCGAGGTGCGCACCGTCAGCCAGGTCGAGGCGCGGATCAAGGAAGCCGCCAAGCTGGGCTTTACGCGCGCCCTCGCGCCGGCGGGCAACATGAAGGGGCTCAACGCGCCGCGCGGGCTGGAGGTGACGCCGGTGTCTACTTTACATGCCGCCCTGGACCTGGTGCTTTGAGGCGGCGGGCGCCATCCTTTCCTCTTAATCTCTACACGCCATGAGCGGCTCTCCTTCTGAAGAAAGCGCTTTTCCGTTCAATCAGGCCGTTGTGTGGGCGCCCGACCCGGCCGAGGCGGCCGAGACCAATCTGGCCCGCTTCATACAGCGCCACCATCTCGGCTCGCGCGAGGCGTTGCAGGCGCGCGCGGCCGAGGATGCGGAGTGGTTCTGGGGGGCCGTGCTCGACGCCCTCGACATCCGGTTCGAGCAGCCGTACACCCGCGTCGTAGACCTCTCGGAGGGCATGGCCTTTCCGCGCTGGTGCGTCGGCGGGCGTATGAACATCGTGCACAACCTGCTCGACAAGCGGCAGGGCACGCCGCAGGCGGGGCAGCCGGCTTTGCGCTGGGAGAACGAGCAGGGCGCGCGGCGCACGCTGACGTACGCCGAACTGCACGCCGAGGTATGCCGCATGGCGGGAAGTCTGCGCGCGCTCGGGGTGCGGCCGGGCGAGCGCGTGGGGCTCATGATGCCGATGATCCCGGAACTCGTCGTCGGGTTTCTGGCGGTTCTCAAGATCGGGGCGATTGCCTTGCCGCTGTTTTCGGGCTTCGGGGCGGCCGCCGCCGTCGAGCGCCTGCGCGGCGCCGAGGCGGCCATGCTGCTGACGGCGACGGGCTTCCGGCGGCGCGGCCGGTGGGTCGGCTTGCTCGGCGTGGTGGAGGAGGCTTTGCGGGAGGCCCCTTCGGTGCGGCAAGTCGTCGTGGCGCGCCGCCCGGACGAGCCGGAGGGGCAGCGCCTGCCGCCGCGCGCCGGGTGGTGGGAAGACCTGCCCGCCGGCGACCCCGAGCAGCCGACGCACAGCACCGGCGCCGACGACCCCATGATGATCATCTACACGAGCGGCACGACGGGCCGCCCCAAGGGGGCCGTGCATACGCACTGCGGCTTCCCGGTGAAGGCCGCGCAGGATTTGCAGCAGTGCATGGACGTGCGCCCCGGCGAAACCGTGTTCTGGATGACCGATATGGGCTGGATGATGGGGCCGTGGCTCGTGCTGGGGACGCTGCTCCTCGGGGCGACGATGATGCTCTACGACGGCGCCCCCGACGCTCCGGAGCCGGACCGCGTGTGGGCGCTCGTGGATCGCCACGACGTGCGCCTGCTCGGCCTCTCGCCGACGTTCGTGCGGGCGGTGGCTCCCTACGGCCCCGAGCTGCCGGCGCGCCACGACCTGAGCCGCCTGCGCGCCGTCGGATCGACCGGCAGCCCGTGGGACCCCGAAAGCTGGCGCTGGCTGTTCCGGCACGTCCTGGAAGGGCGCAAGCCGATCCTGAACTACTCGGGCGGCGCCGAAATCAGCGGCGGCATCCTCTGCGGCGACTACCTGACCCCCATGAAGCCGTGCGCCTTCTCGGGGCCTGCGCCCGGCATGGCCGCCGACGTGGTGGACGGAGAGGGCCGCCCGGTGCGCGGCGCCGTGGGCGAGCTGGCGCTGCGCCGCCCGTGGATCGGCATGGCGCGTGGCTTCTGGCGCGACCCCGACCGCTACCTGCAAACCTACTGGAGCCGCCTGCCGGGCCTGTGGGTGCACGGCGACTTTGCGGCCGTGGACGCCGACGGCTTCTGGTACCTCCTCGGTCGCAGCGACGACACGATCAACGTGGCGGGCAAGCGCATCGGGCCGTCCGAGGTGGAGGCCGTCGTCGCGGCCTCGGCGCAGGTGGGCGAGTGCGCCGCCATCGGCGCGCCCCACCCGGTCAAGGGCGAGGAGATCGTCGTGTTTGTGACGCCCGCCCCCGGCGTCGTGCCCGACGAAGCGTTGGAGGCGGATTTGCGCGCGCGCCTGCGCCGGGCCCTGGGCAAGGCCCTGGCGCCGACCGAGATCCGCTACGCCGAGGCGCTGCCGCACACCCGCAACGCCAAGGTGATGCGCCGGGTGATCCGGGCGGCCTACCTTGGGCTCGACCCGGGCGACGTGTCGGCGCTCGAAGACCCCGAGGCGCTGGAGGCCGTGCGCCGCGCCTATAAGCTGGCGCCGCCCGGCTGAGGCGGGCGCATGCGAAAACCGGGCGCCGCCGCGTTCTGAGATAACGGCCCCGAACCCGGCGGCCTAACCTTTCGTTTTTCAATCCGGTATGTATATGCTTCGGCAGCTTCGGTGGTGGGTTTTCGTGTGCATCGGCCTTGCGGCGGTTGCTCCGGCGGCGGCGCAAAGCCGCACCGTCACGCTGCGCGGCACGGTCGTCAGCGACAGCACGGGCGCGGCGCTGGAAGGCGCGCACGTCTTCATCGCCGCGTCGATGCTTGGCACGGTGACCGACAAGGCGGGGCAGTTCCGGCTCGAAGGCGTGCCGGTCGGCGCGCAGCGCCTGCACGTGACGACGCTCGGCTACAAGCCCGAGTCGCGCGACCTCTTGATCGAGCCGGGCGCGCAGGAGCCCTTTGCGTTTCGGCTGCGCCCCGACGTGATCGCGTACCAGGAAGTGACGATCGAGGGCAAGGAGGACAAGAAGTGGAAGTCGCGGCTGGAGAAATTCACGCGGCTGTTCATCGGCGAGACGCCCAACGCCGAGCAGGTGCGCATCACGAACCCCGAAGTGCTGGACTTCGACGAGACGCTCGGGCAGTTCGTGGCGCGGGCGGGCAACACGCTCGTCATCGAGAACAAGGCGCTCGGCTACCGGGTGCACTACTTCCTGAAGGAGTTCGGGGCCAGCAACACGCGCACCTGGTACGACGGCGAGCCGCTCTTCGAGGAGCTGAGCCCCGAGTCCGAGGAGCAGGCCGCCGCCTGGAAGCAGGCGCGCATGGCGGCGTTCATGGGCTCGTTCCGGCACTTCACGCTTGCGCTTTTGGCGGGCCGCCTGGAGGAGCAGGGCTTTATGATCTTCAGCCGTCCGGGCTACACCTCGGGGCCGGAAGGCGCCGGCGGGGGCGGTTTCTCCGGCAAGGACCATCGCTTCCCCATGAAGCCGGAGGACGTGTTCTCGGACGGCGCCTCGCCGGACCGCAAGATGCTCGACTTCAAGGGCGCCGTCGAGATCATCTATACCGGCGAGTATGAAGACCCGGCCTTTGCAGGCTGGATGCGCAAGTACGGCTCGGGCATGGGCATCGACATGAAGAAGCAGCGCTACCAGACCTCGTGGATCCACCTGGAGAAAGGGCCGACGCTGCTGGATTACAAGGGCGACGTGCTCGATCCGTTCGGGGTGCTCATGATGGGGTACTTCGCGTATGAACGCGTGGCGGACCAGCTTCCGAAGGAGTACCGGCCTCTCGGCTGACTACTCGGCGAGGAAGGCGTGGCGGAAGTGCCGCAGGGTAGGGCGCGCGCCGGCGTAGTGGATGCTCACCACGTCGAAGCGGCAACGCGCATTCGTCAGGCGGCGTTCGTAGAGGTAGGCTTCGGCGGCGCGCACCAGCAAGCGCTGCTTGGCGGGCGTCACGGCTTCTTCAGGCGCGCCGAAGCGCAAGCTGCGCCGCGCCTTGACCTCGACGAAGACGATCTCGCCGCCCTCGTCGAAGTCGGGGAACGGCTCGAAGCAGACCAGATCGATCTCGCAGCGCTCGAAGCGGTAGTTGCGGTCCAGGACGGTCCAGCCGGCGGCGGTGAGGTGGTCGGCGGCAAGCTGCTCGCCGGCATCCCCGAGGGCTTTAGTGCTCATGCGGCGGCGGGGCGGCGGGCTCGGCGCCGTGGCGGAGCATGGCGGCCAGCCCGATGAGCTGCTTGATCATGGGCGCGTTCTGCTGGCGCAGCAGCGGCAGGATGACTTCGGAGAAGCCCTCGAAGACCTCCATCAGCCCGATCAGGCTATCCATGCGGCCGCAGAACCGGCGCTCCGGCTCGGGCAGGCTTTCCGGGGCGCGGCCCTCGGTGAGGTGCGCGCGCAAGTCTTCGAGCTGCTGCTTGACCGGCTTGATCTCCAACTGCTCGCGGTGCTGCACGATCTGCGCCGTCAGCTCCCACACGTCCTTCTCGGCGCGGAAGTAATCCTTGCGCGAGCCGGTGACGTGGATCTTCTTGACGAGGCCCCAGTCCAGCAGCGAGCGCAGGTTCATGTTGGCGTTGCCCCGGCTGATGTTGAGCCGCGACATGATGGCGTCCGTGTCGAGGGGGTCTTCGCAGGCGTAGAGCAGGGCGTGGATCTGCGCCATCGTGCGGTTGATGCCCCACCGCGAGGCCATCTCGCCCCAGAACAGCACGAACCGGTCGAGCGCCTCGGCAAACCGGGCGTCGGGTGCGGCAGGGGAGGGGGGCGCGTCGCCTGACATGGTCGTTTGGGTGCGAGAGCGTGAGGAGCGCAGCAGGGCTGCGCCGGGTTCAAGTTAAGCGCCCGCCGCCGCGCCCGGGCGCGGGCCGAAGAATTGTTCGGATCTCCATGCGCGCCCACCCGGGGCTGCAAAGGGCGCGCCCGGCGTCGTATACTGATTGGTTTACTGGAACGCGCGTCTGCGCATCGGGTTTTCAGGGGCCTGTGGCATCCTTCATCACCATAACCACCGACTTCGGTTTGCGCGACCCGTACGTGGCTGCGATGAAGGGCGTCATGCTCGGCATCAACCCGGACGTGCAGCTCATCGACATCTCGCACGAGGTGGCGCCGTACGACGTAATGGAGGCGGCCTTCGTACTCAGGCATGCCCTGCCGTATTTCCCCCCCGGAGGCGTGCATCTGGCCGTCGTCGATCCGGGCGTAGGCACGGCGCGCAAGCCCATCGTGGTGCAGGCGGGCGGGCGCTACTTCGTCGGGCCGGACAACGGGCTGCTCAAGCTCGTGCTGGGCGCCGAGGCCATCGACGCGGTGTTCCACCTCGACCAGCCGGCCTTCTGGCGCACCGCGCAGCCGGCGGCGACGTTCCACGGCCGCGACGTGTTCGCGCCGGCGGCGGCGCACCTGAGCCGGGGGGCGCTGCCGGCGCAGCTCGGCAGTCCGCTGGCCGAGCTGACGCCGCTGCACTGGGCGCTGCCCGTCGCCGACGACGACGGCGTGACCGGCTGGGTGGTCCACATCGACCGCTACGGCAACTGCATCACGAATATTCCGGGCGCCTATGCCGAGTCGCCGCCGCCGGGGCGCTACGTCAAGACGTATGTCGGCGCGTGCATCATCAACCGGTTCGAGCGCGCCTACGCCGAGGCCGCTGCGGGCGACCCGCTCGTGCTGGTGGGCAGCTCGGGCTACGTCGAGATCGCCGTCAACGCGGGCAACGCCGCCGAGCTGCTGGGCATACGGCGCGGGGCGAGCGTGAGCATCGTCTACGCCGAACGCCCCCACCCCGAGGCGCGCGTGAGCGCATGGACGGAGGATTGAGCGCGCCATGACGGCCTCGGAGACGCATATGGACGCAAACGACCCTGCCGACCCGCTGGACCGGCACCTGGACGCGCTGTACCGGTTTGCGCAGATGCTCACGCAGGACACGGCGCGGGCGGCGCGGCTCGTGGAGGCCACGTACCGCTACCTGGCGACCCTGCCGCCCGAGGCGCGCGCGCCGATGGCAGACAAGACGCAGCTCTTCCGGGTGATGCGGCAGGTGCACGAGCGGCACGCGCAGGCCGTCGCGGAGGCCGAGGGGGCCTTGCCCGAGCGTGCGGGCGGCGCCCCCGGCGACCTGAACACGCGCCTGGCGATGCAGTACGTGGAGCATGCCCTGCCGACGGTGCTCGCCGCGCTCGGCGACGCCGGGCGGGTGCTGCTGCTGCTGCACCTCGTGGATGGGCTGGGCGTGGCCGAGGCGGGGCGGGTGGTGGGGCAGGACGAGGCGGCGGCGGCGGCCAGCTTGCAGGATGCCCGCGCCGCCATCGAAGCCGCCCTGCTCGGCGAGGCTTCAGCGGCGGAGCGTTACCTGCTCAGCACCAGCTTGCCTTCGGACTGGCTCATGCAGGCTTTGCGCCGCGTGACCGAAGCCGAGTATGCCGCGCTTCCGCCGACGCTTCGCCTGACGGCGCGCGCCGCCGCCGAAGCGCCCGAGCCCGCGCGCCCCGCCCCGGCCGGGCCGCCGCCCGGCCCCCTCGCCCGCCTGTTCGGGCGGCAGGCGCTCCCGCTGTGGATCGGGGCGGCCCTGCTGCTCGCAGGCTTTCTGGCCGGCGCCTGGTACCTTTCGGATCTGCTTGCACGCGGCCCCGTCGAGACGGATTTCATTGCTCTGGCGGCGCAGAACGCCGAGGACCTGGAGCCGGTGCTGCGCACGACCAGCCCCGAGCAAGCCGAGTTCTACGTGTTCGACCGGTTCGGCTGGCGCCTGACGGTCCCGACCATCGAACAGGCGGCCCTGGTGGGCGTCGGGGTGGCCGAGGTGCAAAAAGGCATCGAGGCGCCGGCGTTCCTCTTCGAGGACTCGCTTTCGTCGGGGCAGATTGCACTCTATACGCTGAACTACGCCTTCCTGGACAAGCACCGCAATTTGCTGCGCCTGACGCAGGACGTGCTGAGCCAGATCGCCGACGATCAGCATTTCGACCTCCACGATACGGGCGCGGAGCAGGTGCTCGTCTGGCGCAACCGCGACGATATCTTCGTGGCCGTCACGCGCGGCAACGCCGAGACGCTGGGCGCGCGCATCTCGTACCCCTACTGAGGCGCGACGGCCGTGCGCGAACCCTCTGACGCAGGCAGGCACGCGCGGACGCCGCTGGAGGCGCTGCGGCGCTACTGGGGGCACGCGGCGTTCCGCGAAGGGCAGCAGGCCGCCATCGAGGCGGCGCTGGCGGGCCGCGACGGCTTTGTGGTGCTGCCCACCGGCGGCGGCAAGTCGCTTTGCTATCAAATCCCGGCGGTGCTTTTGCCGGGGCTTACGCTCGTCGTGACGCCGCTCGTGGCGCTCATGCAGGAGCAGGCGGCGCGCCTGAACGCGCGCGGCATCCGGGCCGCCTACATCGAGGCGGGGCACAGCCTGCGCATGGCCGACCAGATTTACAACAACGCCCGGTTCGGCATGTACCGCCTGCTCTACCTCTCGCCCGAGCGGCTGGAGTCGGAGATGTTCGCGGCGCGGGCGCCGTTCCTGAACGTGCGGCTGCTGGCCGTGGACGAGGCGCACTGCGTGAGCGTGTGGGGCCACGACTTCCGCCCGGCATACCTGCGCATCGCGCAGGCGCGCGCCGCCCTGGGCGGCCCGCCCATGCTCGCCGTGACGGCCACGGCTACGCCCGAGGTGCGCCGCGACGTGATCGAACACCTCGGCCTGCGCGACCCGTTCGTGCGGGTGACCGGCTTCGACCGCCCCAACCTTTACTGGGCGGCGCGCGCGACCCCGGACGCCGAGCGCGACGCCGTCGAGGCGGCGGCGACGCGGAAGGGAGCCTGCGGCATCGTGTTCGCGCCGACGCGGGCCCGCGCCGAGGCGGTGCGCCGCCGTCTCGAAGCGCGAGGGGTCGCGGCGGCGGCGTACCACGGCGGCATGGGGCCTGCCGAGCGCGCTGAGGCGGCCCGGCGCTGGCGGCGCGGCGAGGCGGCCGTCATGGCGGCCACGTGCGCTTTCGGCATGGGCATCGACAAGGCCGACGTGCGCTACGTGATCCATGCGGGCCTGCCGCCTTCGCTGGAAGCCTACTACCAGGAAGCCGGCCGCGCCGGGCGCGACGGGCTGCCCGCCGAAGCGTTGCTGCTGGCGGGGCCGGGCGATGCTGCCATCTTGAGGCGTCTGGCCGAGACCTCTTATCCGGACGCGGCCATGCTCCGGCGCGTCTACGAGGGGGTGTGCAACCTGGCGCAGACGCCGTGGGGCGCGCAGCCGGAAGAGCCCCTCGTGGTGCAGCCGGCGCTTTTGCAGCAGCACACGGGCGCGCCGGCGCGCGTGCTGCACCGCGCCCTGGCGCTTCTGGAGGAGCAGGGCTTCTGGCAGGCGCTGCCCTACCGCGAGGGCGCGGCGCTGCTGCGCTTCAGCGCCTCGGCGGCGGCGCTGCGCCGCTACGCCGACGGCCAGCCGAACGGGCGCCTCCGGGCGTTTGTCGAAGGGCTGCTGCGCGCCGTGCCGGCCGATGCCTTCCAGGGGTGGTACGAGCTGGATTTGCCCCGCACGGCCCGGCGTCTCGGCATGAAGGCGGCGCGGCTGACCCGAGGACTTCAGTTCTTGCAGGATCGCGGGCTGCTGGCCTGGCAGCCGGCAAGCGCCTTGCCGCGGCTGCTTCTGCGCGCCCCGCGCTCGGTGCGCCCGCCCATCGACCCACTCCCGATGCAGCAGGCGCGCCGCCGCGCCGAGCGCCGCCGCGAGCACGTGGAGCGCTACCTGGCGGGGCCGGGCTGCCGCCGCCGCTTTCTGCTGGAGCACTTCGGAGAGGCGGCCTACGGCCCCTGCGGCCGCTGCGATGCGTGCGCGCCCGGGCTTGAAACCGGGCTCCCATAGCGCTATCGTATGTTTCGTCGGCCCCGCTCCCTAACCCCGGTCCTCGTCATGCCTGCGCCTCGCCTCCGCCGAACGCTTCTGCCGGCGCTGCTGTGCCTCGGTCTGCTTTCCTGCGCCCACCTTCCCGGCGCCCGCCCTGCGCTGGGCGTAGAGGACTTCACGTTCGAGGGGGAGAACGGCTCGGCGGGCGCGCGCATCGAGCAGACGGGCCCGGGCGCCTTCCGCGTGACGCTCGGGCACGCGCCGGGCCATCCCGACTGGCCGAACAAGCTCAACCTGCGCATCCTCCGGCACGCGCGCGGCAATCCGCTCCGCCTGGAGGTCGTCTTTGACGCCGGGAGCAAGGCGTACGCCTTCAACGAGTACTTTCAGTCGTACTCCTACGACCGCCAAACCTGGACGCCGGTGTTCTGGGAGCGCGGCCGCGACGCCTCGCCGCATGCGGACGTGCTCACGTTCCCGCCGTTTACCGAGGACGCCGTGCACATCGGGACGCAGGTCCCGATGAGCTACGAGGAGGCGACGGCCCTCATGAAGCGCTGGGCCGAGCGCCCGGGGGTGACGCTGCGGCAAATCGGCGTCTCGCTCGGCGGGCGGTCGCTCGTGCGCGTCGAGATCGCCGCGACGGAGCCGGGCCGGCCGTGGGTGCACTACTTCGCCAACCAGCACCCCGGCGAACACAACAGCCAGTGGCGCCTCGTCGGCATAGTCGATTGGATGCTGAGCGACGCCGGCGCGGCCTACCGCCGCCGCAACGCCACCCACGTCATCCTGATGATGAGCCCGGATGCGCCCGCGAACGGCTGGTACCGCGTCGGCGCCGAGGGCGAGGACATGAACCGCAGCTACCGCGCCGCCGGGGCCGACGCGACGGGTCAGACGCACGAGGCCCACCTGTGGCAGAAGGATCTGGAAGCGCTCATGGCTTCGGCGCACCCCGTCACGACGGTGTGGGCCATCCACACGTGGGGCGGCCTCGTCGAGCCGCTGATCCTGCCGGGGCCGGAGCTGCCCGGCGACGCCTGGATGCGCCTGCGCGACGCCATCGAGGCGGCGGACCCGCAGGACCTCATCAAGCCCCTGGCGCTCTCGCGCGAGGAGGGGCAGTACGGCCCTACCACCTGGTCGGGCGGCCCCCACCGGCAGTTCGGCATCACGGCGGTGCTATGCGAGGGCGGCGGGGCGCTCTACACGAAGGAGGAGAACCTGGCCTCGGGGGTGGCGCTCATCCGGGGCATCGCGGCCGTCTACGGCGCGCCGGGGCCGGGGCGCTAATCCACGGCGAGGTCAGGGTTGGGCTGGATGATCGGCTTCATGACGCCCTCGGCGCGCGTATGCACCAGGCGCAGCGCCTCCGCGACGCCGCCGAGCGGCAGCACATGCGTGACGAGCGGCTTCACGTCGATGCGGCCCTCGGCGATCATGCCGATGCAGCGGTCCACCTCGCGGTTGGAGCGGCGCACGTGCTGCATGCACAGCTCGCGGTTGCGCACGAGGTGGATCGGGATGGCGACCTCGTCCGTCGAAGGGATGCCGATGAACAGCGCGCGCCCGCCGCGCCGGGGCGCGAGGCAGGCATGCGTAATGGCTTCCTGGTCGCCGGCGGCCTCGAAGGAAGCGTCCACGCCGCGCCCGCCGGTTTGGCGCAGGATCCATTCCACGGCGTCGCCGTCGCGGGGGCTCAGGACGGCGTGGGCGCCCAGGCGCTCGGCCAGGGCCAGGCGCTCGGGCACGGGGTCGGTCATGAGGACGCGCCCGGCCCCGGCGGCGCGCGCCGCCAGCAGGGTCACGATGCCGATAGGCCCGGCGCCGAGAATCGCCACGGTGTCGCCTACGTCGAGGCGGGCCAGCCGGACGGCGTGCAGCGCTACGCCGAGCGGTTCGAGCAGGGCTGCCTCCGCGAGCGACATCGCATCGGGGATGGGGATGCAGGCGTGCTCGGGCATGAGGTGATACTGCTCGAAGATGCCGTCGATGGGCGGCGTGCCGAGGAAGCGCACGTGGAGGCAGAGGTTGGCGCGCCCGGCCAGGCACTGCTCGCAGGCGTTGCACGGCACGGCGGGCTCGATGGCGACGCGCGCGCCCGGCCGGAGCGTCGC
>CBDTTW010000051.1:0-17505 GCA_965363675.1 uncultured Rhodothermaceae bacterium
CCCTGCCGCGCCGCCCATAGCCCCGCTGCGACGACCACCAGCGCCGCACACGCCGCCGCAAGCCGCCGCGCGCCGCCCCAGGCCCCGAGGGTCTCCGCGAGGCGCCGCCGGAAGCCCTCGGCGGGGCGGGGCGTCGCCTGCACGCGCGCCATTACGCGCTCCGCGAAGTACGGGCCGAACGAGGGCGCGGCCCCGGCTTCGAGCAGGCCGCGCAAGCGGCGCGCTTCGGCGTGGGTCTGCCGCGCCGCCGCCGACTGCTCCAGCAAGCGGCCGACGGCGGCCTCGGCCTCCGGCTCCAGCGGGTCGCCGAGGGCGTGCTGAAGCAACCATTGTTCGTGCGGAGTCATGCTCATAGGTAGTGCGCCAGGATGTTGCGCAGGCGCGCCTGCGCCCGGGAAAGCCGCGAGAGCACCGTGCCCACCGGAATGCCGAGAAGTTCGGCCGTTTCGCGCGTCGAGCGCCCGTCGATCAGCCGCAGCACAACTACGGCGCGGTGCGCGTCGTCGAGGCGCGCCAGGGCGGCGTGCACCACCTCGTGCGCCTCGCGGGCGTCTATGCCGGCGGCGGCGGCGGGGTCAGGCAGGGCCTCGGGCGGCGGCTCGTGCGGGCGCGCCCGGCGGCGGCGCTCCAGCGCGCTCAGCGACAGGTTCGTGGCGATGCGCGTCAGGTAGGCCGCCACCCCGCCCTCGCCCCGGTACTGCCCGAGCGCGCGGTAGAACCGCACGAACACTTCTTGCCCCACGTCTTCCGCCTCCGGCCCGCGCCCCAGCATCCCGATTACGGTGGCCGCCACCAGCCCCTCGTAGCGCTCCACGAGTTCGCGGAACGCCCCGGCGTCGCCGGCGCGCGCCTGCGCCACCAGGGCCTGCTCCGCCTTCATCGCCGCCGTCGGAGCGCGTCCGAGGGTAGGCTCAGCCGTCATACCGCATCCTGCATGCTCATCGTTCAACCTGTTCCGGCGAAAGCCCGGCGCCTCCGGCCTCTGCACGAAAGACCCTGCCGCCGCGCCGCCGATTCCATGCCGGCGCCGCGCCGCAGACCTCCGGGGCCGCCGGGAGCAGCCGCACGGGCGTAGGGAGTCCGCACGCGCGGCGCCCAACGACGCCCGAAAAGGGCATCCCACGTCGTCAGGCCGCAGCGCGCGTCCCGTTTGCTTCAACTGCGACGCCCAAAGTCGGTTTTGTCCGGGGGCCGGATGGGGCAGCCCCGCCCGGCTTGTACATTTGCCGGAAGCGCAGTAGGTTGCAGGTAAGCCCTTCCACCCTCGCCCCGAATGCCCCATGGACGAACCGACGCTCACCCCCGAGGCGCTGTTTTTACCGGCGGACCTCTACCCGAAAACCGAAGTCGCCCCCGGCGTGACGCGGCAGGTGCTCGGCCACACGCGCGAGCTGATGCTGGTGCGCGTCGAGATGGCCGCCGGCGCCGCCGCGCCGCCTCACCGCCACCCGCACCGCCAGCTTACGCACGTCGCAGAGGGCCGCTTCAAGGTGCTGCTCGGCGGGCACGAGCGCGTGCTCGGCCCCGGCGAAAGCTTCCAGGTCCCCGCCGACGTGGGGCATTCCGCCGAGTGCCGGGAGGCGGGCGTCCTGCTGGACTGCTTCCCCCCCTCCCGCGAAGACTTCGTTTAACCCCCCGCCGCCCATGCCGCACACCCGCCGCCGGTTTCTCCGCGTCGCCGCCCTGGCCGCCCTCGGGGCCGCCGCGCCGTCCGGCCTGCTCGCGCGCCCGCTCGCGCCGCCGCAGATCGCCGTATTCACCAAGCACCTGCAATACCTGAGCTTCGAGGAGCTGGCCGCCGTCGTAGCAGAGGCGGGCTTCGACGGCATCGACATGGCGGTGCGGCCGGGCGGCCATATCGAGCCTGCCGATGCCGCCCGGAAGCTGCCTCAAGCCGCGCGCGCCGCCGAACATGCGGGCGTCCGCCTGCGCATGATGGCGACCGGCATCGACGGCCTCGACGCGCCGTTTGCCGAGCCGCTGCTGCGCGCCGCCGCCGACGTGGGCGTGACGCACTACCGCCTCGCCTGGCTCCCCTACCCCCCGGACCTTCGCCCGGAGGCGGCCCTGGACCGGTACAACGCGCAGCTTCAAAGGCTCGCCGACCTCAACCGGCGGCTCGGCCTGCACGGCGCCTACCAGAACCACGCCGGCACGCTCGTCGGCGGCCCCATCTGGGACATCGACCGCCTCCTGCGCGGCATCGACCCGGCCCACATCGGCGTGCAGTATGACGTGCGCCACAACGTCGTGGAGGGCGGCACGTCGTGGCCGGTGGACTTGCGGCTCATCGCGCCGCGTATCAACATGCTGGCCGTCAAAGATTTCCGGTGGGAGCAGCGCGGCGGCAAGTGGCAGCCGGCCACCGTCCCGCTCGGCGAGGGCATGGTCGATTACCCGGCCTACCTGGGCATAGTCAAGTCCCTGGACATCCGGGGGCCGATCACCATGCACTTCGAGTACCCCTTCCCCGGCGAGGACCTGCCCGCGCCGGCCCGCGCCCGCGAGGCGGCGCGCCTCATGCGGACCGACCGCGAGCGCCTGCTGGCGCTGCTCGGAGCCGCCGGGCTTGCCTGAGCGTTACGGCTGCGGCGGCGGGGTCAGCGCCGCCGTGCGCGCCGCTGCGGGCGGCAGCTCCGGCAGCCCGCTCGACGGGCGGTCGAGGTAGAAGTAGGCCGTTGCGGACACGTCGTCCGAGCGGTAGAAGTTGACCCACCCCTTCGGGAAGTCCGGCGCCGTCACGTCCGGGGGCGGGGTTATCTCCAGAAACTTCTGGAAGATGTGGCGACCGCCCGGGTCGATGGTGACGGGCGTAAGCCGGACGCCCCGCTTGAGGAGCGCCGCCACATGGTCGGTGGGGCCGCCGCCGATCTGCTGAAGCGTGACGCGGCAGCCGGCATGGAAGAACACCGGGTCGGGGATATGGTACCGGTAGAACGTCCACTGGCGCTCCTGCTCGGCGGCCACGAGGCTGCCCTGGAACCGCCCGACGTAGGCCCCCTGCCCCCACCCCGTGCCGACGTAGTCCTCCGTCCCCGAGCCGACGAGCGTCGGCAGGTCGGCGTCGGCGTCGAGGTAGACCTTCACCTCGCCCTCGCCCCACCAGGTGTTTTCGTACTGCGGGTCGGTGATGACGCCGATGTTGACGCCGAGGTAGCGCCCCCGCCCTTCGACGCGCGGCAGCATCTCGAAGTCGCGCCCGAGCACCGACGCCTGCTCGCGGCTCCAGTAGGCGTGGAAGTACAGCATGTCGGCGGGCTGCGCCGACAGTTCGTAGTTGAGGTCGTAGAAGACGTCCACGTTTTCGGCGCCCTCGTTCGTAAAGACGACGCGCGCGGCCGTGCGGAAAGGCATGGGGATGTAGCTGTTGAACGAGCGCCCTTCGGGGCTGGCAAACAGCGCGTTCTCGAAGGGTACGAGGCGCCCCAGGCCCGCGCCGAAGAAGTCGGCGAGCGGCGCATCGACGGCAGGTTTGGGTTCGCCGTCCCAGTACATTTGCAGCCGGAGCGCGCGCAGCTCGTGCGGGGCGCGGCGGTTGACGGTCATCCATAGGCGCCGCACGATGCCGCTGCCGCGAATGTCGGCCAGGGTCACGGAGGCGCCGGGGCGCACCGTCTCGAAGGCGTGCCCCTTGGCTCCCTTGTTTTCCATGCCGCCGCGTCCGGGAGCGCCGGTGGGATTCTCGAAGCTGACCCACCGGGTCTGCACGCTGTCCTGCATGCGGTGCCACTCCTGCGCCCGCGCCGGAAGCGCCGCTCCGAGGCAGGCGACGACGAACAAGCGGAAAAGCGCTTTTGTCGGGTAGGCAAACCGGGAAAGCATAATCGTATGGATAAAGGTGAAACGGCGGAGCAATGCTCCGGGGAACCTGCGTAAAATAGGGCGCGGCGGGGTGGGTTGCGCCCGCCCCGCCGCGCGGCATGGATCCCGGCGGCGCCAGAACGGTTTAGATACGCCCTGGAATGCTTAGTTTACCGGAGCCGGCCCTGCTCACGCCGCGCGCGGCCCTTTCCCGGAGCCAATACGCATGAGCGGCAGGCGCGACCCCGGCTGCTGCGCAACCACGTTTTGCGGCGGGCGCTGCCTGCCGCCGGAGACGACACGATGACTGAACCGCTGGTAGGCATCACCAGCCTGATCGTGCTGGGCGTCATGGCGCAACTCGTCGCCTGGCGCTTCCGCATCCCGTCCATCCTGCTGCTGCTCATCGGCGGCTTCGTGGCGGGGCCGCTGACGGGCCTGCTCGACCCGGACGCGCTGCTGGGCGAGCTGCTGTTTCCGTTCGTCTCGCTCGCGGTAGGCATCATCCTGTTCGAAGGGGGCCTGAACCTGCGCATGGCCGAGCTGCGCGAGGTGGGGGGCATCGTCCTGAAGCTCATCACGGTGGGCGTGCTCGTGACGTGGGCGCTTACGGCCGTAGCGGGCTACTTCCTGCTGGACATCAGCGTCAGCATCGCCCTCGTCATCGGCGCCATCCTCGTCGTGACCGGCCCTACGGTCGTGCTGCCGCTGCTGCGGCATGTGCGGCCCTCCGGACGCGTGGGGGCCATCTCGAAGTGGGAGGGCATCACCATCGACCCGGTGGGGGCCATTCTGGCGGTGCTCGTCCTGGAGGCGGTGGTGCTGTTCCATGAGCCGGTGGCCGAAGGCGCGCGCGGCCTCGGCCCGACCGACCTTGCCCTTCACGCCATCGAGGGGCTGCTGCTGGAGATCGGCGCCGGCGTGGGCGTGGGCGTGCTTGGGGCGGCCGTGCTCATTTTCGTCATGCGCCGCCGCCTCGTCCCCGACTTCCTGCAAAACCCGTTCGCGCTCATGGTGGTGGCCGGCACCCTCACGCTCGCCAACAGCCTTCAGGAGGAAGC
This sequence comes from uncultured Rhodothermaceae bacterium, assembly GCA_965363675.1. Lineage (GTDB taxonomy): Bacteria > Bacteroidota > Rhodothermia > Rhodothermales > DASSAV01 > CBDTTW01. Next base: position 4,863 of record CBDTTW010000051.1, read on the forward strand.
CGGTCTCGTCTCGACGACGCTCCTGGGCATCCTGATGGCGAACCAGAAATGGGTGAGCGTGCGGCGCATCGTCTCGTTCAAGGAAGACTTACGCGTGCTGCTGCTCTCGGGGCTGTTCATCCTGCTCGGGGCCCGCCTCGACCTGTCGGACCTTTCCTACATCGATGGGGGGGCGTGGCTGTTCCTGGGGGCGCTCGTGCTCGTCATACGCCCCCTGGCCGTCTGGGCCTCGTCGGTGGGCTCGCCGGTGAGCTTCCGGGAGCAGATTTTCCTATCGTGGATGGCCCCGCGCGGCATCGTGGCGGCGGCGGTGGCCTCGGTCTCGGGCTTCCGGCTGGCGGAAATCTTCCCCAACGAGGCGGCTATGCTCGTGCCTATCGTATTTCTCGTCATCGTCGGCACGGTGGCGCTCTACGGGCTCACGATTTCGCCGCTCTCGCGCCGGCTTGGGCTGGCCCAGCCGGAACCCCAGGGGGTGCTGTTCGTGGGGGCGCACGCGTGGGCGCGGCGCATGGCGCACGCCTTGCATCATAAGGGCGTGCCGGTGCTGCTCGTGGACACTAACGAGCACAATGTGCTGGAGGCGCGCGCGCTCGGCATGCGCGCCCAGCAGGCAAACGTGCTCTCCGAAGGGGCCACCGAGGAACTCGACCTCGGCGGCATCGGCCGGCTCGTCGCCATGACGCCCAACGACGAGGTCAACGCCCTGGCGGCGCTGCATTTCGCCGAAACCTTCGAGAGCAGCGAAATCTACCAGCTTCGCGGCCGCAGCCACACCGGCCCTGTGGGCGGCACGGCCATTCCGCCGCACCTCTCCGGCAGGCCTCTTTTCTCGAAGGACATCACGTTCTCGGAACTCAACAAGCGCACGGCGCGCGGCGCCGTCGTCGAGAGCATCAGCGCCCAGGCGGGCTGGAACTGGGATAGATTCCGGCTGGCCTACGGCGAGCGCGCCTTGCCCCTCATGCTCGTGCGGCGCTCGGGACAGGTCATCGTTTTTACGGACGAGGCCCGCCCTACCCTGGCCCCCGGCGATACGCTCGTGGCGCTCGTCGATCCCAAGCCTGTCGCCCCGGGAGAGCCGCGCCCGACCGCTTCTGCCCAACCGGCGCCCTAACGCCCACATCAGCCCGGCAACCCATATGTTCTACGACGGCATAGAAGACCTGGGGCGCGTCGTCGCCGTCGGCAGCCTGGCCTATGCGGCCCTGGTGCTCATGCTGCGCGTCTCGGGCAAGCGCACGCTTTCCAAGATGAACGCCTTCGACATGATCGTGACCATCGCCCTCGGCTCGACGCTCTCGGCGGTGCTGCTCTCGAAGGACGTGGCGCTTGCCGAGGGGCTGGCCGCCTTCGCCACGCTCATCTGCCTGCAACTGGCGATTACATGGCTCTCGGTGCGGTCCAAGACCGTGCGCAACCTGGTCAAGTCCGAGCCGGCCCTGCTCGTCTACAGGGGGCGCATCCTGGACGACGCCATGCGCCGCGAGCGCGTCACGACGGACGAGCTTCAGGCGGCCGTGCGGGCGCACGGCGGGGCGCGCATCGCCGACCTCCGCGCCGTCGTCATCGAGACGGACGGCTCGTTCAGCATCGTCACGGCCGAGGGCGACGCCGCCGCCGACGCGCTCGAAGGCGTCATCGGCTACGAAGACCGCCGCCCCGAGCCCTGAGCGGTCTATTCGGCTTCGGGCGCCGCCGCCTCGGCCATCTCCCCCTTGCCGCCGGGCGCGCCGTCTGCGTCGCCGCGCGCGGCGAGCGCCGCCGCGACGCCGCCCCGTGCGGGCGCGGGGCCGTCTCCGGCGGGCCAGCCCTCGCGCTGCCGGCGGCGGTCGCCGTCGGTCTCCTCGGTCTGGTCGTGGAAAAGCACCTGCATCGTCGGGAACGGCAAGTCGATGCCGTGCTCGGTCAGGCGGCGCTTGATTTTTTCGAGCACCTGATCCTGCACGAGCAGCACGTCGGCCCGGCGCGAGCGCGTCCACCAGCGGGCGCGCAGGTTCACCGTCGAGTCGGCGAGCGCCACCAGGATCACGTCCGGCGCCGGGTCGGCCAGCACGTCCTCGACCTCGCGGATGGCCTCCAGCATGAGGCGCCGCGCCTCCGAAGGGTCGTCGCCGTAGCCCACGCCCAGGTCCACCTCGGTGCGCCGCGCCTCGAACGCCGTGTTGACGAGCACCTTGTCCGTAAACAAAGCGGCGTTCGGGATGACCACCCGGCGGCCGTCGTAGGTCTTCAGGTAGGTCGCGCGCGTTTGGATGTCCTCGACGGTCCCCTCGAAGGCGCCGACGATGATCTGGTCGCCCACGCGGAACGGCTCGGTGAGCAGGATGAGGATGCCGGCCAGGAAGTTCTCGAAAATGTCCTTGAAGGCAAAGCCTATCGCCACGCCGCTGATGCCCAGGAGGGCGATCAGGTCGCCGGGCTTGAACGAAGGAAAGATGATCGTGACGGCGATGAGCACCCCGAGAAAGGTCACGCCCGCCTGCGCGAGGCGCCCCAGCACGAGGCCGAGGTTGCGGTGGCGACGGTTGCGCTCGGTCAGCCGCCGCACGAAGGCCCGCACCAAGCGCGCCAGAAGCACGAAAACGATGAGGATGATCGCGCCGAGCGCCAGCTTCGGGAGCACGGCGATGAAGCCCCGGATCATCTGCTCGATGGTGTCGAGGGCGAAGGAGAGGTCGAACGTCATGGCGCCGGCGTTGGGGGGAAATGGCCTACTCTAATAACGTCGTTCCCGGGCAGGCCGCCTGATACGTTTTCGCAACAGCCGAGTGCTACGGCGCCGGCCGCTCCGCGAGGCGCCGCACCTCGTCGCGCAGGCCGGCGATCTCCCGGCGCAGCGCCTCCGTATCGGCGGCCGGCGCGGCGCCTTCCTCGGCGTCGCGCCCGATGAAGTAGGTGGCGAGAACGGCCGTCACGTAGCCGAAGACGGCAAAGGCGTAGAGCGAAAGCAAAAAGCAGAGCGCCCGCCCCTCCGGCGTGCGCGGCCAGTTCTCCGAGCCGAGGGTCGTCATGAGCATGGCCGTCCACCAGAGCGCCGACCCGAAGTCGTCGAAACCCGAGCCGGTCCCCTTCTCGAAGGCATACATGCCGGCGGCCCCCACCAGGGCCATGAGCAGCGTCAGCAGGACGACGTAGCGGAAGCCGCGCCGCGCCATGGTCGCGCCGAGCGTGCGCATGCCCCGGTTGAGCGAGGCGACGACCCGCACGAGGCGCAGTCCGCGCGCGGCCCGCGCCGCCTGAAGCACCCGCGCCAGGCGCGCCGCCCGCAGCAGCCGCAGCGCCGGAAACAGCAGGCTCACGGCCGCCACCACGTTTTGCTTCAGGTACACCCCCTTGCGCGGCGCAAGGACGAACTTGAGCAGGAAATCCAGGACGAAGATGCCCCAGATCACGGTCGTGATGGTCTCCAGGAGCGGCGTCAGCCCCCAGATCAGCTCGACGACGAGCAGGGCCAGCCACGCCAGCCCCAGGAGCACCATCGGCGTCTCCAGGGCGTCCTCGATGCGCTCCAGCAGTTCCCGCCGCTCGGCATCGAGCGCGCGTTTGGTTTCTTCCTTTTCGGGGGCGTCGGGGGGCATGGCGGTCGAGCGGCGTTGAGGGACGGCACGGGAACGGACTTGCCAAAATCGCCGGACGCGGGCCCTTCGCAAGCCGTCGCCCGGCGCCCTGCCGGGAGCGCAAATATGCTATCCGCTTATTAAGCAAAGCATTAAGCGTATATGCCGCACAATTTTTGTGTCAAGATTGTTGAAATACGACGCGGGGCGTTTTGCATGGCCTACAGATGTCGTAACCTTGCCAGTCTTCAATCGAGTACGGCCACACGGTTTGCGGCGCGCACGGCCGCAGGCCCCGAGCAATTTCGTGCGCAGCGCCTCGGAGCGATTCGCGGCGCGTCACCCGTTTAGTTTAACCATCCTCTTTTGGACTTAGCAGGCGTTCCCATGGTTGTTAAAGTCATCCTTCTGCGCCGGGTGTCCCCGGACAAGACGGCCGCCCTGAAGCCGCTCCTGCTCCAGTTGCGTTCGCTGGCCCTCAATCAGCCGGGCTACATCTCGGGCGAAACGCTGATCAACGGCGACGACCCCGAGGAATACCTCGTCATCAGCACCTGGAAGAGCATCGACGACTGGAACGCATGGTTCCACAACACGGAGCGCCGACAGGTTCAAAGCCAGGTGGACGAACTCCTGGGTCAGGAAACTTATTACCAGGTCTATTACAGCGCCTAGGCGCCCGATACCCTATGAGCCAGATGCAGAACCAGATTGACGCCCTCCAGGAGCGCCGCCGCAAGGCGCACCTCGGCGGCGGACAGGAGGCCATCGACAAGCAGCATGCGCGCGGCCGGAAAACGGCCCGCGAGCGCATCCAGATGCTCCTCGACGAAGGCAGCTTCGAGGAGTTCGACGCCTTCAAAGAGCACCGCTGCACGCACTTCGGGATGGAGAAGAAGAAGTTCCCCGGGGACGGCGTCGTAACGGGCTACGGCACCGTAGACGGACGGCTCGTCTACGTCTTCAGCCAGGATTTTACGGTCTTCGGCGGCTCGCTCTCGGAGACGTTCTCCGAGAAGATCTGCAAGATCATGGATATGGCCGTCAAGAACGGCGCCCCCGTGATCGGCCTGAACGACTCGGGCGGCGCGCGCATCCAGGAGGGCATCGAGAGCCTGGCCGGCTACACCGAGATCTTCCTGCGCAACGTGATGTCCTCGGGCGTGGTGCCGCAACTTTCCGGCATCTTCGGCCCCTGCGCCGGCGGCGCGGTGTACTCGCCCGCCCTGACCGACTTCACGGTGATGGTCGAGGAGAACAGCTACATGTTCCTCACCGGCCCCAAGGTCGTCAAGGCCGTCACGCATGAGGATGTGGATACCGAGCGCCTCGGCGGCGCCTCCGTGCACACGACGCGCAGCGGCGTAGCGCACCTCTCCGCCCCGAGCGAAGAAGACGCCATCGAACAGCTTCGCCGGCTGCTCTCGTTCCTGCCGCAGAACAACCTCGAAGCCCCGCCGCGCCTGCCCGCCGACGACCCGGTGGACCGCCCGTCCGACCGCCTCGTGCAGATCATCCCGGACAACCCGAACGAGGCGTACGACATCAAGGAAGTCATCTACGAAACCGTAGACAACGGCGACTTCCTCGAAATCCAGCCGGAGTACGCCAAGAACATCGTCATCGGCTTCGCGCGCTACGGCGGCTACGCCGTCGGCATCGTGGCGAACCAGCCGAAGTTCCTGGCCGGCGTGCTCGACAACGACGCCTCGATCAAGGCGGCCCGCTTCGTGCGCTTCTGCGACTGCTTCAACATCCCCGTCGTGACGTTCGTCGATGTGCCCGGCTTTTTGCCCGGCACCGTCCAGGAGTACGGCGGCATCATCCGCAACGGCGCCAAGCTGCTCTACGCCTACGCCGAAGCCACCATCCCGAAGATCACCGTCACGACGCGCAAGTCCTACGGCGGCGCCTACTGCGTGATGAGCTCGAAGCACCTGCGCGGCGACCTCAACTACGCCTGGCCGACGGCCGAGATCGCGGTGATGGGCGCCAAGGGCGCCGTCGAGATCCTTTACGCCCGCGACATCAAGGAAGCGAAGGACCCGGCGGCCGTCATGGCCGAAAAGGAAAAGGAGTACGCCGAGCGCTTCGCCAACCCCTACGAAGCAGCCAAGCGCGGCTACATCGACGACATCATCACCCCGGACCGGACGCGCTTCCGCATCTGCAAAGGGCTCATGATGCTCGAAGGCAAACAGGACAAAAACCCGCTCAAGAAGCACGGCAACATACCGTTGTAAGGACGGGCCTCATCTATGGAAAAGATTCTTGAAGGCAACGGATTCGAAATCATGCTGGTCGGCATGGGCGTCGTTTACGTGGGCCTCCTTCTGATTAGTGGTTTCATCGCGATCATCCCTCGCCTGCTCTCGCACATTCCCGACGGCGGCGGGGGGCATCACGGCGCGGCCCCGGCGGCTCCGGCCGCCAAGCCGGCCCCGCCCGTAACGGACTTCAACCCCTCGCTGATGGCCGCCATCGCCTACGTGGTGCGCAGCGAACAGGAGCGGGAAGAATCGTTGCAGGAACGCCCGCTGAGCCTCGTCCATCACGAAAGCCGCGGCACGTGGTCCGCCGTCGGCAGAATGCGCAGCCTTTCGAACCGGCTATAGACCCTTACCATGCGAAACTATACCATCAAAGTCAACGGACAGACGTTCGAGATCGCGGTGAAGAGCTTCACCAGCCGCGCCGCTCAACTGGAAGTCAACGGCAAGCTGTACTCCGTCGATGTGGAGCAGGTGGCCGGGGCCTCGTCGGTCGCGGCGCCCGTGCGCAGCGCCGCCCCGGCGCGGACGGCGGCGGCGGCGCCCCCGGCGGCTGCGCCCACCGGCCCGGCCGCCGCCGGCAGCGTGACGGCGCCGATCCCCGGGCTTATCCTGGAGATCATGGTCAACGTCGGCGACGCCATTCAGCCGGGCCAGCCCGTGCTGAAGATGGAAGCCATGAAAATGCAGAACGTCATCAACGCTACGGTAGGCGGCACGGTCAGCAAAGTGCTCGTCCGCAATGGCGATACCGTGAATCAGGGGCAGGAGCTGGTCCTTATCGGCTAGGTCACCTTCAAATATTGAGCTATGGAATCCCTGCTCCAATTTCTGACCCAGTCGGGTTTCAACAACCTGAGTCTGGGCAACATCATCATGATCCTTATCGGCGGCTCCTTCGTGGCGCTGGCGATCATCAAGGATTATGAACCGCTGCTGCTGCTGCCTATCGGCTTCGGCGCCATCATCGGCAACCTGGCCGTCGTGCCGGGCATGAACATGGGCGTCTACGACGAGGGCAGCGTCCTCAACTACCTGTACTACGGCGTCGTCAAGGGCATTTATCCGCCGCTGATCTTTCTGGGCATCGGCGCGATGACGGACTTCTCGACGATGCTCTCCAACCCTAAGCTGGTGCTGCTGGGGGCGGCGGCGCAGATCGGCATCTTCGGGGCGCTCCTGGGGGCGCTTGCGCTCGGCTTCACGCCGGCGCAGGCGGGCGCCATCGGCATCATCGGCGGCGCCGACGGCCCGACGGCCATCTACCTCTCGGCAAAGCTGGCTCCCGAGCTGCTCGGCGCCATCGCCATTGCGGCGTACTCGTACATGGCGCTCGTGCCGGTGATTCAGCCGCCGATCATGAAGCTGCTGACGACCAAGCAGGAACGCCTCATCCGCATGGCCCCGCCGCGCATGGTCAGCCGCCGCGAGAAGATCCTGTTCCCCGTAGCGACGACGCTCATCTGCGCGCTTATCGCGCCGGGCTCGCTCGTGCTGGTGGGCATGCTCTGCTTCGGCAACCTGCTCAAGGAAAGCGGCGTCACCGAGCGGCTGGCCAACACGGCCCGCACCGCCATGATCGACATCGTGACGATCCTGCTGGGCTTCAGCGTCGGCACGAGCACGCAGGCGCAGACGTTCCTGACGTCGCAGTCGATCCTGGTGTTTGCGCTTGGCGCCGCCTCCTTTGCCCTCGCCACGGCCGGAGGCGTGCTGTTCGCCAAGTTCATGAACCTGTTCGTCAAGGACAAGATCAACCCGCTCATCGGGGCCGCCGGCGTCTCGGCCGTGCCGGACTCGGCGCGCGTGGCGCACACGCTCGGGCGCGATGAGGATCCGGAGAACTTCCTGCTCATGCACGCCATGGCTCCCAACGTCGCGGGCGTCATTGGTTCGGCGATTGCCGCCGGCGTGCTCTGGAGCTTCCTGGTCTAACCGCCTAGAAGCGCCGCTCGGAAAGCTTCATCATGAACTCCTGATACCGGTCGATCTCCGCGCGCAGTTCCGTCAGGTTGATGTCCTGCGCGCGGTCGAGCGGCTCGACCTCCTCGCTCGTGTTGGTGGCGAGTTCGAGGCGGTCCACGCGGTGCTCGATGTTCTCGATGGTTTGCAGCAGGCGGCGCAGGATTTCGGGCAGCAGGTCATGCTCGGGGTTGCCAAACATAGGGTACGCTCACAAGTCGTTGGTGTGGATGGGTAGGAACTGCTCTGTGGGGTACTCCGATACTTAACCCGCGCCGCAGCGTCCTGTTCTGCCTCTTTAGCCCAATTCTCCCGCAATCCGCCCAGCCCCGGCAGGGCCTCCCGCGGTCGCCTTGCCGCACAACGCCCCGCCCGCCGGGGCGTTGTGCTTTTTGTGGAGTGCAGGCCTGAATACGGCATCCACCGGGGGGCTGAGGGGCCTTTTCCGGCTTGCGGCGGCAGGAGGCTGGAATGCAGAAACGCCCCGAAATCGGCGTTTCTGCCTGATTTCGGGGCGTTTCGGTAGTATGCCCGGGAGGATTTGAACCCCCGACCTTCTGATCCGTAGTCAGACGCTCTATCCAGCTGAGCTACGGGCACGTGCTTCGTTTCAAGGATTGCTAAGATAATGGCCCGCCGACGGGGTTGCAAGTGAAGGCCGCGTAAATTGACGCCGCAGGCCTATTCGTCGGAGGCGGGAAACAGACCGGCGCGGTCGAGAAAGTAAAAATGGTGCGTCGGGCCGTGGCCGGCCCCGAGCGGCAGCCCGTGCCGGATGGCTTCGGTGACGTAGCGCTTGCTGCGGGCGATGGCCCCGCGCAGCGGCACGCCTCGCGCCAGGTTGGCGGCGATGCTGGAGGCGTAGGTGCAGCCGGTGCCGTGCGTATGCATCGTTTCGAGCAGCGGCGCGTGGAACGTGTAGTAATGCGCGCCGTCGAACAGCACGTCCACGGCCTCGCTTTCGCCTTCCAGGTGGCCGCCCTTGACCAGCACGGCCGCCGCGCCCATTTCGCGGATGGCGCGCGCCGCCTCGCGGGCCTGCTCAGCCGTCCGGACGGGCAAACCCGTCAAATGGGCCGCCTCGTGGGCGTTGGGCGTAACGAGCGCCGCCAGGGGCAACAGGCGCTCCTTGAGCACTTCGACGGCGTCGGGCTTGAGCAGCGCATAGCCGCTCTTGGAGATCATCACAGGGTCCACGACGAGGCGCTTCACCTCGCGCGCAGCGAGCTTTGCGGCGACGCATTCGATGATGGCGGCGCTGGAGAGCATGCCCGTCTTGACGACCTCGACCGTGAGATCGTCGAAGACGGCGTCGAGCTGCGCTTCGATCCACGCGACGGGCAGATCGTAGGCGGCGTTGACGGCCACCGTGTTCTGCGCCGTCACGGCGGTGAGCACGGAAGCGGCGTAGGCGCCGTTGGCCTGGATGGCCTTGATATCGGCCTGGATGCCTGCGCCGCCGCTCGAATCGCTTCCCGCTATCGTGAGCACTACTTTCATGCGTCTGCGCCCTCTGGCGTAGCTTATCTCTCATTCGGGCCGGCGCCGCGCAGCCGCCGGCGCCGAAGCGCGCTAATTTAGACCCGGCCTCACGGCCGCCGGTCCTGCCGGGCCGAAAAGAACGACATTTTCTTGTCCGCCTCTCCCCCGCCCTTTCCATGACGACGCGCTGGGATTACCTCATCGTAGGAGCCGGCATCGCCGGGGCGGCGGCGGCGTTCCGGCTGGCCGAGCATGGGCGGGTGCTGCTCGTGGAGCGCGCGGCCCCCGGCGCCGGGGCTTCGGGGGTGGCCGTCGGGGCGGTAAGCCCGGTCTCCGGGCGCCGGGCGCGGCCCGCATGGCAGGGAGCCGCAGCCCTCGCCTCGCTGGAGCGGCTGCTGGATGAGGCCGGGCAAACCGCGCTCTTTCACCGCTGCCCCATCGTGCATCCGGCGCAGACGCCCGCGCTTGCCGCCCGCATCGAAGCCTCGGCGCCGGAAGCCCGGACGGCCTGGCTGCCGCCGGAAGAAGCCGCCGCGCGCTTTCCGGACGTGCGCGCTCCTTGGGGGGCCGCGCTGATCCACGGCGGGGGGCGGCTGCCCATGCAGACGCTCACGCAAGCGCTCGTGCAGGCCGCCCGAACGCGCGGGGCCGGTTATCAGGAAGGCCTGGCGCTGGAGGCAGGCGACGCGGCGGGCGGCGCGGCGTGGCTGGACGTGCGCACGGCAGCAGGCGTGAACGAGCGCTTCGAAGCGCAACAGGTGCTCTTTGCAGTCGGCGCAGGCTTCCGCGACGTAGCGGCGCTGGCGCGGCTCCACCTGCACGCCGTGAAGGGGCAGACGATTTTTGTGGAGGCCCCGGCAGCCCTCGAAGGACGCGAGTTGCCGCAGCTCGGCGGCCAAGGGTACGTCGCGCCGTGGCAGGGCGGCTACTTCATCGGAAGCTCGTTCGAGCACGCCTTCGCGCACGAGCGGCCTACGCACGAGGCCGCGCATAGCATCCGCGCCCGCGCCGCCTGCATGGCCCCTGCCCTCGGCGAAGCGGAAGTGCTCGGGGCGGCCGCCGGCGTCCGGGCCACCGCGCCCGGGGTGCGCCTGCCGATGGTGGGGCCGCTGCCGGGCGCGGCGCGGGTGTGGGCGCTCTGCGGACTCGGAGCCAAAGGGCTGCTCCTGGCCCCATTCCTCGCCGAGCGGCTGGCGGCGTGGCTGCGCGCGCCGGAGCACATCCCCCCGGAAATACGCGTGCGCCGGGCCCCGGAAAGCTTCCGGTGACCGGCGCACGCCGACTGCCGCCGTTCGGGCGCAGCCTACATCTGCTTCGTAATGGCCGCGTATTTCTCCGGTACGGCAAGGGCCGTCGCGGCGGCCGTCGCCTTGTTGAGCACGATTTCCATGCCGGCGCCGCTCTTGCGCACGCACACCGGGGCGCCCTGGCTGACCCACTCGGCCGAGGGGGCGATGACGGGGATCTTGCTGCCGACGGCCTGCTTGATGATGTACATCCGCGACGTGGCGTCGCTCAGCCCCGCCGAAGCTTCGGGAATCCAGACGGCATCCACGCCGTCGGCCATGAGCTTGCGGAGCGCCGGAGCCACTTCGCTCATCTCTTTCACTCCCTGCGCCACGATCTGCACGCCGTAGGTCGCGCCGGCCTTGCCTACCTCGGCCGCAATGGCCGAGCCGGGGGCCATCAGCACGCCGACCTTTTTGACGCTCGGGCGCAGCTCCTTGAGCATGAAAAGCTGCTGCTTGGCCGTGACGCCGTCTTGCGCATGGGCGCTGTGCGTCAGGAAGCCGCCGGAAAGCAGCAGCATGCAAGCGAAAGCCAGCGGGGCGAAAGAAAAGGGAAGCAGGCGAAAGGAAGTGGTTTTAAACATGAGTTATCGCCGCGCGGGGCGGCTGTAAAAGGGTAGATGCGGCGCCGGAGACCGAAGATCGGCCGCCAAAAGCGTGGACGCCGGGAGGACGTTCGTGACTGCGGCCGGAGCGCTCGGGCGCGCCGACGGCGGAGAAGTAATCGTCCACCGGGGGCGCGGACTTAAGGGCCTTTAGTGGCTGAAACGGCAAATTTTACCCGAACCGCTTCCGAAGCCGCCCCCGCCGCGCCGGGGTTCTTGGTAGTTTCACCAAATTCGTTTCGGATCAAAAGAATGATTTTATACTTTGGGGGCATTGTTGGCAGAACGTGTCTGGACTTCATCATTAATCAGGCAACACCATGGCAGAGGTAATTACGTCCAAAACCGCCGAGATCCTTGGCGACCAAGCAGAATACCTGCTCGGCCATACCTGTACGACGATCCCGAAGGAGCAACTGCACCTGCCGGGGCCGGACTTCGTGGACCGGGTGTGGGCGCAGAGCGACCGCAACCTGCGCGTCGTGCGGTCGCTGCAAACGCTGTACGATAACGGCCGCCTTGCCAACACGGGCTTCGTCTCGATCCTCCCGGTGGATCAGGGCATCGAGCACTCCGCCGGCGCCAGCTTCGCCAAGGCCCCGATCTACTTCGACCCCGAGAACATCGTCAAGCTCGCCCTCGAAGGCGGCTGCAACGCCGTCGCCTCGACCTTCGGCGCGCTCGGCGTCGTGGCGCGCAAGTACGCCCACCGCATCCCGTTCATCCTCAAGATCAACCATAACGAGCTGCTCACCTACCCGAACAAGTTCGATCAGGTGATGTTTGCCCAGATCGAGGATGCCTACAACATGGGCTGCGTGGCCGTCGGCGCGACCGTGTACTTCGGCAGCGACCAATCCACGCGGCAGCTCGTCGAGGTCAGCGAGGCGTTCTCGCGCGCGCACGAACTCGGCATGGCGACCATCCTGTGGTGCTACCTGCGCAACAACAGCTTCAAGGTCAACGGCACCCCCTACGAGACGGCCGCCGACCTGACGGGCCAGGCCAACCACCTCGGCGTCACCATTGAGGCCGACATCATCAAGCAGAAGCAGCCCGAGAACAACGGCGGCTTCACGGCGCTCAACACGGGCGGCTCCAGCTACGGCAAGCTCGACAAGCGCATCTACACCGAACTCACGTCGGATCACCCGATCGACCTGACGCGCTACCAGGTCGCCAACTGCTACATGGGCCGGTGCGGCCTGATCAACTCGGGCGGCGGCAGCGGCGAGAACGACCTCCAGCAGGCCGTCACGACGGCGGTCATCAACAAGCGCGCCGGCGGCATGGGCCTCATCAGCGGCCGCAAAGCCTTCCAGCGCCCCATGAAGGAGGGCATCGGCATCCTCAACGCCATCCAGGACGTGTACCTCGACCCCGAGGTGACGGTGGCGTAAGCTTTTCCTGCACGCATGCAGCGCAGCGAGCCTCCCGGCAGTCCGCCGGGAGGCTCGTTTTTTTACGGCCGGGCG
>CBDTTW010000052.1:0-17411 GCA_965363675.1 uncultured Rhodothermaceae bacterium
CGCGCGCCGAAGGCCCCGCCCCCGGGTGCGGGCGCCACGCCCCGGCGCGCCACTCCCACGTGTCGGCCAGGCGCGCCGCCCCGACGCCGCCGAAAACGACGAAGGCGCTGCGCCGGGCGTCGTAGGCCGAGGCCGCGTAATTGCGCGCCGGAGGCGTGCGGCCCTCCGGCGGTCGCCCCTCCGAGGCCGTGCAGCCGGAGAGCAGCGCCAGCGCCGCCGGGAGCCATAGCAAAACGCCGCCCCGGCGGGCCGCCTGCCGTTCAGGTTTTGTTTGATGCATTTCGTGCCGCCGAAGGCGCGTTTCGTGCCGCCCTCCCACGATTCACCTTGCGTCCGGGGTAGGCGCGCTGTAGAATGAGGCTGCTTTGCCCGCCGCCCGGCGGCGGGCCTGTCCTTTCGCCGTGTCTTGAACCCCGTTGCGCGTGCATTGCTCCTCAAAAACCAGGCTGCTGCGCCGCCCGCTCGGGCTTGCGGCGGCGCTTCTGCTTCTGCTCGGGCCGCGCGCGGCCGGGGCGCAGTCGTCCTCGGTCAGCGGCTTCGTCGTGGACGCCGCCAGCGGCGCGCCGCTTGAGCTGGCCACCGTGGCGTTGCGCCCCGACGGCGGCGAGGCGCGCGGAGCCATAACCAACAAGGACGGCAGCTACCTCATCCCCCGCCTGAACGCCGGGCGCTACGTCTTCCAGGTGACGTACGTCGGCTACGAAACCTACACCGACACGCTCCAACTGGCCGCCGGGCAGCGCACCACGGTCAGCGTGCGTCTCACGCCGCTTGCCGAGTCGCTCGACGAGGTGGTGGTGCAGTCCGAGCGCACCACGGGCGCCGCGCGTGTCACGGCGGGGCAGCAGACCATCCGCCCGGCCGACATTGCCCTCGTGCCCGCCCCCGACGTGAGCGCCGACCTCGTCAGTTATCTGACGACGATGCCCGGCATCGTCTCGACGGGCGACCGCGGCGGGCAGCTTTTCATTCGCGGCGGCGAACCCTGGCAGAACCTCGTCGAGATCGACGGCATGACGCTCTACCAGCCGTTCCACATCCTCGGCTTCTATTCGGCGTTCCCGGCCGAGATCATCAACCGCACCGACATCTACGCGGGCGGCTACGGCAGCCGCTTCTCCGGGCGCATCTCGTCGGTGATCGACGTATCGACGCGTACGGGCAACAACCGGCGCTTCGGCGGCACGGCCAGCCTCTCGCCGTTCGTCTCGGCGGCGCACATCGAAGGCCCGATCATCCCCGGCAAGGTCTCGCTGCTCGGCTCGGTGCGGCAGTCGGTGATCCAGCAAGGCATCGAGCCGCTGCTGGGCGAGCCGATGCCGTTCCATTTCGGCGATATGTTCGGCAAGCTGCACGCCGACCTCTCGGCCACGAGCCGCCTTTCGGCCACCTACCTGCACACCTTCGACCGGGGCGCGCTCGCCGAGGAAACCAGCGGCCGCACCCTCGACGAGCTGCGCTGGCAGAACACCGCCTACGGCGTGCGCTACCTCGTCATGCCGAAGCTGCTGCCCGTCGTGGCCGACCTCCACGTAAGCTACTCGCAGCTCGGATCCGAGCAAGGCCCTGAGGCCGCCCCGGTGCGCACCTCCGAGATCAACAACACGCGCGTCTCGCTGGACGCCACGTTCTTCCGCGAGCGCGGCACGGTCGAGGCGGGCTGGAAGGCCGAGGTCATCAACCTGGGCAGCGAGCTGGGCGGGCTGTTCCAGAACACGTTCACGAGGAACAGCAAAACGATCCACATGTCGGCCTACCTGGAGCCCGAGCTTCAGTTCGGCGCGCTCAAGGTGCGGCCCGGCATATCGTTCCAGCATACCGAGGTGCTGCCGGCGTCCTTCGAGCCGCGCCTGCGGATGGTGCTGGCCGGGCGCGACCAGCAGCTCAGCGCCGCCGTGGGCCTGTACCGCCAGGAAATCCTCGGCCTCAACGACCGCCGCGACGCCACGAGCGTCTTTACGGCATGGGCGCTCACGCCCTCGAAAACCGCCCGGAACCAGCAGGATCTGCTGGCAGGCAACGTCCCCGAGGCGTGGCACTTCATCCTGGGCTACCGCGCCGAGCCGGCGCCGTGGCTGGAGCTTTCGCTGGAGGGCTACCACAAAATCCTGAAGCACCTGTTCGTGCCCGAGTGGACGGCGTTCCCGCAGTTCACGACGCGCCTGCAACCCGCCGACGGCCGCTCCTCCGGCTTCGACGCGCGCGCCGAGGTGCGGCGCGGACCGTTCTACACGTACGTCAACTACGGCCTCTCGTTCACGCGCTATAACGCGCAGCAAGAGACGCTGGAGCTGTGGTACGGCCGGGAGTCGCTGGACTTCCGCCCGCCGCACGACCGCCGCCACCAGGTCAACGGCCTCGTCTCGATGGAGGCCCTCGGGGCGACCTGGAGCGCGCACTGGGAGTTCGGCAGCGGCCTGCCCTACAGCCAGGCCCTCGGCTTCGACGGCTTCATCCTCATGAACGGCCTCGTCGATGTGGGGCAGCAAGGCTCGCAGCGCGTCATCTACGCCTCGCCCTTCAACGCCGTACTGCCGACCTACCACCGCCTCGATCTCTCGGCGGAGCGCTCGTTCCGCATCGGCGCGGCCGACCTGACGCTTCAGGGCAGCCTCATCAACTCGTACGACCGGCGCAATTTGTTCTACCTGGACATCTTCACGCTCCAGCGGGTAGACCAATTGCCGCTCATTCCTTCCCTCGGCATCAAAGTAGCCTTCGAGTAGCAATGCCAAAGCTTTCCCTTAACCGCGGCCTGCTGCTCCCGGCGTGCCTGTTCCTGGCCCTCGCCGTGGCCGGCTGCGAGGAGGACGTGACGGCCGTAGTGGGCATCGACCGCCCGTTTACGGCCTACGGCGTGCTCAACCCCGAGGCCGACACGCAGAAGGTGCGCGTCTTTCCGATCACGACGCTGCTCGAAAAAGACCGCTCGGAGCGCATCGACGCCGTAGTAAGCTCCGTCGATCAGGCCACCGGCGCGCGCACGGCCTGGCGCGACTCGCTCGTGCGCTACGCCGACGGCAGCGTGGGGCATCTGTTCTGGGCGCCCTTCCGAGCCGCCTACGGCCACACGTACCGCGTCGAGGTGGCGCCCACCGACGGCGGCGGGGCCTCCAGCTACGCCGGCGTCGTCGTGCCGCCGCGCATCGAGGCCGTCGTGGAGCCCGCCACGGGCTTGGCCCCCCAAATCTCGATTCCGGTGCAGATCAACGGCGAGGCCCCGCGCCTGATCCAGGTGACCGCCGATTACTACGTGCGCTACGACTCGCTCGGCTTCCCGGTCACCACCATCTCAATCCCTTACACCTCGCGCATGGTCAAGACGGCCGGCGGCTGGCGCGTCCAACTCGACCTGGACGACGACTACCGCGCCGTCGAACTCGACCTGCGCGCGCGCAACCTCTACCGGCAGCGCTACGGCATCGCGCTGCTCACGATCACGCTGCGCGCGATGGTCGTGGACGCCGCCTGGAACCCGCCGAACGGCGTTTTCGACGCCAACGTGCTCGTCGAGCCGGGCGTAATGACCAACGTCGAGAACGGCTTCGGCTTCATCGGCAGCGGCTACTACTTCAGCAAAACGTGGCTGCCGGACCGCGCCGCCATTCGCGCGGTCGGCTTCCGCACCCTGTAGGCGCCGCGCGCCGGAGCCGCCCCCTGCGGGGCGGCTCCGGCGCGTTCAGGCCGGCTCGGCCTCCAGCACGACCACGCACGCCGGCGGCAGCGGAAACTCAGCCCCGCCCTCGAACGTCTCGCCCTGCACCTCCTCCGGCTGCGTCGCTAGGTTCACGCGCCAGCGCGCGATCTGCGGCAGATCGGGCAGGCGGAAGTTCATCTCGCCGTTGGCGTTGAACAGCACGAGGTAGCTGGTATAGTCCACGGCGTTGCCCTTCTCGTCGCGCGCGTCCACCGACTCGCCCGAGAGCAGCATCCCCATGGCCCGCTGGTAACTGTGGTCCCAGTCGTCCTCGTTGAGGGGCCGCCCCTCCGGATGCCACCACGAAACGTCCTCCAGGCCGCTCGGGCCGGCGGCGCCGGTCAGGAAGTGGCGACGGTGGAACGACTCGTTGCTTTTGCGGAAGGCGACCACCTGGCGGGCGAAGTCCAGGAAGGACTGCTTGCGCTCGTCGAGGTCCCAGTCGTACCAGTTCAGCTCGTTATCCTGGCAGTAGGTGTTGTTGTTGCCCTGCTGCGTCCGCGACAACTCGTCGCCGCCGAGGATCATCGGGATGCCCTGCGAAAGCACCATCGTCGCGAACAGGCTGCGCTTCATGCGCTCGCGCGCCGCCAGGATGCCGGGGTCGTCGGTCGGCCCCTCGACGCCGCAGTTGCAACTGCGGTTGTCGTCGTGGCCGTCGCGGTTGTCCTCGCCGTTGGCGTCGTTGTGCTTGTGCTCGTAGGAAACCAGGTCTTCGAGCGTGAAGCCGTCGTGCGCCGTCAGGAAGTTCACCGACGCGAACGGGCGCCGCCCCGAGTGGTTGTACATATCCGCTGAGCCGGCCAGGCGCTTCGCCAGCTCGCCGAGCGTCGCACCGTTCATGTTCGTCCAGAAACTGCGCACCGAGTCGCGGTAGCGACCGTTCCACTCCGCCCACTGCCAAGGAAAGCCGCCCACCTGGTAACCGCCCATGCCCACATCCCACGGCTCGGCGATGAGCTTGACCTGGCTGAGCACCGGGTCCTGCTGGATCACCTGGAAGAAGGGGCTCAGCATATCCACTTCGTAGAGCTTGCGCGCCAGCACGCTCGCCAGGTCGAACCGGAAGCCGTCCACGTGCATCTCGGTGGCCCAGTAGCGCAGGCTGTCCATGACCATTTGCAGCACGTGGGGGTTGCCCATGTCGAGGGTGTTGCCGGTGCCGGTAAAGTCCATGTAGTACCGGCTGCTCTGCGGCGACTCCTTGTAGTACGAAAGGTTGTCTACACCCCGGAACGAGAGCGTGGGGCCGAGGCGGTTGCCCTCAGCGGTGTGGTTGTACACCACGTCCAGCAGCACCTCGAATCCGGCGTTGTGCAGCCGGTCCACCATCTGCTTGAACTCCTCGACGGCGCGGTCCGGAGCGCTGGCGTAGGTAGGCTCGGGCGAGAAGAAATTGAGCGTGTTGTAGCCCCAGTAGTTCGTGAGGCCCTTTTGCACGAGGTGGCGATCCTGTAGGAAGGCATGCACCGGCAAAAGCTGCACCGAGGTGACGCCGAGGCGGTGCAGGTGGTCGATGATGGGATCCGAGGCGACGCCGAGGTAGCGGCCGCGCAGCTCCTCCGGCACGTCCGGATGCCGCTGCGTAATGCCCTTTACGTGCGCCTCGTAGATGATCGTATCGCGCCAGTGGATGTTGGGGCGGTTCGCGTCGGTCCACTCGAACTGCGGGTCGATCACCTCGCCCAGGGGCGCATACGGGGCGCTGTCGCGGTCCGAAAAGTCCAGGTCCTCCTGCGGGCTGCCGACGTGGTAGCCGAAAAGGCTGTCGTCCCAGGTGAGGCTGCGCCCGATGGTCTTGGCGTAGGGGTCGAGGAGGACCTTGTGCGGGTTGAAGCGGTGCGCCTCCTCCGGATTGTACGGCCCTTCAATGCGGTAGCCGTAGAGCTGCCCCGCCTTGACGCCCTTCAGGAAGCCGTGCCAGATGGGTCCGGTGCGGTCCTTGAGCACCCGCGTCGAGGCAGGCTTTTCGTCGCCGGCCTTGTCGAAAAAGACGAGTGTGACCTTTGTGGCGTGCTCGCTGAAGATGGCAAAGTTGGCTCCGTCGGGCGTCAGCGTGGCCCCGAGCGGGAACGGCTTGCCTTCGAGCAGCTCGACTTCGTTCAGTACCTGAACTTCCATATGCTTAAATGGTCTTATAGTTGTAGAAGATGTTTATATTTCTTTGGAGGAGCTTCACACGCGGCTCAAAGCCCGGGAACGGGCGCCGAGCGCGCAAGGAGCGGCAAATCCGTTTACGACTTATGCCTTCGCCGAATTTTATCACAGTACTCTGCATCAGAAGGCATCGAAGCGGGGTGTAAAGCCCGATTGCACGTTTTGCGGAGAGCAGTATAACGTCTTGAAAACGCAAGCTCTCTGCGCAACTTGTTCTTTTCTTGGAATCCCCGCGCGTCCGCTTCGGCAGCCTCTGATCCGCGACGCAGCAACCCGGCAGCGCGGCGCCGCATCGGAATATAAGCGCCCTGACGACCGGGCAATCCCCTAGGGGCTTTTCAGCATTCCCCCGAGAGCGCACCGCGCGGGCTTGGAGCCGGGGAGCGAGTATATTGCAACGTAGGCCTCCCCTATGCCGGCTCGGGAGGTTCTGTGCAAGAGCCCCTGTGCTCTGTTGTTGCGCCTCAAGCCCCCGCCTCCTATGAGTCCTCATTCCTTCGGCCCTATCACTATCATCCTGGCGGAGGACGATCCGGACGATCAGATGCTCATTCTGCGGGCGGCCGAGGCCAACGCCTTCCCCGGAGCCGTACGCGCGGTGAGCAACGGCGAGGAGCTGATTGCGCACTTGCACGCCTGCCTCGACAAAGCCCCGGGCGGCGCGCACGAACTCCCCAACCTCATCCTGCTCGACCTGAACATGCCGCTCATGGACGGGCGTGAGGCGCTTCAGGAGATCAAGCGGCATCCGGTGCTGCGCGGCATTCCGGTGGTGGTGTTCACCACGTCTACGGCCCCCGAGGACATCGCCTATTGCTACGGGCAGGGCGTGAACGCCTACGTCGCCAAGCCCGCGCGCTTCGAGGATTTGCAGCACGTGCTCCGGGCCGTCAAGTCGTTCTGGTTCGAGACGGCGCAGCTTCCGGGTCGGTATTAGCAGCCTCCGGGCTCAGCATCTCGTGCACGACGGCGGGCAGCTCGGCGTAGATGCTGTTTTTGTCCAGCAGCATCTGGCAGCCTTTGCGCAGGCAACGCTCCCGAAGGTCCGGCTCCTGGAGCGCCGTGATCAGAACGAAGGGGATCCGGCGAGTGCGCTGGTCGAGGCGTAGATCGGAAAGCAGTTCCAGACCGTTCATCCCCGGAAGCTGGTAATCGCAGACGATGAGATCGGGCGGCGCCTTGCGGATGAGGCGTTTGCCCGCCGCGCCGTTGGGAGCGCCGACTACGCGCAGGTCCTCCGCCTCCAGCAGAAGGCTGATCGCCTCCAGCACGAGCGGATGGTCCTCGATCACGAGTACGGTCTTGGGGGTTTTCACGGCGCAGCGTTCCGGTAGGTATGCGTTCCTGGAACGTTAATCGGCGACGGCGGCCCTCAGTTTCCCCCCTGCGCCGGAACGTTACTCCGTTCCAACGAGTCGGCGGCAAGAAGTTGTTACGCAACATTTTGCGCCCGCTACGGGCCGGCGCGGGCGGGCTGCGGGCTACTTTTCGACGGCCGCGCCGAGCAGCGAATGGCGGATCAGATCCAGCAAGTCATCCACGGCGAAGGGCTTGGGCAGGTAGTCGTTGAAGCCGTCGCGGATGAAGCGCTCGCGGTCGCCGGGCAGGGCGTAGGCCGTCAGCGCGATGACCGGGGTGTGCTCGTGGCCGGGGATCTGCCGCAAGGCGTGCATCACGTCCAGGCCGGTGCGGTCGCTGCTGAGGTTGATGTCCATGAGCACCAGATCGATCCTGCGGGCGGCGGCTTCCTGAAGCGCCTCCTCGGGGGCCCCCGAGGCCGACACGTCGTAGTACTCCTCCAGGATGTGCTCCAGCAGAAAGCGGGTGTCGGGGTTGTCCTCGACCAGCAGAATCGTGGCGCGGCCGCTGGCGGGGCGGTCCGACTGCGTGTAGGGGTTTTCCAGGGTATGAGCGCCTTCCTCGCTCACGGCCAGAGGGAATGTGACGGTAAAGCGGCTGCCCTCGCCTTTGCGGCTTTCTACGTCGATGGCGCCGTTCATGATTTCGACGAGCCGCTTCGTCAGGGCAAGGCCCAGCCCGACGCCCTCCGACGTGCGCCCGGCCTGCGCCTCCTGCTTGAACGCATCGAAGACGTGCGGCAGGAACGCCGCGTCGATGCCCGTGCCGGTGTCCTCGACGGCGACCGCCACGACGGCGCCGCCCTCGACGCGCACCGAGACGCGCACCTCGCCCTCGTCGGTGTACTTGATGGCGTTGCCGATCAGGTTGTAGGCGATGCTGCTGAGGGCGCCCCGGTCGAGGCAGGCCGGCATGGCCGCCGCGTCCGAAGCGATGGAGAGCCCCAGCCCCTTGTCCTCGGCCAGCGGCCGCAGCAGCTCTACGATGGCGTGCACCTCGGCGCCCACGTCGATGGGCTCCAGTTGCACTTCGGCTTGCTGCGCGTCCAGCTTGGCGAGCGTAAGCACCAAGCCCAGCATGTCGAGCAGGCGCTTGCCGCTCGTCTCGATGGTCTGGGCGAACTCGCGCTGCTCCCCGGAAAGCTCGCGCGAGAGCACCGACGCGAAGCCGATGACCGAGGTAAGCGGCGTACGGATCTCGTGGCTCATCGTCGCCAGAAACGCCGACTTCGAGAGGCTGGAGGCTTCGGCAGCCTCAACGGCCTTGCGCAGTTCCTGCTCGCGGCGGCGCTCGCGCGTGATGTTCAGCATGGACCCGGTCACGCCCGTCACGGCGCCCTCGGGGCTGTACTGCGGCGAGAGCGAGAGGCGATACCACCCCGGCTTGCCCCGGATGCTAAGCTCCAGGTCCTCCTGAAGGCTTTCGAGGCGGTTCAGGACGTGCTGCTTGAGCGCCGCGAGCTTTGCCGCGTGGGCCTTCGTGAACAGGTGCGCGTCCGTCTGGCCCGCCGCCGCCGTACGCGGCACGACCCCCGACGGGTTGAAAACCCACGTATAGACCAGATCTACGTCCTGATGAAACAGGAAGATGGGAACGCGTCGGAGTGCGACATCGAAGACTTCAGTTTCTTTTGCCGCATCCTGCATGGACGCCTGAGTCAACAAGGAGATCGCGTGAAGGGGAAGCCTGCCTGATGGAAGATACCTACTGCCGCCGACCCGGTACGCGCGGCGCCGAGGCGTCAGACCATTGTAACAACTAATTCCAGCAGATGCAGGTTTCCTCCGCTTCGGCGGCCTCCTCAGGCGCGCGCGGCGGCCCGCGCCACGGCGGCGGCGGCAAAGGCGCCCAGGGTATACCACGCGACGGTCATGGCGGCGGTGGCATGCGTGCGGCGGCTCGGGGCGGCGCCGAGCCCCAGCTTCGGGGGCAGCGCCACGGCGCCGATGCCGGCGGCCAGTCCCAGCGCTCCGGCGCGCGCCCACGCCGAAGGTTTGCTGCCCACGAGCGTGTAGTAGGCGGCGTTCGAGACCAGGTCCCCCACCAAGGCCAGGGTATGCAGCTCGCCGGGCGGCGGCGGCTCGGCCCCGGCCGCCTCGAAGCCCCGCGCCAGGGCGCGCATGCCCAGCAGGTCCATGCGCGGCGCGTCGGGATTCAGGCGCCGCACAGTTTCGTGCACGGCCGTCAGGACGGCCGCGCCGGCGGCCCCGCCAAGAACCGCATGGAATATGCTCATCGGTTATACGCGGTAAAGCTTCGTCATTCGGATGACCGGCCGGGAAAACGCCCCTGCCCGGACTCGCGTCTGCGAAGCGCTTCCCAAGATTGATCGAGTTCGCGGCGCAAAGCGCGCAAACGAATCTCTTTTTGCTCGGCCGGCTCCTCGGATTCCAGGGCGAGCCGTTTTTCTTCTTCTACTTTCCGCCGGAGGCGGCTGAAAACGCGTAATCCGCTCATAGAAGCGCTCGGCGAGGTGACTTGCAGGTTCGGAGACACTCCTTCAAGGAATGAATTCCAAACGCATTAAGCCACTGCGCACAAGCCTTCCCCTCGCCGGTTGCGCTGAATTCCTCACAAAGTCATAAACCGCCGCCCTCGCGCTCACGCTTCCGCACGCGGCGCGGCGCGGCGTCCTCGCCCGGTTCCTCGCCGGGCGGCGGCAACTCCACAGGCCCCGCGTCGGAGACGAACACCTCGCCTCCGGGCTCGGCAAGCTCTGTCGCCGGGACGGCCTCGCGGACGGGGCGCGCCGGGGATACGGATTCGTCGGGCTCGTCGGCCGCCGGAGCCGCATTGCCGGGCCGCAAGCGGCCGGCAGGCTTCTTCCACGCCGCATACCCCAGCGCCGCCAGCGCCGCCGCGCCTGCGCCCAGAAGCGCCGCCCAGCGAAGCCCCGAGTATGTGGCCTTCTCGGGGAGCTTCGCGCGGCGGCTTCGGGCGCGCCCGGGCGTGCGTATTGCGGCGCGGAGGTCGCGGGTCATGGGGATCGTTCCTCTAGGTGATGCTGCCCTCTAGGTGATGCTGCGCGGGGCCTAGAAATGCACCTCCAGTTCCTCGGGCACGTCGATGTCGTAGTACGCCTGCTCGACCTTGTCCCAGCCCTCGGAAAGGTTGCGCTTGAGGTCGCGCCAGCCTTCTTCGGTGGCGTTGTCCAGCTCGTTCATGCGCTGCCGGAACGCCTCGCGCTCGTCCTTGAGGCTGCTCACTTCGCGCTCGAAGCCTTCCAGCTCGGGAGCGTTGATGTTGGGACGCTGAAGCTCCATCCGCTCGATGCGGCGGTCCAGCTCCGTCATCTCGTCGTTGAGTTCCGCCCGGAACTCCTCTTTCGTCTCGGCCGCTTCCAAGTGGGCCTTCGTCAGCAAGCGGTCCAGTTCGCGGTATTCCTCGGCCAGGTCCTCGCGGGCCTCGGCGATCACGCCTTCGTCGGCCGACTGGCGCAGGGTGTCGCGCAGCACGCTGATGCGGTCGCGCTTCTCGCGGGCGTCTTCAAGGGCTTCGCGCACCTCCTCGCGGGCCTCCTCGGGCAGGGTCGCCAGCTTGGCGTCGAGCTGCTGGATGTCCTGGTTTACCTCCTCCATGCGCCGGTCCATGCGGCTATCCAGGTCCTGCCCGGCTTGCACTACCGCCGCAGAATCCGCGTCCATGGCGTCGTCGGCATCGTTCTTCGGCGCGCAGCCGGCCATGAGCAAAATCATGAGCAGGGGCGCAAATCGTTTGAATGCTAAGGGCATGGTTCTCCTCTTCAGAATGGGTGGGTGCACTGCTTTTGCTGTCCGTATAGCGCCTTCGGCATGCAGGCGTTCCACGGCCGAAGGCGGCAGGGCACGTATTCGTACCCTATCTCACACGAACGTTACCCCCCCGGGCGGGGCCTAGCGGCTCAGGAGGCCGCGGCTGCGCAACCACCGGTCCAGCAGGTCGCTCCAGGCGTCGAGCGCAGGGTCGAGCGGGGCTAGCCCGACGCCGTGGCGGCCGCGCTCGAAAACGTGCATCTCGGCCGGGATGCCGTGCGCGCGCAACCCGGCGAAGTAAAGCAGGCTGTTCTCGACCGGCACTACGCCGTCGTCGGTGGTGTGAAACAGGAAAGCCGGGGGCGTCTCGGCCGTGATGCGCCGTTCGGCGCTCATGCGGGCGACGAGGGCCGAGTCGGGGGCGGCCCCGAGCAGGTTGCCCCGGGAGCCCCGGTGCGTGTACTCGCCCATCGTGATGACGGGGTAGGCGAGGATAGAGAAGTCGGGGCGCGCGCTCTGGCGGTCGATAGGGTCGGCGGCCCCGGCCTCTCCGGCGTCGAACTGCGTGGAGGCCGTGGCGGCGAGGTGCCCTCCGGCCGAGAAGCCCCACACGCCGATGCGGTCCGGGCGCAGGTGGTGCGACGCGGCAAGGCTGCGCACCAGGCGCAAGGCCCGCTGCGCGTCGAGCAGCGGCGCCGGGTGGCCGTAGCGCGGCCCGAGGCGGTACTCCAGCACGGCCGCCGCCACGCCCCGGTTCACGAGCCACTCGGCGATCTGGCGGCCCTCGTGGTCGAGCGCCAGGTGTCCGTAGCCGCCGCCGGGGCACACCACTACGGCGGCGCCCGTAGCCGCCTCGGGCGCGGGGAAGTAGAGCGTCACGGCGGGCTGATCGGCGGGCTCGGCCCCGAGGGCTCCGGGGGCGCCCTCCGGCCAGAGCAGGCGGCGCTCGGGCGGCGGGGCGCTTTGCCCGAGCGCCGGCGACGCGGCGGCGAGCAGCCACAAGGCGCAGAGCGCAGGGAACGCAAAACGGCGGACGGCGAAACGGCAGGCGAAAATCGGCATGGCGGATAGGGCGTAGGGGTGAACGGCGAGCGACAAGGTACGCCCGGCCGCCGCCGCGCCCAACGGCCCCGGCGCCCCTCCCGGCAGGCGGCCCCGCACATCTTCACCAGATCGTTGACCCCCCGGAAGCCTCGGCCCGAGCGCATCGCCCCCCGATGCGCGTTATTATGCCGCCCTTATTCCTCATGCCCCCTACCGTTATGCGCCATACCCTACGTTTTCGCCTTCCGCTCCTCGCGCTCGTCCTGCTCGGCGCCGCCCTGCTCGCTCCGGAGGCCGCCTTTGCGCAGCGCCGCAGCGGCTCGGTGGGCCTCGGCGGGCAGATCGGCGACCCCAGCGGCGTCTCGGTCAAGCTCTACAACGGCCGCGCCCTCTCCTACGACATCCTCGGCGCCTGGGACACCGACGACTTCATCTACCTGAACGTCCACGGCGTGCGCGAAAAGCGCCTCGGCGACGCCCGCAACGTCAACTACTTCTACGGCCCCGGCGCCTTCGTCGGCGTGCAGGAGCGCTCGGGCGGCAAGGATGACGACGTGGTGCTCGGCGTGAGCGGCATGTTCGGCCTCAACGTGATCGTGGACCGGCTGGAGTTCTTCGGCCAAGTCACCCCCCGCCTCGCCGTAGCGCCCAGCACCGACGGCGACGTGGGCGGCGGCATCGGGCTGCGCTACTACTTCTAGGCGGTTAAGCCAGCGCGCTCTCGCGGCCCGAGTCGCGGACGAACAGGCACGAACTGCCCGTCTGGCGAACGACTTCGCGCAGGAAGGCCGGGTCTACGTCGCGCGGCAGCCCGAGCACCTGCACATCGGCGCGGGGCGCATGCGGCAACTGGTCCAGGAAGCGCCCGGCGCGCACCCACTGCTCCGTTTGCGGCGGCAGGCGCGCGTCCTCGACGAGGCGGCGCAGGTACTCGCGCGCCGGGCGCACCTCCTCCGGGTCTTGCACGACGGTGAGCAGGCGGAGGGTTTGGGCTTGCCAGTTGCGGAAAACCTGGTAGGCCAGCAGCACCGTCAGGTCGAGGTTCGCCAGGCGCAGGCCGAGCCGCCAGTCGGGGCTTTGGTCGCTCACCCACACGTTCAGGCGGCGCTCGTAGGCCAGGCCGACCTCGGGGTGCAGGTGCAGCAGGGCCACGCCCATCTCGTTCTCCGCCGCCGTGTCGATGAGGCCCTGGAGCGTCTCCGCGTCGCGGGTATGCGCGAGGCTGAACAGGATGTTGGGCTGGAAGTGCGAGCCGCGCAGCACGGCGGCGCTCATGCGCGCCCCTTTGAGCAGCGAGGGCGCTTCGATGACCGTAGCCGTGGCCGTAAGACCCTCCTGCTGGAACACGCGCGCCACCGAGCGCAGCGCCGCCAGGTCCGCGTCGGCGCGGGGCGGCCCCTCCGGCGCGCCCGTGTCGGGGCGCACCCCGATGATGCGCAGCGTCCCTTTGGGGTAGGCCAGCACACGCAAGAAGCGGTACGACCCCTCCAACTCGTTGCGCGACTCGACGGGGGCCAGCAGATCCGGCTTCCACGAGCGCTCGTTGGCCTCCTCCGGCGAGCGCTCGATGCGCTTGATGGCCCACGCCGCCAGCGACACGAACACGCTGCTGCGCACCGTCTGCCAGGGCGTTTGCAACTCCTTGTTCGTCAGGTAGACGTAGATGGCGCCGATGAGCGTCAGGGCAATGAGCGCAAAGGCAGGGCTGATGACGAAGACGGCCAGCAGGCACGCCGCGATCCCGACGAGCGGCACGGCCATCGGGATGCGAAACAGCGGCCGAAACGAGATCATACCCAGGCGCTGCTCCAGCAGCACCACCACGTCGATGGTCAGGTAGGTGAGCAGGTAGAACATCGTGATGAGCACCGCGATGCGGTTCAGGCTGCCCGCCAGCAGCACCGCCGCCACGAGCGCTCCGGTCGCCAGGGCGGCGTTGCGCGGCTCGCCGGAGCGGGAGAGGCGCCCGAAAAACGTGTGGCGCGGCAGCACGCCCTGCTCGCCGAGCGCCTGGAGCACGCGCGGCGCCGCCACGAGCGAACTCAGCGCCGCCGTGAACGTCGAGGCCAGGATGCCCGCCAGCACCATCTCGCCCCACGCCGCCTTCTCCAGCACGATCAGGTAATTCTCCTTGAGCACTTCCGGGGGGGCCACCAGGCTGTACCAGAGCGCCATGAACAGGTACACCGAAAGGGCCACGCCCACGGCCGCCAGGGTGCCGCGCGGAATGCTGCGCCGGGGATCGGCCAGAGCCCCCGACATGCTCGCGCCCACCTTGACGCCCGTGCCCGCCGGGAAGAATATGGCGAACAGCGCCCAGAAGCCCCCGCCCTCGAAGTCGCCCCAGAGGCGCGGGGCGTGCAGCGGCTCCTGCCGGCCGATGCTCGTGATGCCCAGCACGATGGAAACCAGCGAGGCGATGATGATGAGCATCACGACGCCCTGCAACCGGAAGGCGAGGCGCGTCGAGATGAGCGTGACGCCGAAGATCACCGCGAGGGCCGCGTAGACCACGAGCAACTGCGGGTGCGTCGGGAAAAGATACCCCCACGCCTCGCTGAAGCCGTACACGTAGAGCGCCGCCGAGAACGCCTGCCCCAGGTACAGCGGAATGCCGATGGCGCCGCCCGGCTCCAGCCCCAGCGACTGCGCGATGATGTAGAACACGCCCCCGGCGCCCATCCGGATGTTGGTCGTGATCGAGGAAAGCGAGAGCGCCGCCGTGCCGGTGATCACAAACGTAAACAGGATGATGAGCACCGCGCCGCCCAGCCCTGCCTCGCCCACGATCCATCCCTCGCGCAGGTACATCATCAGCCCGAGGATCGTCATGACGGTGGGCCGGAAAACGCCCTGAAAAACGCCGAGCCCAGGCTTCGGCTCGGCGGGGCCTCGCAGAAACGCCGGCAGGCGGAAGCGGCGGCGCGGGGCGGGCGGTGCGTCGGGGGGGCGGAGGTCGGGCGGCTCCGGAGCGGTCTCCATAGGGCAGGCGGACGCAGGTGCGGCGGTTTCGGCCAAGATACGCGGCCCTGCGGCGGGCGCGCCCCTCGAACCTGCACACGTAACGGGAGGAGGCCTAAAAAAACGCAGCCCCTCAGGCGCCGGGCTCGTAGAGCTGCACGGCCTGCTCCAGCACGCCCCGCTCGCCCTTGAAGGCCAGGGCGCGCACGGCGCTCTCGACGGTGATCCAGCGGGCTTCCTCGGCCTCGTGGTCGTGGTCGGCCACGTCGCCGGAGAGGTAGGTCATCAGGAAAAAGTGCACGTGCTTGCGGAAACGCACGCGCTGCCCGTCCAGCTCGCCGGTGTACCAGTACTCGATGGTATCGAGCGGGCGGACGAGGCGGGCGTTGAGGCCCGTTTCCTCGCGCACCTCGCGTACGGCGGTCGCCTCGGGGGTCTCGCCCGTCATGACGGTGCCTTTCGGCAGTTGCCACCGCCGATGCGGCCCCACTGCGATCAGGGCCACCTGCACATGATTCCCAACCGACCGGAAGACCACCCCCCCGGCCGACACCTGGTCGTACGTCGGCAACATAACGCTCCTTTGGATGCTGCGCCCGGGCAGGGCAAATGCTGCGCCCAAGTTAGGCCCTGCGCCGGCGGCCGGGCCGAGTCTGTTTCGTAAGAATATAATAATTTGACCACTACGCTTCGGCCGGGCCAATCAGGGAGTCTCCGGCGGGGGCGGCCCGGTCGTGATGGCCGAGCTTTTCGGGGGCGGGATGGTTTCCGGGTGCTCGGCGGCCAGCTTCACGGCCTGCGGGTCGGCGCGGCGCGGGTACTCCTCCTGGAACATGTCCCAGACGGCCAGGAACACGGCCGCCACGATAGGCCCGACCACGAAGCCGGTGATGCCGAACACCGTGAGCCCGCCCAGCGTCGAGATGAGCACGAGATAATCGGGCATCTTGGTGTCGCGCCCGACGAGCAGCGGGCGCAGCATGTTGTCGGCCAGGCCGATGATGAGCACGCCCGCCCCGATCAGGACGACGCCCTTGACGACCTCGCCGCTCAGGATCAGGATGAGGGCCGCCGGCCCCCAGATGAGCGCCGTCCCCACGGCCGGCACGAGCGAGAGCAGCGTCATGACCATGCCCC
This sequence comes from uncultured Rhodothermaceae bacterium, assembly GCA_965363675.1. Lineage (GTDB taxonomy): Bacteria > Bacteroidota > Rhodothermia > Rhodothermales > DASSAV01 > CBDTTW01. Next base: position 16,087 of record CBDTTW010000052.1, read on the forward strand.
AGAAAATCGGGGCCCCGATGCCGAGTATCCAGAACATCAGCCCCCCGATGCCGCCCTGCACGACGCCCACGACGATCGTGCCCTTGATGGTGGCCCGCGAGACCTCCGCGACCTTGCCGAACAGGCGGCGCGCGCGGTTGTCGCCGAGCGGGATGGCGCGGATGATCAGGTCGGTCAGGCGCGCGCCGTCGCGGAGGAAAAAGAACAGCAGGTAGAGCATGATGAACAGCAGCGCCGTAAACCGGATGGCGTTCTGCCCGAAGGCCAGCACCCCCGCCGCCAGAAACTCGCTGGCGGCCACGGCCCCCGAGCCCACGCGCTCGCGCAAGTCGTTCAGGTCGATGCCGAAGCGCCCGGCAAAGCGCCCCAGCGAAGGCAGCCACTGCTCTACGGCATCGACCATGCGCTGCGGGTTGACCTCGCCCGACTCGATGCGTCCGTAGAGCGACATCACCTCCTGCGAGAGCGCCATGCCGACGAGCGCCAGCGGCACGATCACCACCAGCACAATCGTAATCATGGTCAGCAGGGCGCTGGCCGACGAGCGCCCCCTGAGCGTGCGTTTCCAGAGCTGGTACACCGGCTGGAAAATCACCGCGAACACGCCCGCCCAGAACAGCGGCGCCACCAGGTCGCGGATGACCCAGTAAAAGGCGTAAGTGGCCGCCGCTACCAGCAGCAGAAAAAAGCCGTTGTGTATCGCTTTCAGGCGCATAATCTCCCCTCTCCAGGGCGGCAGGTCGGCGGCGGATCAGCCGGAGCGGCGTAGGCTCCGCCGCCAGAGTTCAAACGAGAGCCACCAGTCTACCTCGGCGGCGCGCTCCCGGCGCCCGGCGTAGAAGCCCTCGACGAGGCGGCGCACGCGCGGCCCGTCGTAGGCTCCGAAGGCGACTGTTTCAGCGGAAGATAGCAGGTCCAGGGCGGGCTCGCGCACGGCATCCAGAAACGTTGCGGGCAGCGTGTCGGGGGCGGCGCGCCCGGCGCGGCGCATCGCCCGCACCCACGCCGTCGCGGCGGCCGTGGGCAGCGCGTACGGATGGGCCACGCCGCCCTTGACGAGCGGGTAGCGCGCCAGGCGCGGCGCGTCCCGGCGGATGCGCGCGCGGAACCACCGGCCGCCCCGGCGCTCGGACGGGGGCAGGCGCAGCATTTGCCGCAGGAACGAGGGTTGGGCGAACGGCATCCAGTTCGGCAGCAGGCCGTCGAGGCGCGCCTGCTCGTAGCCGGCGCTGTTCGGGAAGCGCCCCTGCACCGAAAGCACATCGGCCAGGTCGTCCGGGTCGGCGCAGCCGGCGGCCAGCGTTTCGGCCCACGCCGCCGCGAAC
>CBDTTW010000053.1:0-17213 GCA_965363675.1 uncultured Rhodothermaceae bacterium
ACGCTCGCGCCGCTTTCGGCGGCCCACCTCGTGCTGCGCTGAGCCCCCCGGACGCAGCCCGGAACCGCGAAAAAACGTGCCGCCCCACGGACCTTGCCGCGCCGATAGGCGTTGACACTCTTTCTTAGACGGCGTCTAAACTGCGCGTCTGAAGCCTTTTTTCGGGGCCTACCCCCGCCCTTCCCCCTACGCGACAACCCATGAGCAACACCGGGACCGATTACCTGAACGAAGTCGCCCAGCGCGATTACAAATACGGCTTCGTGACCGATATCGAAGCCGACACCGCGCCTCCCGGCCTGAGCGAGGACGTGGTGCGCATGATCTCGGCCAAAAAGAACGAGCCGGAATGGATGCTCGAATGGCGCCTCAAGGCGTACCGGCACTGGCTCACGCTGGAGGACCGCTACCCCGAGTGGGCGCACCTGGAGTACCCCGACATCGACTTCCAGGACATCATCTACTACTCGGCCCCCAACCGCAAGCCGCGCTACGAGAGCATGGACGAGGTGGACCCGAAGCTGCTCGAAACCTTCGAGAAGCTCGGCGTGCCGCTGCTCGAACGCCAGGTGCTCGCCGGCGTCGCCGTCGATGCCGTCATGGACAGCGTCTCCGTGGCGACCACCTTCAAGGAGGAACTGGCCAAGGTCGGCATCATCTTCTGCTCGCTCGGCGAGGCCGTCCAGCACTACCCGGACCTCGTGCAGCAGTATATGGGCTCGGTCGTGCCGTACACGGACAACTATTACGCCGCGCTCAACTCGGCCGTTTTCAGCGACGGCTCGTTCGTCTTTCTCCCGAAGGGCGTGCGCTGCCCGATGGAGCTTTCGACCTACTTCCGCATCAACGAGCGCTTTACCGGCCAGTTCGAGCGCACGCTCATCATCGCCGAGGAAGGCAGCTACGTCAGCTACCTGGAGGGCTGCACCGCCCCGCAACGCGACGAGAACCAGCTGCACGCGGCCGTCGTGGAGATCTACGCGCACCGCGACGCCGAGGTCAAGTACTCGACCATTCAGAACTGGTACCCCGGCGACCTGGAGGGCAAGGGCGGCATCTACAACTTCGTGACCAAGCGCGGCCTCTGCGCCGGCGACCACGCCAAAATCTCCTGGACGCAGCTCGAAACCGGCTCCTCGATCACCTGGAAGTACCCCAGCGTCATCCTCAAGGGCGATTACTCCGTCGGGGAGTTCTACTCGGTGGCCTTCACCAAGGGCCGCCAGCAGGCCGACACCGGCACCAAGATGATCCACCTCGGCAAGCACACCAAGAGCACGATCATCTCGAAGGGCATCTCGGGCGGGCGCAGCAACAACAGCTACCGCGGCCTGGTGCGCATCGGCAAGAACGCCGAGGCGGCGCGCAACTTCTCGCAGTGCGACTCGCTGCTGCTCGGCGACCGCTGCGGGGCGCACACGTTCCCCTACATCGAAGTGAGCAACCCCAGCGCCCAGGTCGAGCACGAGGCCACCACCTCCAAGGTCGGCGAGGACCAGATCTTTTACTGCAACCAGCGCGGCATCCCCGAGGCCGAGGCCGTCAAGCTGATCGTCAACGGCTTCTGCCGCGACATTCTGGCGGTGCTGCCCATGGAGTTTGCCGTAGAAGCGCAAAAGCTGCTCGCCATCGAACTCGAAGGCAGCGTCGGTTAACCCCCACCCTCTGCAATCCCTACGCATTCCCCCGAACGCAATGCTTGAAATCCAGAATCTGCGCGCCAGCATCGAAGACCGCGCCATCCTGAAAGGCGTCAACCTGCACGTAGGCCCCGGCGAGGTGCATGCCATCATGGGGCCGAACGGCTCCGGCAAAAGCACGCTCGCCTCGGTGCTGACCGGCCGCGAGGGCTACGAAGTCACCGGCGGCTCGGTGCGCTTCGGCGGCGTGGACCTGCTCGGCATGGAGCCCGACGAACGCGCGCGCGAGGGCCTGTTCCTCGCCTTTCAGTACCCGGTCGAGCTGCCCGGCGTGAGCATGACCAACTTCCTGCGCCAGGCCGTTAACTCCATGCGCGAACACCGCGGCCAGGCGGCGCTCACGGCCGTCGAGTTCCTCGGGCTCATGCGCGAGCGCGCCGCCCTCGTCGAACTCGACGCCGACCTGACGAAGCGCTCGGTCAACGAGGGCTTTTCGGGCGGCGAGAAGAAACGCAACGAAATCTTCCAGATGGCCCTGCTCGAACCGCGCCTCGCCATCCTGGACGAGACCGACTCGGGCCTCGACATCGACGCCCTCCGCATCGTCGCCGACGGCGTGAATACGCTGCGCTCCTTCGACCGCTCGTTCGTCATCATCACGCACTACCAGCGGCTGCTCAACTATATCACGCCGGACTTCGTGCACGTGCTCGTCGATGGGCGCATCGTCAAGTCGGGGCCGCGCGAGCTGGCGCTCGAACTGGAGGAGCGCGGCTACGACTGGATCCGCGAGGAGTCGCCCGAGGCGGCCCCCGTACACTAAGCCCCCTTGCCGACGACTCTATTCCCTTTGACCATGCAAGCAATAGAAAGGCCGGAAGACCGATTCCTTTCGGCGTTTGAAGCGCACCACGGCCGCGCCCTCAACGGGTCCGGCGCCCACGTCCACGCCCTGCGCCGGGAGGCCATCGGGCGCGTGGAGGCGCTCGGCTTTCCGACGCGCAAATCCGAGGCCTGGAAGTACACCGACATCACGGCGCAGTTGCGCGCCGACTGGCCGCTGGGGCCCGGCGCCGAGGCGCCCCGCCCCTCGCCTGAAGCCCTTGCCGCCGCACGCATCCCCGGCCTCGACGCCTACGAAGTCGTGCTCGTCAACGGGCGCTGCCTCTCGGGAGCGCCGGAAGGCCTGCCCGAAGGCTTCGTCGTCGGCGGCCTGGCGGACTGCGCCGCCGCGCACCCGGCGCTGTTCGAGCGCCACTTCGGGCGCTACGCCGATCACAGGGGCGAGGTGTTTACGGCCCTCAACACGGCGTTCACCCACGACGGCGTATGCATCTACGCCCCGCGCGGGGCGGCCCTCGACAAGCCGGTGCACATCATCAGCCTCCTTCAGGCCGAAGGACTGCTCCTCGTGCAGCCGCGCTACCTCGTCGTAGCCGAGGACGGCGCGTCGGTGGAAATCATCGAGACGCAGACGGCCCTCGGCGAGCCGGAGTGCTTCACGAACAGCGTCGCCGAGGTGTACGGCGGCCGCGACGCCCAGGTGTCGTTCTACCGCATCCAGGACGAGGGCCGCCGCGCCACGCAAGTCGCCGGGATGCAGGTCTACCAGGAGACCGGCAGCAACTGCACCACGTTCACGGCCACGCTCAGCGGCCGCATCGTGCGCAACAACCTGAGCTTTCTGCCGGCCGACGAGCACTGCGAGAGCCATTTGTTCGGCCTGTTCATCGGCGGGGGCGACCTCCACGTGGACAACCATACCCACGTAGAGCACGCGCGCCCCAACTGCGTCAGCAACGAGCTGTACAAGGGCATCCTCGACGACCACGCGACCGGCGTCTTCAACGGCAAGGTATTCGTGCGGCAGGACGCGCAGAAGACCAACGCCTACCAGAGCAACAAAAGCATCATCCTGACGCCCACGGCCCGCATGTACTCGAAGCCGGAGCTGGAGATCTACGCCGACGACGTCAAGTGCAGCCACGGCGCCACGACGGGCCAGCTCGACCCGGAGGCGCTCTTTTACCTTCAGTCGCGCGGCATCCCGGCGGTGAAGGCGCGCGCCATGCTGCTCCTGGCCTTTGCCCGCGACGTGCTGGAGAACGTGCGCATCGCGCCCCTGCGCGACATGCTCGACCATGCCGTCGAAACCCGCTACCACGACTAAAGGCCGCCCATGCCTACCGACATGCTCTCGGCGGCGCGGCGCCCGGCCGCCGGCTTCGACCTGGAGGCCGTGCGCGCCGACTTCCCGATCCTCGGCGCCCGCGTCTACGGCGAGCCGCTCGTCTACCTCGACAACGCCGCCACTTCGCAGAAGCCCCGGCGGGTCATCGAGCGCATACGGCAGTACTACGAGGCCGAGAACAGCAACATCCACCGGGGCGTGCACTACCTGAGCGCCCGCGCCACCGACGCCTACGACGCGGCGCGCCATACCCTGGCCCGCTTCATCAACGCCCCCGCCGCCGCCGAGGTCCTCTTTACGCGGGGCGCGACCGAAGGCATCAACCTCGTCGCGGCCTCGTTTCTGCGCCCGCGCCTGCGGGCGGGCGACGAGGTGGTCATCACGGCGATGGAGCACCACTCGAACATCGTGCCGTGGCAGCTCGTCTGCGCCGAGCGCGGGGCGGCGCTGCGCGTGGCCCCCATCGACGCGCGCGGCGTCCTCGACGTGGACGCCCTTGAGGCGCTGCTGACCGAACGCACGCGCCTCGTGGCGCTCTGCCATATCTCGAACGCCCTCGGCACGGTCAACCCCGTGGCCGAAGTCGTCCGGCGGGCCCACGCGCGCGGCGTGCCCGTGCTGGTCGACGGCGCCCAGGGCGCGCCCCACGGCCCCCTCGACGTGCAGGCCCTCGGGTGCGACTTCTACGCGTTCTCGGGACACAAGATGTTCGGCCCGACGGGCATCGGGGTGCTCTGGGGCCGGGAAGCGCTGCTCGACGAGATGCCTCCGTACCAGGGCGGCGGCGACATGATCGAGGCCGTCACCTTCGAGCGCGCCACGTTCAACACCCTCCCGCACAAGTTCGAGGCCGGCACGCCGCACGTCGAGGGAGCGCTGGGACTGGAGGCGGCGGCGCGCTACCTGGAGGACCTGGGCCGCGAGGCGGCGGCCCGCTACGAGCGCGACTTGCTGGGCTACGCTACGGCGCTCCTGCGGCGCCTCCCCGGCCTGCGCATCGTCGGCGAGGCGCCGGAGAAAGCAGGCGTGCTCTCGTTCGTGCTCGACGGGGTGCACCCCTACGATGCCGGCGCCCTGCTGGACCGCATGGGCATCGCCATCCGCACCGGCCATCATTGCACGCAGCCGCTCATGGACGCGCTGGGTTTGCCGGGCACGATCCGCGCGTCGTTCGCCTTCTACAATACCCCCGACGAAGCGGAGCGCCTGGCCGCCGGCGTCGAGCGGGTGCAGAGCATGCTCGGATGAGCGCGCCGACCGCTTCGCAGGAAGCCCCCGGCGTCATCGCCGCGCGCGAGGCCGCCATTGTGGCCGAGTTCGCTCTGTTCGACGACTGGATGGGGCGTTACGAGCACCTGATCGACCAGGGCCGCGCCCTCCCGCCGCTCGACCCGGCCTACCGCACCGACGCCTACCGCATCCACGGCTGCCAGAGCAACGTGTGGCTGCGCGCCGAATTGGACGCCGAGGGCCGCATGCGCTTCTCGGCGGACAGCGACGCGCAGATTACGCGCGGGCTGATTGCGCTGCTCATCCGCGCCTTGCAGGGCCAGCCGCCCGCCGCCGTAGCCTCGGCGCCGCTGGGCTTCGTGGCGGCGCTCGGCCTCGAAGATCACCTGTCGCCCACGCGCAAGAACGGCCTGGCCGGCATGATCCGGCGCATCAGGCAGTACGCCGCCGCCTACGCCGATGCGGCGCCCCCCGCCGCCGACGCGCCCTAACCCGAGGAAACTACTCCATGGACGAAACCGCACGCGCCGAAGAAAAAGCCCTGCTCGAAGCCCGCATCATCGAGGGCCTCAAAACCGTGTTCGACCCCGAGATCCCGGTCAACATCTACGACCTCGGGCTGATCTACCGCATCGACATCCACGAGGACAACAGCGCCCACGTCGTCATGACGCTGACGGCGCCGGGGTGCCCGGTGGCCGGCATCCTGCCGCAGCAGGTCGAGAACCGCGTCCGCCTGACCGAGGGCATCACCGACGCCACCGTCGAGCTGACCTTCGACCCGCCGTACACGCGCGACCTGATGTCGGAGGAGGCGCGCCTGGAACTGGGCTGGTGGTAGGCTTTACAACATCGTTGGAGGCCCCAACGCCGGTTTCAGGGTAGTTTGCAGAAGGCGCGCGCGCCTTCCCTCAACCAACCGGAGACCCTCATGTTGCAAACCCAATCCATGCTCGGCGCCCACCCGCTCAAGGGCGAGATCGACGTGGCCGTAGTCGGCCGGTGCATCGAAGCGTGCTGGGCGTGCGCCGACACGTGCAACCAGTGCGCCGACGCCTGCCTCGCGGAAGACATGGTCGCCGAGCTGACGACGTGCATCCGCCTCAACCTGGACTGCTCGGCGGTATGCGGCGTCACGGCCTCGCTGCTGGGCCGCCTGGTGTCGGCGCACTCGGCCCCCATACGGTCGCAGCTAGAGGCGTGCCTGGTCGCGTGCAACGCCTGCGGCGAGGAGTGCGCCGCCCCCGCCGACATGCACGCCCACTGCCGCATCTGCGCCGACGCCTGCCGCCGCTGCGAAGAAGCGTGCCGCCGGATGATGGCGCACCTGTAGGCTGCCGACTTCCGTCCCGCGCCGTTTTTGAGACGCCCAGGCGGAAACCCTTCGCTTTTCTGCGCCGGAAAACCAGTATCTTACGGCAACCGAAGCGCCCCGCGCTCCGGCGAAGCGCTTCGGTTGCCCCGTTCACGCTCTGGCGCCCGCCTATGCCGCCGCTGCCCCCCCGGCCGGAGGAAGAAACGTCCCGGTCCGCCACGCCTGGCCTCAGCGTCTACCTGCGGGCGACGATGCGGCGCCTGTTCAGCCTGCGCGACGACGCCGAGATCGGCGGGACCATCGAGCAGATCACGACGGGCATCCGGATGCGCGGCTCGAACGTGTGGATGCTCATCTGCGCGGCGATGCTGGCCTCGCTCGGGCTGGACACTTCCTCGGTCGCCGTCATCATCGGCGCGATGCTCGTCTCGCCGCTCATGTCGCCCATCCTCGGCATCGGGCTGAGCCTGGGCATCCACGACCGGGCGCTGCTGGGCAAGTCGCTGCGCAACTACAGCATCGCCGTCCTCGTGAGCATCGGGGCCAGCATCCTGTACTTCCTCGTTACGCCCCTTGGGCAGCTTACCCCCGAGATGCTCAGCCGTACGCGCCCCACCCTGCTCGACGTAGGCGTGGCGACCTTCGGCGGGCTGGCCGGCATCATCGCCAATACGCGCCGCATCCAGACGACCGTGGTGCCGGGCGTCGCCATCGCGACGGCCCTCATGCCGCCGTTGTGCACGGCGGGCTACGGCATCGCCAGCGGCCGCCCGTCGGTGTTCATGGGGGCGTTCTACCTGTTCTTCATCAACACGGTGTTCATTGCCGCCTCGACCTACCTCATCGTCCGCATCCTGCGGTTTCCCTTCGCCGAGTACGTAGACCGCCAGACGACGAAGCGCGCCGAGCGCATGTTTGCCGTCTTCGCCCTCATAGTCGCCATTCCGAGCCTGCTCATCTTTCGGGGCGTCATCAGCGACCTGCGCAAGGAACAAGCCGCCCGCACATTCGTCAACCGTTATATTGAGCCGCGCAAGCAAGAGGTGCTCCGGTGGGAGCTGACGCCGGGCGCCCCGGCGCTGCTCAAGGTATACAGCGTCGGGCCGGCGGTGCCGGCCGCCACTGTGGACTCGCTGCGGAAGCTCATGCCCGAGGCGGGCCTTGCCGATACGCGGCTGCACCTCGTCTCGATCCGCCTGCCCGACGCGAAAGATCAGTACCTGACGCGCAACGAGATTGCCGGCCTGCTCGGGGCTTTCCAGCCGCCGCAAAACGGAGTGGAGCCCGACACCGCCGCCGCGGACACCGTAGCCCCGCCGCCGCCCGAGGCGCCCGTGGCGCAACTGGCGGCCGAGATCTCCGCGCTTGCGCCGGAACTCGTAGAGATGCAGCGCGCCCTCGCCGAAGCGGACTCGGCGCAGGGGCAGGTGGCGGTGTACCTCGTGCGCCTCCAAGGCCCAACGCGCACGCGCCGCCAGACCCTGGACCGCATCGCCGGCTTCCTGAAGCTGCGCACCACGCACGACTCGCTGCGCGTCGTCGAGCTTCCCTAGCACGGAGGTTCGCGCCTTGCCCGAAGTTGCTCCCTGCCGCCGCCGCGCGCCGGGGCCTTACCCTTTAACGAACCCTACGCCTATGGCCTTGCCCCACCCGGAGACGCCCAACCCCTCTGCCCCGCGCCTGCTGCCGCGCATGTTCCAGCAGTTTTTCCAGACCGAAGCCGCCGGAGGCATCCTACTGCTCGCCTGCGCCGTCATCGCGCTCGTCTGGGCCAACTCGCCCTACGGCGACGCGTACTTCGCCCTCTGGAAAACGCCCCTCGGCTTTTCGCTGGGTCCCTACGCGTTCAGCCTGAGCCTCGGCTACTGGATCAACGACTTGCTCATGGCCGTCTTCTTCTTTCTGGTGGGCCTGGAGATCAAGCGCGAGCTGCTCGTGGGCGAGCTCTCGACCCCGCAGAAAGCCATTTTGCCCGTAGCGGCCGCCATAGGGGCAATGATCATCCCGGCGCTGATCTACACGTTCTTCAACGGCGGCACCGACGCTGCGCACGGCTGGGGCATCCCGATGGCCACCGACATCGCCTTCTCGCTCGGCGTGCTGGCCTTGCTCGGCTCGCGCGTCCCCGTTGCCCTCAAGGTGTTCCTGACGGCGCTCGCCATCGCCGACGACATGGGCGCGGTGCTCGTGATCGCCATCTTCTATACTTCCGAGATTTCTTTCGTCGCCCTCGGAGCCGCCGCCGTCATCCTCGCGGCGCTGCTCCTGATGAACCGCCGGGGCGTGCACAAGCCGTCCGCATACATCGGCGTCGGCCTGGCCCTCTGGATCGCCTTCCTGGCCTCGGGCGTGCACGCCACGATTGCCGGCGTGCTGCTGGCCGCTACGATCCCCGTGCGCCGGCGCATCGACGCCCAGGGGTTCGCAGCGCGCGCCATGAGCCTGATGGACCTCTACATGCAGCGTGAGGGCGCTGACGCCGACCCGGACCTGGACGAGGTGCAGCGCGACGTGGTCTATACGCTGGAGAAGAACTGCGAGGACGTGCAGTCGCCGCTGGCGCGCCTGGAGCACGGCTTGCATTCGTGGGTCGCCTTCGGCATCATGCCCCTGTTTGCTCTGGCCAACGCCGGCGTCGCCTTCTCCGGCAACCTCGGCTCCATGGTGGGGCATCACGTCACGCTGGGGGTGGGCCTGGGCCTCATCTTCGGCAAGCAGATCGGCGTAACGCTGTTCTCGTTCCTCTCCGTCAAGAGCGGCCTGGCAAGGCTGCCCAAAGGCTTGCAGTGGAAGCACATTATGGGCGTCTCATGGCTGTGCGGCATCGGCTTTACGATGTCGATTTTCGTGGCGGGCTTGGCCTTCGAGAACCCCGCCTTCCTCGACTACGCCAAGGTCGGCATCTTCGGCGGCTCCTTCGTCTCCGGCGTCGGCGGCTACATCATCCTGCGCAGCCTGGGCCCCGGGCGCGCCTGAGCGCCTGGGCTTTTCCGGCGGCCTTGCAGCCGCTCGCGGCCTCTCCTCCGGGAGGGCTTGCGAGCGGCTGCACGCATTCTCCACAGGCCTTAACACAGCCTTCCCCAAGCTTTTTCCTTAATTGTTGTATCTTCGGGGTCGTTCTGAAATTGCCTACCCAAGACCTTTAAAAAACATATGGCCCTGCCAGAGTCAGGGGCGACGACCACCGCCCCTACGCCGCGGTTTCTACCGCGCATGTTCCAGCAGTTCTTCAAGACCGAGGCCGCCGGCGGCATCGTCTTGCTCGTCTTTGCCCTGATCGCCATCATCTGGGCCAATTCTCCCCTGGGTCACTACTACTTCGAACTGTGGGAGACGCCCATCGGCATTTCGGTGGCGGGCTACAGCTTCAGCATGAACCTGGAGCTGTGGATCAACGATCTGCTCATGGCGATTTTCTTCCTCGTCGTGGGCCTGGAGATCAAGCGCGAGCTGCTCGTGGGCGAGCTTTCGACCCCGCAGAAGGCGGCGCTGCCCGTCGCGGCGGCGCTCGGCGGCATGATCGTTCCGGCGCTGATCTACACGTTCTTCAACGGCGGCACCGACGCTGCGCACGGCTGGGGCATCCCGATGGCCACCGACATCGCCTTCTCGCTCGGCGTGCTGGCCCTGCTCGGCTCGCGCGCGCCGGTCTCGATGAAGGTGTTTCTGGCCGCGCTCGCCATCGCCGACGACATGGGCGCCGTGCTCGTGATCGCCGTCTTCTACACCAGCACCATCTCGCTCGTCGCCCTCGGGGCCGCCGCCGCGATTCTGGTGGTGCTCTACGTGATGAACCGCCGGGGCGTGCACGAGCCGGCGCTTTACATCTGGGTCGGCCTGGCCCTCTGGGCGGCCGTCTTCGCCTCGGGCGTGCACGCTACGATTGCCGGCGTGCTGCTGGCCGCCATGATCCCCGTGCGCCGGCGCATCGACGCCCAGGGGTTCGTGGCGCGCACGACCAGCCTGATGGACATTTTCGCGCGGCATCAGGTGGGCGACACCGACCCGGACCTGGACGAGGTGCAGCGCGACGTGGTCTATACGCTGGAGAAGAACTGCGAGGACGTGCAGTCGCCGCTGGCGCGCCTGGAGCACGGCTTGCATTCGTGGGTCGCCTTCGGCATCATGCCCCTGTTTGCTCTGGCCAACGCCGGCGTCGCCTTCTCCGGCAACCTCGGCTCCATGGTGGGGCATCACGTCACGCTGGGGGTGGGCCTGGGCCTCATCTTCGGCAAGCAGATCGGCGTAACGCTGTTCTCGTTCCTCTCCGTCAAGAGCGGCCTGGCAAGGCTGCCCAAAGGCTTGCAGTGGAAGCACATTATGGGCGTCTCATGGCTGTGCGGCATCGGCTTTACGATGTCGATTTTCGTGGCGGGCTTGGCCTTCGAGAACCCCGCCTTCCTCGACTACGCCAAGGTCGGCATCTTCGGCGGCTCCTTCGTCTCCGGCGTCGGCGGCTACATCATCCTGCGCACCCTCGACAAGGTCGAGCACGCGCACGCCTGACAGGGCGCGCGTTCGCCCGGAGCAGCGCCTGAAAGGGCCTCTCCGGGCGGCGCGTTACCGATTCGTGACCCTGCCCGCCGAACGATAGCCCGGCCTTACGTGTAGTAAAGGCTGAACTTATCGGCAGAGCGGATGAACAGGCAGCTTGCAGGCAAGCGCATACTGATCGTAGACGAGGACGAGGCGGCGCTGGAGGCGCTGTGCGACGTGCTGGAGCAGCGCGGCGCGCGCGTGTTTCTGGCCGTCACGGGGCAGGGCGCCGTCCAAAAGGCCCCGGAGCAGCGCCTGGACCTGGTGGTGTGCAACTACGACATGCCCTTCCTGAACGGACTGGAGATTCTGCGTGCGCTGCGCGACTGCCCCGCCACGGCGCACGTCCGGTTTTTGCTGTACACCGACATGGCGCACCCCGGCCTCGAAGCAGACGCGCTGCTGCTTCAGGCGGATGCGTTCCTTCAGGAGGTCTCCGACCTCCAGGAAATCGTGGCAGCCGTGCCGACGCTGCTGGCGCGCCGCCTGCCGGCGCCGGGCGCCTAGCGGCGCTTGCGGCGCAGTTGCACTTCGTCCGGCAGCTCGTTGGCATCGTCGGCGCGGAGCGTGACGCCCGAGCGTTCGAGCAGCACCCCGCACATGCCGAGCGCCTCGACGAGTCCCTCAGCCAGCTTGCCCTCGCGGATGCCCTTCCGGATGCGCGTCACCACGGCCGCCCAGTCCTCGGCCGTGACGCGGCGGTTGATGCCGGAGTCGCCCATCACCTCGATGCGGTGCTCAAAAAGCGAGATGTAGATGAGGATGCCCGTCCGCTCGCGGGTGCTGAACACTTCCTGCTCCAGGAACGCCGCCGTGGCCGCCGCATGGACGGTTTCGGCGAGCAAGTTGGTCCCGGCAAAGAAGCGGCGCGCCGCGGGGATGTAAGCCAGGAGCGCGCCCGCCGCCGAAGCCAGAGCGATGACGAGCACCGCGCCCCAGCCGGTATACAGCCACGCCAGCCCCCAGCCGTGGTAGAACCAGTGGGCCAGCACGATCAGCACGAGCGCTCCGAACCCGAAGCCTCCGGCGGCGCGCCAGAAGGCCACCTCGTAGCGCCCGCTCTGCTCGGCGATGAACGGCACGATCTCGCCTGAAGTCGTGCGCTCGGCGCGCGCTACAGCTTCCTTGATTTCGGTTACGTCCGCGTCGGAGAGGCGTAGCATGCAGCGCGTGGCAATTCGGGGAAAGGGCGCTTCAAGATACGCAACGCCTCAGGCGATATCGAGCGCCGCGCCGACGGGGTAGTGGGCCGCCTGCAAGGATTGCGGCGCGCCCGCGCGGTCGAACGGCGCGTCGATGCGGCCGAGGCGCACGCCCGCCCAGCCGACCTGGTGGATGAGCGTTTCCCAGCCGTCCGGGGCGGCCACGCGCACCGGCGCGTCGAGGAAGGTGTGGGTATGGCCGCCGAGGATCAGGTCGATGCCGCTGACCTGCCCGGCCAGGCGCAAATCGCTGATCTGGTCGTCGCGGTAGCGGTAGCCGAGGTGCGAGAGGCACACGACCAGTCCGCAGCCCTGCCCCCGCAACTCAGCGACGGCGGCGCGGGCCGTCTCCACCGGATCGCGGTAGACGACGCCGGCATGGGCGGCGGGCATCACAAGCCCCGTAAAGGCGATGCCGAGGCCGAAGATGCCTACCCGAAGGGGGCCGAACTGCCGCACGAGGTGCGGGGCCACGCGCCCTTCGAGCGCCGAGCCGCGCACGTCGTAGTTGGCCGAGACGAACGGGAAACGCGCGTGCGGCAGCATCCGCACCAGCCCTTCGACGCCGTTGTCGAAGTCGTGGTTGCCGAGCGTGGCTGCGTCGTAGCGCATGGCCGACATCGCCTTGAACTCGACCTCGCCGCCGAAAAAGTTGAAGTAGGGTGTGCCCTGGAAAATGTCGCCGCTGTCGAGCAAGAGCATGTGCGGTTCAGCGCGGCGCACCTCCCCGATGAGGCGCGCGCGGCGGGCCACGCCGCCCAGCCCGGCAAGGCGCCCGGCGTCGGCGGGCATCGGATCGATGCGCGAGTGGGTGTCGTTGGTGTGCAGGATGACGAGCCGCCCGGCAGGCGCGGCTGTCCCCGCCGCGAGGCCCGGCAAGGCCCCGGCAAGCGCCAGCGTAGAGAGAAAGCGGCGTCGGCTGAGCGTCGGCATGGCGGCCTCAGGGGTTGGGTGGCGGCGAAGCGTTGCGGATGCGGCCGTCGAGCACGGGCGTGAGCGTGCCCAGCCGCCGCACGTGCTGGATGAAGGCGTCGCGGAGCGTGACGGAGAGCACCTGCCGGTCCGACGCGCCGTCGAAAGCGGTGTAGTCCGCGCCGCCGCCGGCCAGGTAGTCCGACGTAGCGACGCGGTACGTCGCCGCCGGGTCGAGCGGGCGCCCGCCGATGCGCACCTCCCGCGCGCGCCTGCCGTCGAGCACGAACGAGAGGCCCGCCACCGGCTCGCCGCCCTCTCGGGCGATTTGCTGCGCGAGGCTGTCGATGCCTACGCCGCTGAGCGTCAGCACGACGAGCATGTTTTCGAAGGGCATCAGCTCGTACAAGTCCCCCACGGTCACCGGGCCGGCGAAGATCGGCACGCGCAGGCCGCCGTTGTTCGTGAGCGCCATATTCGCCGGCGCGCCCGCCGCCGCCGCCGCCGCCAGCATGGCCTCGGCCGCGAAGTTGCCCAGCGAGCCTTCCGGCGAGCCTTCGGTGAGCGTCTGCGCCGCCGTGCCCAGCACCTCGGCCACGCGCGCCTCGACCTGGCGGCGGTAAGGGGCCGCAAGGGCTTCGAGCGCCGGGTCGCCGGCGAGCGCGTCGGAGATGACGGTGTACGACGCCGCGAGCGTATCGGGCCGCGCCGAGACGGCAGGGGCCGTAGGGGCCGTGTGGGCGCAGCCGGCCGCGAGCAGCAGCGCCGCCAGCGCAAGGCGCAGGGGAGAACGCATCATAACCCCGACGCTCCCGGCGCGCCCGCGCCGCTGCCGCGTTGCGCCTGCATGTCTGCGATGGCCCCCAGGGCGGCCTCCGCGCGCTCGGCCTCGGGGCTGCCCTTCGGGGCAAGGCCGCGCACGCGCTCGAACTGCTCGGCGGCCTGTTCGAGCCGGTTGATCTGGATCAGGAACACGCCTTTGTTGAAGTTGGCCCGCAGGTGCTCCGGCGCGGCTTCCAGCACCTTGTTGGTCTGGTTGATGGCTTCCATCGCGTTCTGCGGATCGTACTGGTAGGCCCAGGCCATGTTGGCCCGCGCGTCGTGGTTGTCCGGGTCGGCGGCGAGCGCCTTCTGGTACGCCGCGACGGCCATCGCCGCCACGGATACCTTGTGCGCCCCGTCGATGGACTCCATCCACTCGTAGTACAGATCCCCGGCGCGGCTCCAGGCGAGGGCGGTGCTCTCGGCCTGAGCGATGCGCTCGCCCTCGAAGGCGGCGCGGTCCAGGCGGCCCACGGCCAGGTACACGTCCAGCAGCTCGCGCTGTTTGGCGGCGCGGGCGGCCCCCTGCAAAGCGTTCATCTCGCCTTCGAGCGCCGTGACGCGCGCCTGCACGTCGGCGGCCAGGGGCAAATCCTGATGCTCGGCGCGGACCTCGTCCGGGTTGGAGACGGCGGAGCGGGATGGGGCGGCGGCCGTCTCGGCCGGAGCGGCGGGCGCTTTTCCTTTACGCGCCATCGTCGCCAGGAAGAGGGCCAGCACCAGCAGCACGCTCAGACCCACGATCATCCCCAGGCGACGTTTCATCTCGGCCTCGGGCGGAGCCCCGGCCGGCGCCCCCGCGACGGGCGGCCGGAGGGCGACGCCTTCCTGAAGGCGCGCGCCGCAGCGGCTGCAAAAGCGCGCGCCGGGGGGGCTTTGCCAGCCGCAAGCGTTGCAGAAAGCCCCGCCCGCACCCGGCGGCCCCGGCGCCTCGGGCGGCGGCGGAGCGGCCTCCTCTATCGTATCTTCCAGCGCATCGGAGACCGAAGCGCCGCACAAATCGCAGCGCTCGGCGCCGGCGGCCATACGGGCGCCGCAGAAGCGGCAAGAACTCGTCGGGGAGGTCGTCATCAGCAACAGGTACGGTTATACGTCGCGCCGGCTGCGGTCCACGCGCCCGCGCAGCGACGGCGAGGGCCGGAACACCGGCACATGCCGCGCCTCGACGGCGACGGGCGCGTTCGTGCGCGGGTTGCGCGCCGTCCGTGGGGCGCGCGCCTCGACGCTGAAGCTGCCGAAGCCGCGCAAATCGACGCGGCGGCCTTGCTCCAGGGCGTCGGCAAGCACGGCGATGAAGCCGTTCACGACGGCTTCCGTCTCGGTGCGGGTCAGGCCCGTACCGGCGGCGATTTGCTCTACCAGGTCGGCTTTGGTCACGGTCGGCGGCGCGTTGAAGTGGAGGGCGGCGAGGCGTGGTGTATACGCCTGCGACCCCCGAGGGATTCGCGGCGCCGGGGCCGCCTCGCACGATTAATCTACTCTTTATGGTTCGCGTGTTGCGTGCGGCGCTGCTGCCCGCCCTGCTGCTCTGCCCGCTCGTCGCCCTGCGGGCGCAAACGGCCGCCGACCGCATGCCCGGCGTGCGCTACGAGATCGAGGCGCAGCTTTTCCCCGAGCGCCACGCCCTCGAAGGGCGCCAGCGGCTCACGCTCATCAACCACACCCCGGATACGCTCCGGAGCGTGTTCTACCACCTCTACTACAACGCCTTCCAGCCGGGCTCGCTCATGGCCGCGCGCAACCGCGCCCTGCCCGACCCCGACCCGCGCATCGCGCCGCGCATCTTTCTGCTGGCCCCCGATGAACAGGGCCGTCAGGACGTGCACGGCCTGCGTCAGGACGGCCGCCCGCTCGCGCCGCGCATCTCCGATACGGTGCTGGAGGCTGCCCTGGCGCGCCCGCTTGCCCCCGGCGACTCGTCGGTGCTGGAGATGACCTTCCGCACGCAGATCCCGCTGCTCACGCGGCGGGGCGGCCGCGACAGCCCCGAGGGCGTCGATTACTCGATGAGCCAGTGGTATCCCAAACTCGCCGCCTACGACCGCCGGGGGTGGCGCGCCGACCCCTACGTCGGCCGCGAGTTCTACGCGCCTTTCGCCCGCTTCGATGTGCGGCTGAAGCTGCCGGCGCGCTACGTCGTCGGGGCGACGGGCGCGCTGATGAACCCGGAGGAGGTAGGCCACGGCTACGCCGCAGATTCGGCGCACGTCCGCGCCGACACGCTCCGCTGGCATTTCCGCGCCGACCGCGTCCACGACTTCGCGTGGGCCGCCGACCCGGACTACCGCCACGACCGTATCGACGGGCCGGGCGGGCGCACGTACCATCTGCTCTACCTGCCGGACGTGGCGACCGCCTGGCGGCCCATGCGCGACTTTCTGCCGTGGCTCTTCGACTATCTCGAAGCGCGCATCGGCCCTTACCCCTACCCCGACTTCACGCTCGCCCAGGCCGGCGACGGCGGCATGGAGTACCCCGGCATCGTATTCGTCACCGGGCGGCGCTCCAGAGGCTCGCTCTTCGGCACGACGGCGCACGAGGCCGCCCACCAGTGGTTTTACGGCGTCCTGGCCTCCGACGAAACGCGCTACGCCTGGATCGACGAGGGCCTGACCAACTTCGTCGCCAACGACGCGATGGCCGCCTACGAAAAGCGCCCCGAGGCGCGCCACGACGCCGCCCTTCTCGACGTGGTGCGCATGGCGATGCGCGGCGAGGCCGAAGCGCTCAGCACGCCCTCGGACTGGTTCCAGACCAACGCCGCCTACGGCGCGGCCGCCTACTCCGGCGGCGAGACGCTCGCCCAGGTGCTCGGCTACGTCATCTCGGACTCGCTCCGCGACGCCTGGCTGCGGCGCCTCTACCGCGACTACGCCTTCACCCACCCCGACCCGCGCGACCTGGAGGCCGCCGCCGAAGCCGTCTCCGGGTTGCGCCTGGACTGGTACTTCGACCAGATGACCGGCGTCCCCAAGCTCGCCGATTATGCCGTCGCGGGGCTTTCGTCGGCGCCGGAGGGCGGCTTGTGGCGCACCCGGCTGCGACTGCGGCGGCGGGGCGCACTCGTGCTGCCCGTAGATGCGGCCCTCACGCTCGAAGGCGGCGGCGTCGTCCGGGCGACGATCCCGACGTCCGAAATGCTCGGCGGCAAGCCCACGCCGCCCGGCTGGATCACGGCGCCTGCCTGGCCGTGGACGGCCCGGACGTACACCCTGGAGCTGATGCTGCCCCGGCGCGCCGTGGACGCGCGCCTCGACCCGGCCCTGCGCACGCCCGAGGCCAACCGCCTCAACGACGCCCACCGTTTCCCGCTGTGTACGGCGTTTCTGCATCCGCCGGCGCCCGCCTGGAGCCACTACAGCCTC
>CBDTTW010000054.1:0-17148 GCA_965363675.1 uncultured Rhodothermaceae bacterium
GGGCCTATATTTTGTACTTTCCAGGCGGCGCGGGCCCTGGCCTGCCGCGCCGCGCGCCGTCAGGGCGCATCCTGCGGGCTTCTCAAAGAGCGGTAAAACCACCAACTCCGACCGGAGTTTCTACCAGGCGTCGCGCGTGTTTGCTCGGGAAGGATACCTCATCATCTTGGTCAGCCTGCTGCTCGCCGTCGTGCTCACGGGCGTAGGGCTGTTCGTTTCCGGTCCGGTGCAGGCCGGGTTGCTGCTCGTCGGGTGGCTCTCGTTCGCCTTTACGCTGTACTTCTTCCGCGACCCCGCGCGCCTCGTCCCGGAGGCCGCCGCCCTCGGCGACCTGGTGCTGGCCCCCGCCGACGGCAAGGTGGTCGTGGTGCAGGACATCGACGAGCCGCTCTACATCCAGGGGCCGGCCCGGCAAATATCGATTTTCCTCTCGCCGCTCAACGTGCACGTCAACCGCGTGCCCGCCGACGGCGTCGTGGAGTACGAGCGCTATGTGCCGGGCGCGTATCTGGTGGCGTGGCACCCCAAGGCCAGCGAGAAGAACGAGCGCTCCGAGATCGGGGTGCGGCATCCGTGGGGCGGGCGCATCCTGTTCAAGCAAATCGCCGGGGCGGTGGCGCGCCGCATCGCCTACGACCTCAAGGTGGGGCAAGAAGTCAAGGCGGGGCAGCGCTTCGGCATCGTCAAGTTCGGCTCGCGGATGGACGTGCTGCTTATGCCTGAGGCGACCGTAGAGGTGACGGTAGGCCAGAAAGTGACGGCCGGGATCACCGTAATCGCCCGGATGCCGGCGCCGGCATCCGCCTGACGAGGAAGCGCCCATGGACTCACCGCGGCCGTCATCGCGCTACCCCGGAGGCCGGCCCGGCCGCAAGCAGCGCCGCATCCGCGAGCGCGTGGGCGCCTACCGCGCCAGCCGCCGCGAGCTGCGCCGGCCGCTGCCGCGCGAGGCGGTGCCGTCGTTCTTCACCCTGATGAACCTGTTCGCCGGGTTCGTCGCCATTACCCAGGCGTTCAACGGGCACTTTCAGCAAGCGTGCTGGCTGATCGTGCTGGCCGCCTTCTTCGACGTACTCGACGGCATGATGGCCCGCCTGACGCGCTCGTCGAGCTTGTTCGGCGTCGAACTCGATTCGCTCTGCGACATCGTCTCTTTCGGCGTGGCGCCCTCGCTGCTCGTCTACACCTACGGCCTGCGCGACCTCGGCGTGCTCGGGCTGACGGTGGCCTCGCTGCCGGCCATCTGCGGCGCCGTGCGCCTGGCTCGCTTCAACGTCAGCTTCGACGGCGAAAAACGCGACTACTTCGTCGGGCTGCCCATCCCCGGGCAGGCGCTCATCATGGTGGCGCTCATCATGAACTTCGACTCGCTCTGGTTCGAGCGCTTCAGCGTCAACGACCAGACGCTGCTCATCCCTATCGTGTTCGTGCTCTCGTTCTTCATGGTCTCGACGATCCCGTTCGACGCCTTTCCCAAGCCGACCCCCGAGTACTTCCGCAAGCACCCGAAAAAAACGCTCCTGTACGTCGTCGGGCTGCTGCTGCTGATTACCTTGCAACAGATCGGCCTGCTCATCGCGCTTGCGTGCTACCTCCTGTTCGGCGTCGGCACGGCTATCTACAACCTGATTCAGGTGGTGCTCAACTTCCCGGTGGACGGCGAGGAGGCCGCGCCTCGGGAGGATTAGCAGGCAAACGCGGCCTTAAACTCTTCTATTCGTTTTATGTACACCGCATTCGTCACCGTCACGCTCCGGCCCAGCATCCTCGACCCGCAGGGCAAGGCTATCCAGCACGCCCTCGCCAGCCTCGGCCTCGACGCGGTGGAGCGCGTGCGCGTCGGGCGCAAGATCGAACTGGGCATCGAGGCCGACAGCGCCGCCGAGGCCGAGGAGATCGCCGCGGAGGCCGCCCGCAAGCTGCTCGCCAACGCGGTCATGGAGGACTTCGTCGTCGAGGTCGCCCCCGTGGCCGAGGCTTCCTGAAAAGCGGCGCTTCTGAGGCCGCAACAGACATCGCACGGGTTCGCATGGGCACGCACCTGCATTGGGCAGCGCCGCGCGGCGCAGGGCTTCCGCAGCCCGGCGTCGAGGTGGAGGTCGAAGAGGCCGTCGAGGAGCGGCTGGATACCCCCTGGCGGGTGATCCTCTACAACGACGAGATCCACACGTTCGAGGAAGTCATCTTCCAGATCATCAAAGCCACCGGCTGCACCGGCGCCCAAGCCGAAGCCTACGCCTGGCAGGTGCACACCGAAGGCAAGGCCGCCGTGTACGAGGGCGCCTTCGAGGAGTGTTTCCGCGTGCAGGGCGTGCTGCGCGAAATCGGCCTCGTCACGGAAATAGAGGGCTGACCCTCCCAACGCAAAAGGCGCGGCTCCTCTTCCGAGGGCCGCGCCTTTTGCGTCTGCGAGAAGGCCGCGCTTCAACCGGCGCGCCCGGCCGCCTTGATCGGCACGACGACCTTGGTCTGCTCCCACATGAGGTTCATGTTGGACGACGCCTTGTCCGTCTCGGAGGGCTTGTCGAACGAGATCGTGAACGCCTCGTAGACCTCGGGGCTGGGGGCGGCCGGCACGTCGATCCGGACCACGTCCTGCGCTTCGTCGTACTGCGTGCCCCACTGCCCGACCGACTTGTTGATGATGAGCGTCCACTTGTCGCGCTCGGGGATGGCGTAGAGCGAGTACACGCCCGCCGGAAGCGTCTTGCCGGCCACCTCCAGCGCGCCCGTCGAGACGAGCATGGTGGCCTCGTTGGCGCCGAGGCGCCAGAGCTGGCCGAAGGGCACCACCTCGCCGAAGATGACGCGCGGCTTGGGCGTCTCGGAACGGGGGTCCTGGCGGTGCGGCTGGCCGTAGATGACGCGCACGTAGGCGCCGCCATCGAGCATGACCTGCGAAGCGGCCATCGGGCTGACGCGCGGCTTCGGCGGGGGCACCACGTCCTGCGCCGAAGCGGAAGTGAACCCTAAAAGCAGCGCGAGCGCCAGAGCGTAGTAACGGGCAGGATGCATAACGCGTGTACGAAGTTGAATGAGAGAATACAGCGGGAATTCCACCGGGGAAAACACCCCTTCTATGCCTGATACGGGTTACAAGTTCTTATTATTGTCTGCGCGCGCCAAGAATGGCCCCGCCGGCCTGAAAGGGCCGCATGGACCTACCCTTGCCGGTATGAAACCCGTCGTACAACTCTCCCTTGATCTGACCACAATTTCGGAAGCGGTTCGCATGGCCGACCTGGCCCTGGAGGCGGGTGTGGACTGGCTGGAGGTCGGCACGCCGCTCATCATCGCCGAGGGCATGCATGGGGTGCGGGAGCTGCGGCGGCGCTACCCGCACACGCCTATCGTCGCGGACCTCAAGACGATGGACGGCGGGCGCCTCGAAGCCGAGCTGATGGCCGAGGCCGGGGCCACGCACGTCGTGGTGATGGGGCAGGCGCACCCGGAGACGGTCGAATTCGTCGTAGAGGCGGGGCGGGCGCTGGGCCTCCAGGTGATGGGCGACAACATGAATATGCCGGACCCGGTGGCCGGGGCGCAGCGCCTGGCGGCCTGGGGCTGCGACTACGTGATCCACCATATCGGCTATGACTACCGCACGCGCCGCACGGCGGCCGGCCTCGCGGCCGAGACGCCCCTGGACCGGCTGCGCGAAGTCGCCCGGGCCACGCCCGCGCCGGTGCAGGCCGTCGGGGGGCTGAGCCTCGAGCAGGCCATGCGCACGCCCGAGTACGGCGCGCCGCTCGTGGTCGTCGGGGCGCCGCTCGCCATTGACGCGCACGCCTTCCGCGCCGCCGCCGGCGATGTGGGCGCCGTGCTGCGACGGATCTGCGAGGCCGTACACGCGTACCCTGACGTTCCCGTTGGAGGCTCGCACCATGCCTGAAACCATGACGGCCCTGGTCAACTACGGTCCCGAGCCGGGCTCGGTGGAACTGCGCGAGGTCGAGGCGCCCACGCCCGGCGAGGATGACGTGCTGCTCGCGGTGCAGGCTGTGGGCGTTTGCGGCAGCGATTTGCACCAGTGGAAAGGCACGCATAGCTGGCGCGTAAACTACCCGTGCGTGCTCGGGCACGAATTCTGCGGCGTCGTGGCGGCCGTGGGGCGCCGCGTGACGGCCTTCCGCGAGGGCGACCGCGTCGTGAGCGAGACCGCCGCCGTCGTCGATCCGCACAGCCCGTTCACGCGGCAGGGGCTTTACAACCTCGACCCGGGCCGCCTTGGCTTCGGCTACGGCGTGCACGGCGCCATGACGCGCTACGTGCGCGTCCCCGAGCGCTGCCTGCACCACCTCCCCGAGGGGCTGGCCTTCGAGGCGGCGGCCCTCGCCGAGCCGTGCGCCGTGGCCTACAACGCCGTATGCGTCAACGGGCGCGTGCGCCCCGGCGACACCGCGCTGGTGCTGGGGCCGGGACCCATCGGGCTGCTCTGCGCGCGCATGGCGAAGCTCTCCGGGGCCGGGCGCGTCGTAGCGGCGGGGATGCCCTCCGATGCGCTCCGGCTCAAGGCTGCGCTTGCGCTCGGGGCCGACGACGCCTGCGACACCGACGCCGCCGACTTTGTGCGCGGCCTCGGCGACGGCTACGGCGCCGACGTGGTGATCGACGCGGCGGGCGTCTCGGAGTCGCTCCGGACAGCGATGCAGGCCGTGCGGCCGGGCGGGCAGATCATCAAGGTCGGGTGGGGGCCGCGCCCGCTCGGGTTCAGCCTCGACCCCCTCGTGCAGAAGAACGTGACGCTCCAGGGCAGCTTCTCGCACAACTGGCCCGTCTGGGAGCGCGTGCTGGCCATGATGGCCGGCGGGCAGCTCGACCTCGGCCCGGTCATCAGCGCCGTGGCCCCGCTCTCGGAGTGGCAAACCTGCTTCGAGCAGATGCACGCGGGGGCCTACGTCAAGGCGGTGCTGCGCCCGAATTAGCGGCGCGCGCCTACATTTTGCACAGACCCTAGCCGCTGAACCTCGAACGCGCTACATTGTGGGCTGCGCGCCCACTGGGGGCGCTCGGAATCCTTACCGTTTTACCTGCTGTGTACGTCGTCATGCAACGCTATCTCCGCTCTACGAGCCTTGCGCTCTGCGCCCTGCTTGTGGCGCTCACGCTGACCTCCTGCCGCACCTCCCGCGAGGTGGCCCCCAACACGCTCACGAGCAAGGAGCGCAAACAGGGGTGGGTGCTTTTGTTCAACGGCGAGAGCCCCGAGGGGTGGCGCGGCTTCAACAAGGAAGGCGTCCCGAGCAAGTGGGTCGTCCAGGACGGCGCCTTGCACTTCGACCCCAAGGCCGCCGGGCAGGGCGGCGACATCGTTTCGGCCAACACCTACGGCGACTTCGAACTCCAGCTCGACTGGAAGATCGGCGCCTGCGGCAACAGCGGCGTGTTCTTTCACGTCTCCGAAGGGCAGCAGTACGATACCGTCTGGCGCACCGGCCCGGAAGTGCAGGTGCTCGATAATTCCTGCCACCCGGACGCCAAGAACGGCCCGGACCGCTACGCCGGCGCCAACTACGCCTTGCAGGCCCCGAACCCCGTCGATGCGGCCAGGCCCGCCGGCGAGTGGAACCACATGCGCGTGCTCGTGAAAGGCCCGCACGTAGAGCACTGGCTCAACGGCAAGAAGGTCGTCGCGTACGAGCTGTGGGGCGACGCGTGGAAGCAGGCCGTGCAGAAAAGCAAATTCAACGACATGAAGGACTACGGCATGATGAAGACGGGCCACATTGCCCTTCAGGATCACGGCGATCCGGTGTGGTTCCGCAACATCAAGATCCGCCCGCTCGACCGGGCCGTTTAATCCTCTCTGTGCGTTCCGGCATTCCACGGGTCATATATGCACGAGATGCTCCAAGGCGCCGCGTTGTTTTCGTCCGTTCGCCGGTGCGAAGACCTCGCGGCGTTCTGGTGGCTGGGGCAGCATAGCTTCGCGCTCAAGCTGGGCGATGCGCGCCTGCTCATCGACCCGTTCCTCAGCCCCGTGGAAGGCCGCCGCGTGCCGCCGCTGTTCGCTCCGGCCGACGCCGAGGG
This sequence comes from uncultured Rhodothermaceae bacterium, assembly GCA_965363675.1. Taxonomy (GTDB): domain Bacteria; phylum Bacteroidota; class Rhodothermia; order Rhodothermales; family DASSAV01; genus CBDTTW01. Next base: position 6,031 of record CBDTTW010000054.1, read on the forward strand.
CCACGTCGATATCGTCGCGTGCACGCACGACCACATCGACCACATCGACCCCGTGGCGGTGCAAGGGCTGGCCGAGCATACGCAGGCGGTGTTCGTGGCGCCGCGCGCCCACGCCGTACGCATGAAGTCGCTCGGGGTGAGCAGCGCGCGCCTGGTGCTCCTCGACGACGACGAGCGCGCCGAGGTGCACGGCGTGCGGTTCCACGGCGTCAAGGCGGCGCACGAGTTCTTCGACCGCACCCCCGAGGGCTACTACCCGTACCTGGGCTACGTCATCAAGGCGGCCGGGCGCACCGTCTACCACGCCGGCGACACGCTCTGGTGGGAGGGCTTGCAGCAGCAGCTCGCCGCGTGGACGTTCGACCTGGCGCTCGTGCCGATCAACGGCCGCGACGGCAAGCGCCTGCGCAACAACACGGCGGGCAACATGACGTTCCAGGAAGCCGCCGACCTGCTCGGGGGGCTGGACGTGGCCCTTGCCGTCCCGACGCACTACGACATGTTTGCGCACAACAGCGAAGACCCCGAGCGCTTCCGCGAGTACGTGGAGGTGAAATACCCCGGCCGCCGCGTCTGGATCGGCCCGCCGACGACGCCGGTGGCGTTCTGACCATGGCAGGGATGCTCGCCGGCCGCGTAATCCTCGTGACGGGCGCCGCCACGGGCATCGGCGAGGCGGCGGCGCGCCGCTGCGCCGCCGAGGGGGCCCGCGTGATGGCGCACGACCGCGACGCCGAGGGGGCCGCGCGCGTGGCGGCAAGCCTGGGCGATGCCGCCGCCTCTACGGCCGCCGACCTAGCCGAGGAAAGCGCGCCCGCCCGCATCGTCGGGGCCGCCGTCGAGCGCTGGGGGCGCCTGGACGGTCTGGTGAACAACGCCGCCCTCACGACGCGCTGCAATCTCGACACCGCGACGCCCGCCCTGTTCGAGGCCCTCGTCGGCGTCAACCTGAAGGCCCCGCTGTTCCTGATCCAGGCGGCGATGCCGCACTTCCGGCGGCAGGGCGGGGGCGCCGTCGTCAACATCGGCTCGGTGAACGCCTACTGCGGCGAGCCCAACCTGCTCGTTTACAGCCTCACGAAAGGAGCGCTCATGACGCTCACGCGCAACCTCGCCGATGCGCACGCCCGCGAGCGCGTCCGGATCAACCAGCTCAACGTCGGCTGGACGCTGACCGAGAACGAGCGCCGGCTGAAGATGGCCGAGGGGTTGCCGGAAGGGTGGGAGCATACGCTGCCGCCGGCCTATGCGCCCTTCGGCAGGCTGTTCCGGCCCGAAGAGGTGGCGGCGCACATCGCGTTCTGGCTCTCGGACGCCAGCGGCCCGGCCACGGGCAGCGTCTGCGAGCTGGAGCAGTACCCCATGCTGGGGCGCAACCCGAACAAGGAAGCCTGATGCCGCTGGCCGCATTCCCCAAGTGCTTCCTCGACGCGCTCTGCACGACCGGCGCCCTCACGGTCGAGGAGTGGGTGCGCATGGCGGCTACGCTCGGCGTGGACGGCCTGGAGTTCTACATGGGCTTTCTGCAGGGCCGCTCGGAGGCCGACCTGGAGCGCCTGCGAGCGCTGGCCGGCGAGCACGGCCTGAGCATCCCCATGATGTGCTACTCGCCGGACTTCACGCAGCCCTCGGCCGAGGCGCGCCGCGAGGAAGTCGCCCGGCAGCGACATGCCATCCGCACGACGGCGCTGCTCGGGGGGCGGTACTGCCGCGTGCTTTCGGGGCAGCGGCGCCCCGGCGTCCGCCGCGCGGACGGGCTGCGCTGGGCGGCCGCGTGCATCTGCGAGGCGCTGCCCGAGGCTGAGGCGCAGGGGGTGGTGCTCATCCTCGAAAACCACTACAAGGACGGCTACTGGCAATACCCCGAGTTTGCGCAGCGGGCCGACGCGTTCCTGGAACTCGTGGCGCTCGTCGGCGAGCACCCGAACTTCGGCGTCAACTACGACCCCTCGAACGCGCTCGTGGCCGGCGACGACCCTTACGCGCTCCTCGAAGCACTGCTCGGCCGCGTCGTGACGATGCACGCCAGCGACCGCTGGTTCGAGGGCGGCGACCTGGAGGCGCTCCGAGCGCTCGACGCGCATCCTTCGGCGGGCTACGCCCCGTTCCTGACGCACGGCGTCATCGGCGAAGGATGCATCGACTACGACCGCATCTTCGGGCTTTTGCGACAAGCCGACTTCACCGGGTGGATCTCCATCGAGGACGGCCAGGACCCGGTCGTAGGCATGGCGCACCTGGAGGCGTCGGTGCGGTTTCTGCGCGGCAAGATGGCCCGCTACGGCCTGCCCTGAGGTCGCGGCGCCGTGTGCAGCATGCTGTACGCGGGGCGCCCTAAAGGCAAGACGGGCAGGCGTTTCTGCGTTGTACTTTTGGCGCAAATTGCCTACCTTTCGACGTGATAAGCCAGCCGAAGCGTCTCTGAAGGCGCTGCGCCGGAAGACCACGCTCTGCCGGCTCCTTCGGAACGGTAATTGACACGCGATAGGCTGCGATACCGCCGTCGGCTGCGAGGAAACGTTTGTCCCCCCGTGTTCTGCTCTCGCGCCGGAAGCATTTCCAATATTCGCATCGAGCCGCGCCGGCCGGGCGCCGCGGCTCCTGCACCTTTGCCTCAAGGTTTAATCTCATGCAAGAACAGCAACCAGCTTCCGAAGGCAAGCGCGGCATGTCCCGCCGGGCCTTTCTGAACGGCGCCGCCGTCGCTGCGGCCGGCATCGCCATTGTGCCGCGCCACGTGCTGGGCGGGCCGGGCTTCATCGCGCCGAGCGAGAAGCTCAACATCGCCGGCGTCGGCGTCGGCGGGATGGGCCGCGCCAACCTGCAAGCCATCTCGCGCACGGAAAACATCGTAGCCCTGTGCGACGTGGACTCGGCCTATGCCGGCAAGACGTTCCAGCAGTACCCCAACGCCCGGCGCTACGTCGATTACCGCAAGATGCTCGACGAAGGCAAGGACATCGACGGCGTGGTCGTGGCGACGCCGGACCACACGCATGCCGTGGTGACGCTGGCCGCCATGCAGATGAACAAGCATGTCTACGTGCAGAAGCCGCTGACGTGGTCGGTGCAGGAAGCGCGCCAGCTCCGCGAGGCCGCCCGGCAGTCCAAGGTGGTCACGCAGATGGGCAACCAGGGCCACTCCGGCGACGGTACGCGTTCGGTCGTGGAATGGCTGCGCGACGGCGCCATCGGCCCGGTGCGCCAGGTATACATCTGGACGAACCGCCCGATCTGGCCGCAGGGTGTAGACCGCCCGAAGGAGGCCATGGAGGTCCCCTCGACGCTCAACTGGGATCTGTACCTCGGCCCTGCCCCGCAGCGCCCCTACCACCGGGCCTACCATCCGTTTGCGTGGCGCGGCTGGGTGGACTACGGCACCGGCGCCATCGGCGACATGGGCGCCCACCTGATCGACCAGCCGTTCTGGGGCCTCAAGCTGGGCTACCCGACGGCCGTCGAGACGGTTTCGACGCGCTTCAACAAGGAAAGCTGGCCGCTCGGCTCGGTGACCTACTACGAGTTCCCGGCCCGCGACGGCATGCCGGCCGTCAAGGTGAATTGGGTGGACGGCGGCCTGTTCCCGCCCACGCCGGAGGAGTTCGCCGAGGGCGAGCAGCTCAACAAGGAAGGCGGCGTGCTCTACATCGGCGACAAGGGCAAGATCATGCACGAGACCTACGGCAACAACCCCCGGCTGCTGCCCAAGTCGCTCGACGAGTCGTACAAGCGCCCGGCGCAGACGGTCAAGCGCATCCCGAACGGCACCGGCGGCCATGAGCAGAACTGGCTGGAGACGATCAAGGGCACGCAGGAGATTTCCTCGCCCTTCGAGTACGCCGCGCCGCTCACCGAAGTCATGCTGCTGGGCGTCGTGGCGCTCCAGGCCGGCAAGAAGATCATGTACGACGGCGAGGCCGGGCGGATCACGAACGACGCCGCCGCCAACGCCTACCTGCACCGCACCTACCGCGACGGCTGGACGCTGAAGTAGCATCCCCGTACGCAAGCTGCGGCAAGAAGGGCCGCGCCTACCCCGGCGCGGCCCTTCTTTATTTACAGGGCGGCCTCTAGGCCGCGCCGACGGTTCTACGCGGACGCTTGCGCCAGGCGCGCCAGCGGCGCCACGAGAGCGCGAGGCCGGTCCAGACGAGCACCGCCGCGCCGAGGCTGACGAGGCCGGCCAGGGTCTGCCCGGCGAGGCCCAGCACCTCGCCGGTGTGGGCAAACCGGAGCACCGAGCGCATGCGGCGGCCGGGCGTGCCGGCTTCGAACGGCTCCCAGCGCACCTCGGCGCCCGTGCGGCGGTCGAGCGTAAGCTGCGCGCGCGCCTGCGGCTGCCGGCCCGCGCTGCGGCTGAGGGCAAACGTGATGCTGGTGTCGGCAGGCGCGGGCAGGCTGAACGAGAGCGTACGCCAGCCCGGCATGCGCTCGGCGGCGCGCCCGACGAGGGCGCCGAGCGGCAAGGCGCCTTCCAGCGGGGCGGCGGCTTCTTCCGGCGCATCGGCGGGCGAGGGGCCGCCGCCCCGGCGGGCCGGCGGCGCTTCGCCGAAGGCGGCGTAGACCATGCTGCTCGCCCACGGGTACGAGATGACCACCCCCGAAAGCACAATGATGAACAGGGGCAGGAGCGACCAGAAGCCGATCACGTTGTGCCAGTTGAAGTCGCGGGCCTTGGGCGAGAGGCCGCGCCGGAAGGCGAGCGCGTTGCGCAGGGCGGCGCGGGTCCAGGCGCGGGGCCACCAGAGGTAAAAGCCGCTCAGCACCAGGAACAGGAAGCCGAGGTTGCAGGCGCCCGTAACGGCCTTCCCGAGGCCGCGCCCGTCTCCTTCGGCGCCCAGCCAGCGGTGCCAAACGGTCACTTCGTGGAAGAAGGCGCGCACGCCCTCGTGGGCCTCGCCGAGCACGGCGCCGGTGTAGGCGCTCGCGTAGCGCGTCTGCCGGCCCCACACCGCCGCCACGGGCGCGTCGGGCTCCGCGCGCAGCGTGAGCGAAGCCGGCGCCTCGCCGGTTTGCGCTTCCAGGCGCCGCACGAGTTCCTCGGCGCTCAGGGGCGCGGCGCGGGGGGTAGGCGGCGCGGCGTCGAGTCCGCGCGTGTCGGCCCAGGCCGTCATCTGCTGCTCGTAGGTGAGCAGCACCCCCGTCACGGACATCGTCAGCACGATCAGGCCGACGGCAAGGCCGGTGGCAAGGTGACACCAGAACAGAACTTTGCGGAAAAGCTTCATCGGCGATAGGATAGAAGGCGCAGGGCTGAGCCGTAGTATAGGAAGCAGACCGCCCACCGGACAAGCCGCCCTCCGGGTAGGATAGGCGGCGAGCCTTTTGAGGGGCTTCGACGCCCGGGGCCTGTTGCTTTCCAAAACCGAAACCCGTACCTATTTGCCGCGCGCCGCGCGGGCCACGGCTCGCCCCGTCTCCGGCGGCCGGACGCAATCCTCTCCTACAAATCTATCCGCATCTACATGAGATCACGTTTCCACCTGCTCGGCATACTCGTCGCAGCTTTACTGATTGCGGCGCCGGTGCGCCCGGCCCTCGGGCAGCCTTCCTCCGGCGCGCCATGGTCCAAGGAAAAAGCGAACGCGTGGTACAAGGAAACCGGGTGGCTCGTCGGGAGCAACTACGCCCCGCAGACGGCCGTCAACCAGCTTGAGATGTGGCAGGCCGACACGTTCGACCCGGCGACCATCGACCGGGAACTGGGCTGGGCTCAGGATCTGGGCTTCAACACGATGCGCGTTTTCCTGCACCATATGCTCTGGGAGCAGGACCCGCAGGGGTTCCTCGACCGCATCGACCAGTACCTTGCCATCGCCGACCGGCGCGGCATCCGCACGATGTTCGTACTGTTCGACGGCGTGTGGGACCCCCGGCCCCGGCTCGGCAAGCAGCGGCCGCCCAAGCCGCACGTCCATAATTCGGGCTGGGTGCAAAGCCCCGGCGCGGACATCCTCGGCGATCCGAGCCGCCACGACGAAATGGAGGGCTACGTAAAGGGCGTCGTAGGCCGCTTCAAGGACGACCGGCGCGTGGTCATCTGGGACATCTTCAACGAGCCGGACAACACCAACCGGAACAGCTACTACGTGCTCGAACCGGAAAACAAGCGCGAACTGGCCTTCGGGCTGCTGCGCAAGGCTTACGGCTGGGCGCGCGCGGCCGGCGCCACGCAGCCGATCACGTCGGCGCCGTGGCACAACGACTTCACGGAGGCGGACAAGCGCTCGGATCTCGACGCCTTCATGCTCACGCAGTCCGATATCATCACGTTTCACAGCTACACGCCGCTCGACGTGACGCAGGATTGGGTGGAGAAGCTCCAGACGTTCGGCCGTCCGGTGCTCTGCACCGAGTACATGGCCCGCCCCGTCGGCAGCACGTTCGAGCGCATCCTGCCGTACTTCAAGCAGGAGAACGTGGGCGCCTATAACTGGGGCTTCGTCGCCGGGAAGTCGAACACCATCTACCCGTGGGACTCGTGGCGACAGGACTACACGGGCGAGCCGGAGGTGTGGTTCCACGACATCTTCCGCCCCGACGGCGCGCCCTACCGCGCAGACGAAACGCGGCTCATCCGGTCGCTCACCGGCCGCAAGTAAGGGCCGCCCGGCCATGAAAAAAGCCGTAGGCTGCGCATCGTGGCGGCCTACGGCTTTTTTCTTTGCGGTCCGGACGGGGCTCGAACCCGCGACCTCCAACGTGACAGGCTGGCATTCTAACCATCTGAACTACCGGACCGTACTGCCTGCCCCGCCTCGCGGCAGGGACCCTAAGGTACAAACAGGCTGCGGGCGGGCGCAACCCTTCGCCTTGTGAAGAGATCAAAAAGCGCGCCGGGCAGGGCGACAGGATAATTACGGCGCCGCGAAGGCTCTGCGCGCGCAAGGCGCGGTTTAACAGGCGGCGCTGCTCCGGCTACAGAGCAGCGCCTTCAGGCATTTCCGGTTCACCCACAGCACTTCTCTTGTGTGAGGCGCAAACGGCCATGAAGCAGTTCCTGCGGAATAATGGGCTTTCGGCGGCGCTCCTGGGCTTATTCGTCGTGTTCCAGGTGGGGCTCAGCGTGGTGGGGCAGCGGCAGTTCAACCAGGAGCAACGCGACCGTGGCATGGCGCCGCTCGGCTACGTGGAGTATCTCGGGAGCAGCGGCTTTCTGGAAGCCACCATGGAGAACTGGGAAAGCGAGTTTTTGCAGATGTTCGCCTACGTGCTCCTGACGGCGTTCCTCGTCCAGAAAGGATCCGCCGAGTCCAAAAAGGCGGATGAGCCCGAAGCCGTAGACCGCGACCCCCGCGCGTCGCAGGGCAAGCCGGATGCGCCGTGGCCGGTCCGGAAAGGGGGGCTGGCGCTGAAGCTCTATGAAAACTCGCTCAGCATCGCGCTTTTTATCCTCTTTGCGGTTTCGTTCTGGCTCCACGCCGTGGGCGGGGCGGGGGACTACAGTATAGACGAGATGGCGCAGGGGCGCAGCCCCGTCACGGCGGTGGAATACCTCGGGACGGCGCAGTTCTGGTTCGAGTCGTTGCAGAACTGGCAGAGCGAGTTTTTTTCCATCGGGGTGCTGGTGCTCCTGAGCATCGTGCTGCGGCAGAAAGGGTCGCCGGAGTCCAAGCCGGTCGATAGCCCGCATAGCGCCACGGGCGCCGAGTAGGCGCGAGATTACCGGCGCAAAGACGCGGCGGAGCCTTGTAGGGCGCGGCGCGGCGGCGTACTTTGCGGCCGAGAAACCGGTAACTTTCGAGCCTTGGCCCATGCAACGCGTAGACCTCGCCCAGGTGGAAGGGCGCACGTACCCGGCGCGCCGCCACACGCGCAACCTGGTGGGCGGCCGTTCGCCTTTGCAGGCGCAGCACTTCAGCATGGGGTACGTCGTGCTGGAGCCGGACGGCGGGCAGGTGCCCTGGCATAACCACGAGAACGAGGAGGTATACTTCCTGCTCGAAGGCGAAGCCGAAATCTGCATCGGCGAGGAGCGCGAAACCCTAGGCGCCGGCCAGGCCGTCTACATCCCCTCGAACGCGTATCACCAGCTGACCAACGTGGGGCCCGCGCCGGCCCGCATGCTCTACTGCTACGGCCCCGCCGGCGACGTGGCGCACTGGCGCCAGGAGCTGGAAGGCACGCTGCCGCGCGCCGGCGCCGAGGCGCCGCCCTTGCCGCCGGGCAGCCGTCCGCAAACCGTCTGACCTTTTCGCCTACGCCCCTATGTCCCAACAGCCCGTTATCCACGAGGTCGGCATCGCCATGAACGGCGTCACCGGCCGCATGGGAGCCAACCAGCATCTCATCCGCTCGATTTGCGCCATCATCCAGCAGGGTGGTGTGCGCCTGAGCGACACGGAGTGCATCATGCCGCGCCCGGTGCTCGTCGGGCGCAACGCGGCCAAGCTCGAAAAGCTGGCGCACGAAACCGGCGTCGCCGAGTGGACGACGGACGTGGAGGGCGCCTTGCGCCGCGACGACCTGCCGGTGTACTTCGACGCGCAGACGACGGACCGGCGCGTCGAGGCGGTCGGGGCGGCCATTCGCGCGGGCAAGCATGTGTACTGCGAGAAGCCGACGGCGCTCACGACGGCCGACGCCCTCGCCCTGTACCGGGCGGCGGAAGCGGCCGGCGTCAAGCACGGGGTGGTGCAGGATAAGCTGTGGCTGCCGGGGCTGCGCAAGCTCAAGGCGCTCACGGAGACGGGCTTTTTCGGGCGGATGCTCTCCGTGCGCGGCGAGTTCGGGTACTGGGTCTTCGAGGGCGATGTCGTGCCCGCGCAGCGTCCCTCGTGGAACTACCGCAAGGAAGACGGCGGCGGCATCATCCTGGACATGTTCGCCCACTGGCGCTACGTGCTCGATCACCTCGTCAGCCCGGTGCAGTCGCTGGCGACGCTCGGGGCCGTCCACATCCCGCAGCGCTGGGACGAGGCGGGCCGCCCCTACGCGGCCACCGCCGACGACGCCGCCTACGCCATCTTCCAGCTCGAAGGCGGCGCCGTGGCGCAGTTCAACAGCTCGTGGTGCGTGCGCGTGCGCCGCGACGACCTGTTCACGATGCAGATCGACGGCGAGAAAGGCTCGGCCGTGGCGGGCCTGCGCGAGTGCTACTTCCAGCCTTACGGCGGAACCCCCCGGCCTACCTGGAACCCCGACGTGCCGCTGACGCACAGCTTCTACGGCGACTGGATGCGCATGCCCGACCAGCAGCCCTACGACAACGCCTTCAAGGCGCAGTGGGAGCTGTTCCTGCGGCACGTCGTCAAGGGCGAACCGTTCCCGTGGGATCTGCTCGAAGGCGCCAAAGGCGTGCAACTGGCCGAGGCAGGGCTGCAAGCCTGGCAGGAGCGCCGCTGGGTGGATGTGCCGAGCCTACTCTGAGGCGGCTCCGGCCAGGCGCACCGTGCGCCCGGTCTGCGCCGACGTGCGCGCCGCCTCCAGGATCTCGGTGACGATCAGGTTGTTTTCCAGCGACGAGAGGCCCTCCGGCCGGATGCGCCCCCGCACGACGGCGCGCAGGTAGCTGAGCGGGTCGGCGTGCGGCGCCTCGATGGGCGCAACCTCGACAGCCGCCGCAGAGCCGTCGGCGCGGCGCGTCAGCAGCGCGCTGCGGCCGGTCTGGCTGAGCAGCAGCCGGTCGCCGTAGAGTTCGAAGTCCTTGCGGTTGAACGTCCAGTTCCACGAAGCCTGTATGACGCCGCTGGCGTGCGGATAGGCGAGGACGATGTTGGCCTCGTCGTCAACGCGGGCGTAGGTCGAGTCGGTTTTGAGCTGTTGCAGCGTGGCCGTCACCGAGAGGGGGCGCTCGTTGCGCATCAGCCACGTCATGACGTTGGCGCCGTAGCAGCCGAAGTCCGTGAGCGCCCCGCCGCCGTTGCGCGCCGGGTCGGTGAGCCAGCCGAGAAACTCCGGCCCGACGCCGATTTCGCGCGGCCCCTGGTGGCCCGTGTAGGCGATCATCTTGCGGATCGGCCCGGCCTCGGCGGCCAGGGCATAGAGCGCGTGCAGGGCAGGATACCAGGTGGTTTCGTAGTTGACGAGCACGTGGACGCCCGCCGCGCCGGCGGCCTTGCGGATGCGCTCGGCGTGGGCGGTCGAGACGGCGAGCGGCTTTTCCATCATGACGTGCAAACCACGCGCCGCCGCCCGCTCGACGATTTCGGGGTGGGCGTAGGTGTCGGTGAAGACGGCCACGGCCTCGGCGCCGGAGCGGTCGAGGAGGGCGTCGAGGTCGGTGTAGCGCAGCGCCGGGGGCGTGCGGAAGCGGTCGCCGTAGGCGGCGAGCAGCGCCGGGTCGGGGTCGTAGAGGCCCACGAGGCGCACGTCGTCGCGCCGGGCGAGGTCGCTGAGGAAGCCGCCGGCGTGGCCGTGCGTCAGCCCGACGACGGCGAGCCGCAACGGCTCCTCGGCGGGCTGCGCCCCGGCGAAGTGGGCGGCGCCGGGGCGCAGCCCTGCGGCGGCGGCGCAGAGCAGCAGGGCAAAAAGGCGTATGCGGCAGCGGTGCATCGGAAGTCTCCGGCGGCGTTTAAAGGCGTGTTACGAATAGCACAATAGTTTCCGGGCTTCGCCCGGCGGCGGCGCGGCGCGCGCGTATATTCTATTTGATCGTGATTTGGCCGCCGGGACGCAAGGCGTGGGTCGTAACGTTTTCATATGCGCCCCGGCCGCCGCGCGCCGAGAAACGCTTACCACAACCGAGTTTTGCCATGCCGGACCGGATTGCGTCAGGGTTGCGCTTCGCACAGGATCTGCGCCGTATCCGCGAGGCCAAAGGGCTCACGCTCGAACAGGTCTACAACGAGACCAAGATCCCGCACAGCCTGCTGGAATCGTTCGAGGAGACGGGTCTGTTCGACCACCCGATGTTCAACCGGGTGTACTTGCGGTCGTTCGTGCGCAATTACGCCGACGTGGTAGGCATCTCGCCGGAGACGGCGCTGCTGGCGCTGGAGGAGGCGATCAACTCGCGCTACAGCAACCGTTTGGCCGCCGAGCACCTGGGCGAGGCGTCCGCCGACCCTGCGCCGCCCGCCGAGGCTCCGGCAGAGGCCGCCCCTGCGCCGCCGCCGCCCGCCGGGCGCCCGCGCATCCACGAGGCCCCCGCCGAGGCCGCCCCCGTGGCGGCGTCCG
>CBDTTW010000055.1:0-16809 GCA_965363675.1 uncultured Rhodothermaceae bacterium
CCAGCCAGGGCCGCCGCCGCTACGAATTTGCGTCTGTTCATGGGGTTTCTGCGGTTGCGTGTGTGAGGGTGCGAGCGCCGGGCTCAGCGCTCGTACAGGTCGTCCGGGTCGGCGGCGGCCAGCTCCACCAGAAAGGCCGCGATATGGGCTGCCGTTTCTTCGAGGTAGGCCGCCCCTTTGGCGGCCGTAGCCGCCGCCGGAGAGCCGATGCCCGTGTCGGCGGTGGCTTTGCTCCAGGCGCGCTGCGCCCACACCCAGCGCTCGCGCAGCCCCCGGATGCGGAAGCGCCGCTCGGCGCCGTCGCCGGCTTCGGAGAGCGGCCGCACCAGGTCCGGGCGGATGGCGAGCATCGCGCTCGTCTCCATCTCGCCCGCATGGTCGCCCAGGTCCTCGAAGTACGGGCGCTGGTCCACCACGCCGTACCAGTTCAGGGCGCAGAGAAACAGGCGCGGGAACTGCGGCGCCAGCTCGCGCAGCATCTGCTTGAAGTCGTTGCCCCCGTGCCCGTTCATGACGACGAGCTTGCGGATGCCCTGCCGGTCGAGCGCGTCGGCCACGTCCCGCAGGAGGCATAGCTGCGTCGAGGGGTTCATGTTGATGACGAGCTTGATGTCGAGCTGGCCCGTGTTCACGCCGAAGGGCGCCGCCGGCAGCACGGCCACGCGGGCGCCGGCGGCCCAGGCGCGCCGGGCCGACTCGGCGGCCACCCACTCTACCTGGTAGTTGTCCGTTCCATAGGGCAGGTGGTAGTTGTGCGCCTCGGTGGCTCCCCAGGGCAGCACGGCCACGGTGTAGGGCGTCTCGCGGACGTGCTTCCAGTCGGCTTCGGCCAGTATCCAGGGGCGGGGCGTGCTCATCGGTCGGTAGGGTTCAGGAGGGGGGAAGCGCCGGAGGGCGGTTCGTTCCAGGCCGGCAGTTCGATCCGGAAGGTCGTGCCGTGCCCGAGCCGCGAGGCGGCGACGTAGAGCTTCCCTCCATGGTAATCCTCCACAATGCGTTTTGCCAGACTCAGGCCCAGCCCCCAACCTCTTTTTTTGGTGCTGTAGCCGGGCCGGAACACGTTGCGCCACTGCTGCCGGTCGATGCCCTTGCCGGTGTCGCGCACGTCCACGTAGACGCGGTCTTCGAGCAGGTGGGCGCTGATGTCGATGCGGCCGGCGGCCCCCTCCATCGCGTCGAGCGCGTTCTTGATGAGGTTCTCGACGACCCACTCGAACAGCTCGGCGTTGAGCGGCGCGGCCAGGTCCTCCGGCACGTCTACGTGCAGCGCCACGCGGTTGCCCTGCTGCGGAAAGCGCCGGTGCATGTAGTCGGCCGTCGCCCCGACGACCGGAGCGAGCCGCATCGGCTCCAGCTTCGGCAGCGACCCGATGTCCGAGAAGCGGCTGGTCACGCGGCGCAGCCGGTCCACATCCTTCGAGATTTCCCCGACGGCCATTTGCACCGTCTCGGAGGGGCGCTCCTCCAGGCCCAGCAGTTCAACCCACCCCATCAGGCTCGAAATGGGCGTCCCGAGCTGGTGGGCGGCCTCCTTTGCCATGCCCACCCACAGCCCCCGCTGCTCGCTGCGCCGCACATACGCCAGCCCGAAGTAGCCGATCAGAATGAACAGCGACACGAAAGCAAGCTGGATGTAGGGGAACAGGCGCAGCTCCCGGATGAGGTGCGAGGCGTCGTAGAAGACGTAGAGCTTGAGGCGCGCCGGCCCGAAGTCCTGCTGGATCAGCAGCGGCTCGTTGGCCTGGCGCATCACGCCGATGAGGTGGTTCAGCCGCCGGATGGCCCGCGCCGAGTCCTCGGGCGAGAGGTTCGAGAGCGGCGGGGCCTCCACGGGCACGTTCTTCCAGTCGATGAACACGCGCTGGCTGGAGTCCGTGACGATGGCCGGGATGCCGAAGTTGCTCTCCGTCAGGATCTCGGTGGCCAGCGTGACCTCGCCGGCCGGAGGCATCGCGCGCGCCCACGCCACGGCCTCGCGGTAGCGCGCGGTTTCCTCGGGCGTGGCCGGGCGCGGCGCCTCCAGGGCCTCCTGCAAGTCGGCCAGCTCCTGCGCGTACGGGTTGACGTGCTGCACCCCCGAAAGCTGCTCCGTCGCGCGGGACCACAGCCGGATCAGGAACTGCTCGCGCTCGCGCAGGCGCTCCACGAGGCGCTCCGTGTACAGCAGCGAGGCCACCGCGATCAGCACGGCGAACACGATCATCCCCACCTTGAGGTTCACCGAGTGCCGGTAGGCTTTCATGCGGGGGCCTCAGCGGGCTGCCGACCTCAGGCGCGCACCGTCGTCGTAATCGTCTGGTTGCGCTTCGGCCCTGTCGAGACCATGCTGATCGGCACGCCGAGATTGCGCGTCATATACTCCAGGTACTGCTGCGCCGCCTCCGGAAGCTCCTCGTAGCGCTCGACGCCCACGATGTCTTCCTTCCAGCCGGGCAGCGTTTCGTAAACCGGCTCGACGGTGGCCAGCACCGGGCCGTCGGCCGGGAAGCGGTGCGTCAGGCGGCCGTCCACGCGGTAGCCCGTGCAGATCTTCAGCTCGTCGAAGCCCGAGAGCACGTCGAGCTTCGTTACGGCCAGATCCGTGAAGCCGTTGATCATCGCGGTGTAGCGCAGCGCCACCAGGTCCAGCCAGCCGCAGCGGCGCGGGCGGCCCGTCGTGGCGCCGAACTCATGCCCGATCTTGCGCAGCGACTCGCCGGTGGCGTCCTCCAGCTCCGTCGGGAAGGGGCCGTTGCCCACGCGCGTCGAATACGCCTTGACGATGCCGATGACGCGCTTGATCTCGGTGGCCGGCACGCCCAGGCCCGTGCAGCAGCCGCCCACAGTGGGGTGGCTGGAGGTGACGTAGGGGTACGTGCCGAAGTCCACGTCCAGCAGGGCGCCCTGCGCGCCTTCGGCCAGCACATGCTTGCCCTCGCGGAGCGCGTTGCACAGGTACTGCGTCGTGTCGGTCACGTAGGGGTCGATGAGCTTGTCGAACTCGACGTACTCCTCGATGATCGCCTCCACGTCCAGTTCTTCGGCGCCGTAGATGCTGCGCAGGATGGCGTTCTTCTCCTCCAGCGCCCGCGTGAGCTTGGCGCGCAGCACGTCGCGGTTGAGCAAATCGACCACGCGGATGCCCGTGCGGGCGAACTTGTCCATGTAGGCCGGCCCAATGCCGCGCCCCGTCGTCCCGATGGCCTCGGCGTCGCGGTAGCGCTCGCGCACCTGCTCGACGGCCTTGTGATACGGCATGATCAGGTGGGCGTTGTGCGAGATGAACAGCCGCCCCTCGACCTCGTAGCCGAGCTGCCGGATCATCCGGATCTCCTCCATCACGGCCACCGGGTCGATGACCACGCCGTTGCCGATGACGCACGTGACGCCCTCGTGGAAAATGCCGCTCGGCACGAGGTGCAGCACGAACTGCTTGTCGCCCCAGGCGATGGTGTGGCCGGCGTTGGCGCCGCCCTGGTACCGGGCTACGATGTCCACTTGCGGGCCGAGCAGGTCTACGACCTTGCCTTTGCCCTCGTCTCCCCACTGGCTTCCGATGACTACGGTTACGGGCATGCGTCTTCCTTTGTATGGCTAGCGCCGCGCGTGCGGCAAATCTCGGGAGGGCGCGCGGCGGCGTTGCGCGCGCAAACATGCGGAAGGCGGCGGGTGCACTACCCCGCCGCCTCCTGCTTCTAAAACTGCGCTTCCAGCCGGCTCAGGCGGCGGCGCCTTCCGTCTCGAAGCTGCGGACCGCCTCGTCCACGGAGTTGTAGGACTTGAAAACGGTGTTCAGCTTCGTGATGACCAGCAGCGACTGGATGCGGTCCGCCACGGCGGCCAGGCGCACGTCGCCGCCGGCGTTGCGCATCGTCGTCATGCCGCTGATGAGCATGCCGAGGCCGCTGGAGTTCATGAAGCTCACCTTCGAGAGGTCCACGACGACGTTCTTCTTGCCGCCGTCCTTCAGCTCGTGCAGCGTCTCGTGCAGCTTGTTGCCGTCCGGGCCGCCCATGATGTTGCCTTCGAGCGTGATGACAACCGCGTTGGTGCGCTCGTCTACGTTGTAGTTCATAGCAGTCCGACCTCTGTTGTGGCGTTGTGCGCGTGAAGGAGAGCCTACCGGCGAACCGCCTTGCGCTCGCGAAGCTCGATGACCATCGGGGAGGCTACGAAAATCGAGGAATACGAACCTACGCCGACACCGATCAGCAGGGCGAAGGCAAACCCGCGTAGCACGTCTCCACCGAATATAAAGAGCACGATAGCCGCGAGCAAGGTCGTCCCCGACGTAATGAGCGTGCGGCTCAGCGTGGCGTTGATCGACCGGTTGACGATCCGCTCGAAGCGTTCGGTCTTGAGGATGCCCACCGATTCGCGTATTCGGTCGAAGACCACCACGGTGTCGTTGAGCGAGTAGCCGACAATCGTCAGGAACGCGGCGATGATCGTCTGGTCGATCTGGAGCGAGAACGGGAGGATGCCGTTGAACGCGGAGAACACGCCAAGCGTGATCGTCACGTCGTGGAAGAGCGCCGCCACCGCGCCGAGCCCGTAGCGCCACTCGAAGCGGATGAGGATGTAGACGAACACGACGAGCAGCGAGCCCAGCACCGAGTACACGGCGCCCTGCTTGAGGTCCTGCGCAAAGCGCGGCCCCACCACGTCCGTCTTGACGACGCGCGGCGCGCTGCCGGGGAACGCCTCGCCGATGGCCTCGATGATGCGCTGCTCGTTCTTGGCCAGGTCTTCGGTGGCGCCCGTCCGGATCAGAAGCGCGTCGTCGCCGTAGGTTTTCACTTCGGGTTCCGAGCCGAACACCGGCGTGAGCCGGTCGCGGACGGCGTTCGAGCTGAGCGCCTCCGTCGTCTCGACGACGAACTCCTCGCCGCCCTGGAAGTCGATGCCGAGCTCGACGCCGCGGAACGTGAGCACGAGAAGGCTCAGCAGCACGAGCACGCCCGAGATGAGGTACGCCGTGTTGCGGTTTTCGACGAACTTGAAGTTCGCGTTTTCAAACATTCGCATGGTATTTCCTGCCGTATTAGAAGCGCCCGAAAGGCGCGAGTTCACAGGTCGGGAAGCGGCGCGCCCCAGCGCGCCGCCGAGGGCGCGCTAGCCGAGGTTGACGCTCATGCGCCGCGCCGAAACGAGGTAGTCGAAGATGACGCGCGTAACGACGAGGGCGCTGAAGAGCGAGGCCAGGATGCCCGCCATGAGCGTCACGGCGAAGCCCTGGATCGGGCCGACGCCGAACGAATACAGAATCGCGCCGACGAAGAACGAGGTCACGTTGGAATCCAGGATGGCGCTGAAGGCTTTGCTGTAACCCACGTCCACGGCCGCCTTGAGTGTTTTGCCCATCGCCTGCTCCTCGCGGATGCGCTCGAAGATGAGCACGTTCGCATCGACGGCCGTCACCATCGTCAGCACGATGCCGGCGATGCCCGGCAGCGTGAGCGTGGCGTCGAAGGCGTCGAGGATGCCGAGGATGAAGATGATGTTCACAAACAAGGCCAGCACCGAGATGAGGCCCGCCGTCCGGTAGTAAAAGATCATGAAGATCGCCACGAGCACCAGGCCCGCAATGGCCGAGTTCATGCCGGAGTCGATGGCCGCCGCGCCCAGGCTCGGCCCGACCGTGCGCTCCTCGACGATCTCGACGGGGGCCGGCAAAGCGCCCGACTTGAGGATCGTCACGATGTCCTGCGCTTCCTCGCGCGACTCCAGCCCCGTGATGGACGAGCGCCCGCCGACGATGCGGTTGATGACGGTCGGCCAGGAGTAGGCCACCTGGTCAAGCACGATGGCGACCGGCTTGCCGACGTTGGCCCCCGTGATGCGCGCCCAGTCGCGCGCGCCCTCGGCGTTCATGGTCATCGAGACGCTGGCTTGGTTCATCTCGTTGAACTCGACGGAAGCGTCCGTGATGACCTCGCCCGTCAGCTCGATCTGCCGGCGCACGGCCAGCAGGCTGTAAAGTTCGCGGCCGTCCTCGGTCGTGGCGCTCGGCGAGGCCGAGTAGATCAGCTCGATGCCGGCCGGCAGCAGACCCCGCACGGCGGGCCGGCGCAGCAGCCGGTTGGCGGCGGCCGTATCGCGCACGGCCACCAGCCCGAAGGTCACGCCCGTCCCGGCGGGCTGCATGACGCGCAAAAGCGGGTTGTTGGCGTTGCGGTTGAGGGTGTCGGCGGCTAGGGCGGCCGAATCCGGCGCGCCGCGCTGCGCCGAGTCCGCGGCGGCCAGCGCAGGCGCGGCAGCCGAGTCGGCGGCGGCGGTGTCGGCCGCGGCTGTGGCAGGCTTGCCCTCGAAATAATCGAGCACGGCCTGGAGACTGCGACGCAGTTCGTCCTCCTCGGCCGTCAGGCGGAACTCCAGGCGGGCGGTGCCGCGCAGCAAGTTGCGCACGCGCTCCGGATCGGTGATGCCCGGCATCTCGACGACGATGCGGCGCGTGCCCTGCTTCTGGATGGAAGGCTCGGTCACGCCGAAGCGGTCCACGCGCTGCCGGATGATCTCGATGGCGCGGTTGACGGCCTCGTCAGCCTCGGTGCGCAGGTACTGCGCCACGTCGGCGTTGGTCGAGCGGCGCGTGATGCCCGAGTCCGAGCTGCGGAAGTAGCGCGAGAGGCGCGCGTTCGGGTCGCGGCGCTCGAACTCCTGCACGAACACGTCGATGATCGACACGTCGCCGTCTACGGTGCGCTGCCGGGCGGCGCCCAGCACCTCGTCGAACGTGGCGTCGCGGTCGGTCGCCAGCTCGCGGATGAGCGCATCGACGCGCACTTCGAGCGTGACGTGCATGCCGCCCTGAAGGTCCAGGCCCAGCTTGAGGGCTTTGTCCTCGACCTGCCGGATGTGCGCGAAGTTCTTCTCTTCGTACGCCCGGCGATCTTCGGCGCTCATGCGATCCAGCTTGTTCGCCAGAAAGTAGTTTTGCACCGAGGGAAAGAGGTAGTACCCCGAGAGCAGCAGAAACGCCGCGATCAGGAATAGCTTGAAACTATTTTGCTGCATGGCAATCCAAACGAAAGGGAAATAGGAGGAAACCGCGCGCACCGAAAGGCGCGCGCTCGTAGGGCGAGAGGAAAGGCCGCGGCGCGCGCAGCGCCGGCGCCGGGAAAGCGCTTAGGCCGGGAGGCTACGGCCCTTGCGGGCAGGCGTCGCCCAGCAGCAGCGGGCGCCCCTTCGGCGGCGCAGGCTCCGGAGCGGCCGCCGCGCAGGCCGGCAGGCCCGGCGCCTCGGGACGGGCGGCAAGCAGCGCCGCCTCAAAGTGCGGCGCGGCCGTGCGGCTGTTGTGATCGATGGAGATGCCCTGCGCCGCCACCAGGAGGGCGTAGGCATAGGGGATGCGGCTTTCGAGGCCCGGCTCTGCGGTCGGCGTGGACGCCTCGGGCTCCTCGGCGGCCAGGCCGACGAGGGCCGGCAGCACCTCCAGGGCGCGGCCGCACAGCCCCGCGCCGCCCTCGCAGCGCGCCTGCGCCGCCGGGGCGAACGCTACCGGCGAGAGGCTGATGCTCATCACGAGCAC
Source organism: uncultured Rhodothermaceae bacterium (assembly GCA_965363675.1). Classification (GTDB taxonomy): domain Bacteria; phylum Bacteroidota; class Rhodothermia; order Rhodothermales; family DASSAV01; genus CBDTTW01. Next base: position 7,511 of record CBDTTW010000055.1, read on the forward strand.
GATCAGCCGCCGCATATGGGTGCGCCGCAAAAAGTTCATCGGGTCGGTAGAAGAGGCGCCGCCGCTTCCCCCGAAGCGCGCCGCGATACATCTTTGTAATTTAAGGCGAACATCCGCCGGTTGCTACCCACGGCTCAACCTTCTTGCTCCGATACGGCCTGCATATTGCCTGAAGCCTCCGCCCCCACGCCGCTTGTGCTCTCCGGCGGCCTGCGCGCCGCGCTGCACGCCGATCTTCCGGAAGGGCCGCCGCGCGCCGCCGTGCTGCTCGTGCACGGCTACGCCGAGTACAGCGGCCGCTACGACGCCCCGGCGCGCCGCCTCGCCGAGCGCGGCTACGTCGCCTACCGCTACGACCAACGCGGCCACGGGCGCACCCCCGGCGTGCGCGGCTACGTCCGGCGCTTCGAGCTGCTCGCCGACGACCTGGAGGCGGCCTTCCGGCAGGCGCGCGCTCTGCGCCCGGAACTGCCGCTCTTCCTCTACGGGCATAGCATGGGCGGGGCCGTCTGCCTGACGTGCCTCCTGCGCCACCCGGAGCTTGGGGCGGCCGGGCTCCTCCTCAGCAGCCCGCACATCCGCCTCAGCAGCGGCGTCAGCCCCTTCTTGCAGCGCATCTCGGCGCTGGCAAGCAGGCTCATCCCGTACGCGCCCACCGTCCGGCTGGACCGCGCCACGCTCTCGCACGACGCCGGCGTGGCGGCGCGCTACGAGCGCGACCCGCTCTGCTACACCGGGCGGGTGCGCGCCCGCACCGGCGCCGAGCTGGTGCGCATCGCCGGGGTCCTGCAAACGCGCCTGGCCGAGGTGCGCCTGCCGTTTCTGGTGTTCCACGGCTCGGCCGACCGCCTCACCGCCCCGGAAGGCAGCCGTCTGCTCTACGAGCAAGCCGCCTCGCCCGACAAAACGCTGCGCCTCTTCGAGGGGCGCTATCACGAAACCCTAAACGAGGAAGGCAGCGACGAAGTGTACGCGGCCTTCCTGGACTGGCTCGATGCGCGCGCCCCGGCGCCCGGCGCTACTGAAGCTCGAACGTGATCTGCACCACGGCGCGCACCTCCGTCTCGCCGGCGGCGTAGGCGTCCGGCTGGCTCGCATCCTTCGACACGGCCATTTCGGCCATGGCGGCGCGGTACATCGGGCGCGGATAGTCGAAGCTCATCTCGTTGATCTGCATGACCCGCCCGAGGCTCGCCCCGGCGGCCGTCGTCATGAGCTGCGCCTTCTCGCGCGCGGCGGCTACGGCGGCCGTGAGCGCGGCGTTGCGGACGGCGTCCTTGTCCCGGTGCTCGTACGAAACGCCGTCGAGGCGGTTGGCCCCCTGCTGCACCACGCCCGCAATCAGATCGGGCAGCTTCTCCAGGTCCTCCAACTCCACTACGACCACGCGCACGGCCTCGTACCCGAGGTCGCGCCAGCGCTGCGTCGCCGGGATGTACTCGCGGCGCGGCTGGAGCATCACCGTCTCCAGGCGGATCTTGCGCTCGGGCACCCCGAGAGCGCGCACCTGGTTCATGGCCTTGGCCGCCGCCTCGGCGTTGCGCTTGCGCGCCTGCTCGGGGTTCTGGTGCTCCGTCACGACGCCGAACCGGACAATCGCCATGTCCGGCACGACGCGGTTGATGCCCTCGCCGGAGACGGTGATCATCCGGCGCATGGGCGGCTCGGCGGGGATTTGGGCGTCGGCGGTCATCGCGGGGGCCAGGAGCAGCGCGGCAAGCGCGAAAGTGAAGAAGGAGAGGCGCATAACGAATAGTCGGCTGGTTGAAGGGTAAAAGGAGGGCGGTCTGCATGCGCCCACCGGCATAACGCTGCCGCCCACTACGTTAGTGCACGCCGCAGGTTACGGGCGCAGCCGGCCCAGCATGCGCGGGAACGGAATGGCCTCGCGCAGATGCTCGATGCCGCAGAGCCACGTTACGGTGCGCTCCAGGCCCAGCCCGAAGCCGGCATGCGGCACGGAGCCGTAGCGCCGCAAGTCGAAGTACCAGCCGAACACCTCGGGCGGCAGCCCGTGCGCCTCGACCTGCGCCTGAAGGAACGCCAGGTCGGTGGCGCGCTCGCCGCCGCCGATGATCTCGCCGTAGCCCTCGGGGGCCAGCACGTCCATCCCGAGCGCGAGGCGGTCGTCGTCGGGGTCGCGCTTCATGTAGAACGCCTTGACCGCCGCCGGGTAGCGGTGCACGATCACCGGCTTGTCGAAGCGCCACGTCAGCAAGGTCTCGTCGCTGCCGCCGAAGTCGTCGCCCCACTCGAAGGCCAGCGCCGAGCGCTTCCAGGCGGGCAGGTTGCGCTCGGCCTCCTCGATCTCGGCCAGGCGCGCGTTGATCTCGATTTCCCGGGCGTCCATGCGGCGCTTCTCGTGCTTCTTGGCCGCGCCGTAGGCTTTGCGGTTGCCCGCCAGCTCGCCCCGGAGCGCTTCGGCCTCGGCGGCCATGTCGGCCAGGCGCCGGTCCACCATCGCGCCCGTCTCCTCCGAGCGCAGCAGTTCGACGGCCTCGGAGTAGCTCAGGCGGGGAAACGGCGGCGTGATGCGCGCCAGCGCCGCCGGATCGCGCCCGAGGATCGCCAGTTCCTCGCCGCAGTCCCGGAGCACATCCTGCGCGAGCCGCGAAAGGAAGTCCTCGGCGAGCGCCATGTTCATGTCGAGGTCGTAGAAGGCCATCTCCGGCTCGACCATCCAGAACTCGGTCAGGTGGCGGCGCGTCTTGCTTTTCTCGGCGCGGAACGTAGGGCCGAACGTGTAGATCTTGCCGAAAGCCATTGCCATGGCCTCGCCGTAGAGCTGGCCGCTTTGCGTCAGGTAGGCCGGGTCGCCGAAGTAGTCGAGTTCGAACAGGTTGGTCGTGCCCTCGACGGCGTTGCCGGTCAGGATGGGCGCGTCCATCTGAAGAAAGCCGCGCTCCTGGAAGAAGTTGTGGATCGAGTAGATGACGCGGTTGCGCACGCGCATGATGGCCCACTGCCGGCGGCTGCGCAGCCACAGGTGGCGGTGGTTCATCAGAAACTCGACGCCGTGTTCCTTGGGCGTAATCGGGTAATCCTCGGCCGCGGCGAGGAGGCGCGCGTCCGTCACGCGCAGTTCGAGGCCGCCGGCCTGGCGCTCGTCGGCCACCACCTCGCCCGTGAGTTCGAGCGCGCTTTCCTGCGTGGCCGCCTCGGCCGCCGCCCACGCCGCCTCGGGCAGAGCCTCCTGCGAGGCCACGCATTGCAGAATGCCCGTGCCGTCGCGCAGGATGATGAAGTGCAAACCCTTGGAGCTGCGCTTGTTGTAGAGCCAGCCCTTGAGCGTAGCCGCGCCCCCGACGTGCTGCTTCAGGTTTGCGATAGTGGAATAGTCCGGCATGGGAAACGTCGCGTTTGGAAATGAGGGGGCATACAAAAAGCGCGCACGGCGGCGGGCCGTGCGCGCTCAAAATACGCCGGGGGCGCGGGTTTCGGCGGCGCGCCCGGCCGTTCTGCGCCAATTTTGCCCCGGCCTCCTAGCCCAGGCGGTCCCAGAGGAACGTGTAGATCACCGCCCACATCGTGGCCTGCTGCTCGGGCGTAACGCCGGCGCCGTGGCCGCCTTCGGTGTTCTCGAAGTAGCGCACGGGCTGCTGCATCTCCAGCATCCGGGCGGCCATCTTGCGGGCGTGGCCGGGATGCACGCGGTCGTCGCGGGTGGTCGTGTAGAAAAGCGCCGGCGGATAGCGCACGCCCGGCTTGAGGTTGTGGTAGGGCGAATAGCGCTGGATGTACGCCCACTCCTCGGGCTTGTCGGGGTCGCCGTACTCGGCCATCCAACTGGCCCCGGCCAAGAGCTTCGTGTACCGGCGCATGTCGAGCAGGGGCACCGTCGAGACGACCGCGCCGAAGAGGTCGGGGCGCTGCGTAAGCGCATTGCCCACCAGCAGGCCGCCGTTGCTGCCGCCCATGATGCCCAGATGCCGGGCCGAGGTCACCTTCTGCGCGATCAGGTATTCGGCGACGGCCAGGAAGTCGTCGTAGGCGCGCTGGCGGTTTTCCTTGAGCGCCGCCCGGTGCCACGCCGGGCCGAACTCGCCGCCGCCCCGGATGTTGGCGACCACCCATACGCCCCCGCGCTCCAGCCACGCCGCCCCCGCCACGGCGCTGTAGCCGGGCGTCATGGAAATCTCGAAGCCGCCGTAGCCGTAGAGCAGCGTCGGGTTGGCGCCCTCGTGCCGCAGGCCTTTGCGGTGCACGATGAAGAACGGAATGCGCGTGCCGTCCTTGGAAACGGCTTCGTGCTGCTCCGTAACCAGGCCCTCGGCGGAGAACAGCGCCGGAAGCTGCTTCACCAGGGCCACGTCGCCGCCGTTCTCCGAGAGGTACAGACTCGTCGGCTGAAGGTAACTGCCGTAGGTGAAAAAGAACCGGTTGGTTTCCTCGTCGGTCGAGACGATGCCGACCGATCCGAGGTCCGGGGCCGGCACGCGCTCGGCCCGCCACGCCCCCTCCTCACGCCGATAGCGGTACAGCTCGCCGCGCACGTTGTTGAGCACGCTCACGAGCAGATGGTCGGCCGTCGTCGCAAAGCCCTCCACGATGCGGTCTCCCTCGGAGCGCGCCACGATCTCGAAAGCGCGCCCGCCGCCCTGGTAGGCCTGCCAGTCCACGGCCGCCACGGCGCCGGCGGGCAGCGTCTGGCCGCCGACCTCCCACGGCGTCCGCAGGCGCACCACGAGTTGCCCCTGCAACAGCGTCCACTCGGCGTCGTTCGGGAGGTCGAGCTTCGAGAGGTCGCCGCCGGGGCCGACGAGGTAGTGGTACGCCTCGAAGAAGCCCGGCCGGTGCGTGACGTACGGAACGATCCGGCCCTCGGTCCAGAGCGAGCCGACCCACACGCCCATATCCGCCGGGAGCGCCTCGAACAAAACCGGACCCGCCCCGGGAGCCTCGCCCCGGCTCCACCGACGCACCGTGCGGGCATACCCCGAGGTGGTCATGCTGCCCTCGCCGAAGTCGGAGGCAAGCAGCAGGGTGTTCTGGTCGATCCAGGCGGCGCTTTGCTTGGCCTCGGGCGTGCGGAAGCCGCCCTCGACGAACTGCTTGTCGGCCAGGTCGAACTCGCGCAGTTGCACCGCGTCGGCGCCCCCCCGCGAGAGGCCGACGAGGCACGAGCGGTATTGCGGCGGCAGGCAGTTGGCGCCCTTGAAGGCCCACGGCACGCCTTCGGCCTGCCCGAGCACGTCGAGGTCGAGCACCGTTTCCCACGCGGGCGCCTCGGTGCGGTACTCGGCCCACGTCGTCCGCCGCCACAGCCCCCGGGGATGCTCGGCGTCCTGCCAGAAGTTGTACAGGTAGTCGCCCATGATGCTCGGCATGGCGATGCGCTCGCGCGAGCCGAGGATCTCGGCGAGGCGGCTGCGCAGGGCGCCGAACTCGGGGCGCGCCTCCAGCTCGGCCAGGGTTGCGGCGTTGCGCTCCTTCACCCACGCCATCGCACGCGCGCCCTCCACGTCCTCCAGCCACAGGTAAGGGTCGTCGGCGGCGTCCTGCGCGCGGACGGCCGTCGCCAGGCACAAACACAGGGGCGCCAGGAGCGCCGAGAGGTAGAGGGTCGTTTTCAGCATAATGCCTGTACGAAGAACATCTTTTTTGATTGCAATAACGGGTTGTAAGACGCTCGGGCCCCGCCGGGGGCGCTGAAGTCTAGCGGCGCAGTTCCACCTCCCACTCGGGCAGCGAGCGCTCGCCCGCCACCGTCGAGTGGATCATCTCGAACTGCCCAAAGCCGGTGCGGTCCGCAAAAACGAAGGTGGCCTGCCCCTCGCCGGGGATGTTGTTGTACTGCCAGATCTCGTGCGGCTTCACCTCGCGGTCATACAGGTGCGGCTCGATATGCGTCGGCTGGCCGTACTTGATGAACGTGCGACCCCGGTCGGTTTTCCAGCCGGGCATCTGGCTTTCGGCGTAACGCTCCGAGACGTACTGCAAGCGGCGCGTGAACTCCTCCTGATACATGTTGAAGGCCGAGCCGGGGTTCGGGTTGCGCTTGTTCCAGAACTCCATGAGGAAGCGCTGGCGGTCCTGGAGGGTGTTCAAGTTGCGGATGCGCCGCCGCTCGGAGTCGTTGGCGATGATGTCCACGTGCTCGAACGCCTGCCTCACCTCCTCCTCGCTCATGCCGGCCCACCGACTGCCCTCGAACGTCACATCGACGGCCGGGGCCTCCTGCCGGGCTACGTCGGGGTTGTAGACGAAGAACTTGCGGCTCTGCTCGCCCACGACCGCCCCGGCGTCGTTGAGAACAGCCAAACGCAGCAGGTACGAGCCCGTCGCCAGCCCCGCCACGTCGAAGGAGCCCACCACCACGTCGGGCGAGCGGCTCTCGCGCGCCATCGTCCGCACGAGCGCGCCCACCGGCTCCGTCCGCCCCGCCGGCACGACCGAAGCCGTCAGGGTGTACTGCCCGTCGGGGCCGGCCGTGCCGCTCGGGTTGTAAACCTCGGCGTAGTAATACACGTCCGAGACGCCCTTGCCGTAGAGGCGGCTCACGTTGGGGCGCACCGAAAGGTCGTTCTTGAAAAACGGATCGTTGCGGTCGGCCGAGTTGAGGATGCCGTTCGAGAGCACCACGTCCGAGATCGCCAGCGACGTGCTGCGGCCGTACGACGGCACGTCGAGGGTGCGCCGCACCTCCAACTGCTGGCGCTCCAGGGCGGCGTCGGGCGGGATCATGATGCGCAGTTCGTAGGAGCCCGGCGCCACCGGCGCCCGCAACTGATGCACGAAGAACTTGCCGCCCACGAACCCGGTCGTGTCGGCCAGGGTGAACTGAAGCCGCGCATTGTCGGCCCACACCGCCGTCGTGCTTTGCGCGTCCGGGTAAAGCCCCATCAGCACCGGCAGCGACGCCTTGTAGCCCACTCCCTCGACCTCGTCGTAGGCGAACGAGGAAGCCCCGAACGAGAGGTATACTTCCAGCAGCGTCTCCTCGGGGGCGTAGGCGAAGGTGGCATAGTCCAGGTCCACCTGCACCGGCAGCGGCTGCGCCTGGGCGGCGCCTGCGAGGGCCAGCAGCAGCGCGGCGACCACGGCCCTGTTCAGTAAAAATCGCATCTTCATATTCCGTAATAGTTTATACAGCGAACACAGTCTGTTGCTTCATGAAGCCCCGGAGCTACCGGGCCACGACCAGGCGAGTTGTTACAGTATTGCTACCTGTACCGATCCGGCATAGATACGTTCCGGCGGCCAGCCCCGACGTGTCGAGCCCCTGGCGATGCTTTCCGGCCTGAAACCAGCCGTCGGCGAGGCGCGCCGCTTCGCGCCCGAGCAGGTCGTAGACGCGCACGGTCACCCTGCCCTCGGCCGCCGTCTCGAAGTCGAGCGTCGCGTAATCGTCGGCAGGGTTGGGGTAGAGCACAGGGCCGCTGCCTTCGCCCCGGCCCCGGTAGAAGTCCGACCACACGACGGCCTCGAAGCCCAAGGCGGCGCGGCGGATGTCCGTCACGGTGAGGCGCGCATCCAGCCACGGGTTGCGGTAATAGCCGAAGCGGGGGCGCGTGTGCGGGGCGTACTCGTCGCCGGGCGTATAGGCCGCCTTGTAGGCGCCGCCCGTCTGGAAGGCGCGCAGGGCGGCGGCGTCGCCCGGCCGGAACGGCGTCAGGCGCTCGTAGAGGCCGCTGTTCTCCAGGCTGGAGTAAAGGGCGTAGTCGTAGGCAGGGTTGCGGCTGCCGCCGCACTCGGCCTGGCCGGGCATGGGCGCCGCGTACAGGTAAAGCCCTTCCTGCGGCAGGAAGAGGTCGCCGTCGTCGCCGTCGTCGTTGCCGGGGAAAGCTCCCGGCGGCGCATCCCAGAAGTTGTTCCAGGTGCGCGCCTCCACGAGCACGTCGCCGCAGCCGGGCGTGCGGCCTTGCAGGCGGTACACCTTGCCGGAGGTCAGGGCATCCTCGAACAGCAGCGGCGTCTTGCGGAAGTAGCCCACATCGACGGGCGTCTCCTCGGCCCACCCCAGCTTGAGGCGGTCGGGGGCGCTCAGGGTCAGATAGGCGCCGCCCATGATGCCGATGCAGTCGGCGGCGGCGGTATGCGCGTCCTCGCAGGTATGGTAGAGCCCGAACTGCCGGTGCCCCAGCTCGTGCGCGATGATGCGCACGGCCGCCTTCCGCGTAAGCGCCTGCACCGTCAGGCCGCTGCCGGAGGCCAGGTTGTCCACGACGCGCAAACCGGCCAGACGCACCGGCTCCGAAGCGAAGCCGTCCACGTCGGGGAGCCGGTAGTCGGGAGAGCCGGGCCGCCACTCGGCATCGACGCCGAGCGACGTGATAGAGCCGCCGCGCGAGCGCGCCCCATTCGGCAGGCGGCGCAGCTCGGGCAGCGCTGCGTCGCGGTGCACGAGCACCACCAGGTCGAGCACGCCGTCGGGGGCGTAGGCGTTTGCGCCGTTGCGGTAGGTATCGAGGCGGCCCAGGTCCCAGCCGTCCGGGTTGCGCGCCAGGTAGTCCTGAAGCTCCGCCGAGGTCAACGCCTCGTGCGCCAGGCGCGCCGCGCCGTTCTGCAACGCGCCCCGGTTGGCATGGTACCACGCCGGCGGATGCCGGGGGACGTAGACGCGGGGGTAGACGTAGCCGCTGAGCGTGAAACGCCCGTGCGACATGATGCGGTAGAAGGCGCTCAGCGAACCGGAATCGAAAGCTTCGGGCGGCGTCTCGGGGCGCGCCAGCAGCCGCTCTCCGGCGGCCCACGCCGGCAGGCGCCGCTCCGGGCCGAGGCTCCAGTCGGCGGGCCACTCCGTTTCAGGGTCCGTCGCAAAGTCGCCGTGCGCCTCCGGCACGCCCACGTCCTGCACGAACACGACGAGCGCATGCACGCGGCCCTCCACCGGGAAGGCCATGCGCGCGCCCGGCCGCTGCCCCCACGCCGGGGCCGCCCCGAGGCAAAGCCCCGCCGCCAGCCATGCAAAAACCGGCGCCCTGAACCACCCGCGTGTCATACAGCTTTGTCTTTCATGATCGCCTCTTTCTTTCAAACGCTTTTCGTAAGGTAATAATTACATTCAAGGTCATTTTACCTTATCTTCGCTTTATACAAACATTTAGACCAATTATTTCCATGATACGCCGGTGCGCGCTCCTCCGTATGACCCGGCAGGCGATGCTCTTCGCCCTCGGCCTTCTCGTCGCCTCGTCGGCGGCGGCTCAGCAGCGCGCCGACGACCGCACCGTGCGGGTGAGCGTGCGCCAGGATCAACAGGCGCTCTACACGTACACCGCGCACCCCGACGACGCGGTAGACGTGATCGTGGAGTTCGACGAAGCGCCCCTTGCCACGGCGGGCGCCGGCAAGTCGGC
>CBDTTW010000056.1:0-16797 GCA_965363675.1 uncultured Rhodothermaceae bacterium
CCGCCGTGCAGTCCCCCCCCGGCTTCCCCCTGTTTTCCTGAATCCCGCACACCCCCAACGCACACGCCCCCCAAACCGCTGATGAACCGCTCCGTTTCTACCCTGCTCGCGCTCCTGCTCCTTTCCGCCTGCGCCGCCGACGCCTCCGCCCAGGACGACGGCAAACGCGAAGGCGTGCCCGGCGGCATCTACGACAAACCCTACATCACCCGCATGGGACGCGGAACCGCCCTCGGCGGCTACATGGACCACGAACTGCGCTACGAGTTCGACGCCGACCTCAACCGCAAAACCAGCACCTTCCGCCAGCACCGCTTCATCCCCTTCCTCTACTCCGAGGTCACCGACCGCCTCCACGTCGCCGCCGAAATCGAGTTCGAGTACGGCGGCAACCCCGAAGACGACGGCGAAATCAAAATCGAATACGCCGCCACCGACTTCATGCTGCGCGAGTGGCTCGTCTTTCGCGGCGGCATCATCCTGAGCCCGCTCGGCTACTTCAACCTCGTCCACGACAGCCCCTGGAACGACCTGACCGAGCGCCCCCTCGTCAACACGCAAATCATCCCGACCACCCTCTCCGAGTCCGGCATGGGCTTTCACGGCGCCCTCTACCCGAGCGCCATGCAGGTGCTCAACTACGAGCTCTACCTCGTCAACGGCTTCAACGCCGAGGGCGTCAAGGTGACCGACGGCGTCCCGACGCAAGTGCGCCTGCGCAGCGCGCGCGGCAACCACCGCGCCGACAACAACACCGGCAAATCCCTCGTCGGGCGCCTCTCCTGGAGCCCCCGGCTCGGCGTCCAGCTCGGCGGCTCCTTCCACACGGGCGCCTACGACAATGCCTCCGACGACCGCGCTTCCATCCTCGCCGCTGACGCCCAGCTCACCCGGGGCCCGGTGCAAATCATGGGCGAGTTCGCGCGCTCCAGCATCGGCCTCGAACGCTTCGGCTACCCCACGCAGGTGCAGCACGGCTTTTACGCCCAGGCCGGCTTCCACGTCCCCGCCGACGCCCTCCTCGAAGGCAGCGTCTTCACCCTCGTCGGCCGCTACGACTACCTCGACTTCGGCGTCAAGGGCGACATCCCCGAGCCGAAGCAGGACCGCATCACCCTCGGCCTCAACTTCCGCCCGGTCGAGGATACCGTCTTCAAGCTGGACTGGGGCTTCAACTCGACCACCTCGCCTGCCGGCTTCCGCGAAGCGCGCGGCTCAACGCTTTTCTTCAGCCTTGCCACCTATTTCTGACCCCCCCCGCATGAAAGCTGCTTCTTGCTCGCGGCGCGCCTTCTTCGCCGCCCTGCTGCTGGCTCCGGTCGCCGCCCTGCGCGCCGCCGCCCGCGACGACGTGCACGTATACCTGACGGTGGATCAGGCGCTCAAAGAGGTCTTCCCGGCCTCGGCCCGCTACATCACCGAAACCGTCGTCCTCAGCGCTTCGCAGCAGACGGCCCTCGCCCGCTCGCTCGGCCGCCGCGACCTCGAACCCCGCTTCGAGGTCGCGCTGTGCTACAACGCCGCCGGGCGCTTCCTCGGCTACGCCGTCATCACCGACGAACTGGGCAAATACCAGCCCATCACCTTCATGACCGGCATACGCCCCTCCTTCGAGGTGGAGAAAGTCGCCGTCATGGTCTACCGCGAAAGTCGCGGCGGCGAAGTCCGCATGCCCCGCTTCCTCTACCAGTACCGGGGCAAAACGGCCGCCGACCCGCTGCGCATCAACCGCGACATCATCAACATCACGGGCGCCACCATCTCGGTGCGGGCCCTCAACGCCGGCGTCAAGAAAGTGCTCAGCGTCGTCGCCGGCCGCTACCGCGCCGACCCTCCGGCGCCCGACTTCGAGGCCGAGCGGCGCACCCTCGGCGGAGGCGCCCGTGGATAACGCGCCTGCGGACCTCCACGCGCTGCCCCGCCTCGACCGGATGCCGGGCCCCTGGCGCGTTTTGCTGACCGCCTTTCTCATCACGATGACCGCCGGCTACCTGACCGGGCTGTACTTCGTCGCCTTCACCACGCAGGGCTCTCCGCAGGGCGTCGCCGAGCAGTTTCGGGGCAACGAGGGCGCCCCCGCCGAGGAAGTCGCCGAGATCAAGTACGAGAAAAGCCTCGTCGAGATGCTGAGCATCATCCATACCCACGTCACCTCCTTCGCGCTCATCTTCCTCAGTATCGGCGGCATCTTCCTGCTTGGCCGGGCGCGGCCGCGCACGAAGGCCGTGCTCGCCGCCGAGCCGTTTGTCGCCACGCTCGTGCTCTTCGGCGGCATGGCGGCCTTGCGGTGGCTTGGCCCGGCGTGGGCCAAGCCCATGGCCTTCGTCATGATGGCCGCCGGCTTCTCCACGTTCGTCTGCCTGATCGCCATGGTAGGGGCGTCCCTGTGGGAGATGTGGCGGCCGCACGCGCACCGCCGGAAACCCGCGCACCCGAGCCGGGGTTGACGGGGCAAACCCGCCGCCCGTGAACGCCCCCCTCTACCTCGACGCCAACGCCACGACGCCCGCCGACCCCGCCGTCGTCGCGGCCATGCTGCCCTACTTCACCGAGGACTACGGCAACCCCGCCGCCCGCGCCCACGCCTACGGCTGGGCCGCCGACGAAGCCGTCGGGCGCGCCCGCGAACAAACCGGCGCGCTCCTGGGCCTGCCTCCGGAGCGCATCGTGTTCACCAGCGGCGCCACCGAGGCCCTCAACATGGCGCTCAAGGGCCTCGCCGGCGGCCGCCCCGGCGCGCATATCGTCACGACCGCCATCGAGCACGCCGCCGTGCTGGAAACGTGCCGCGCCCTCGAACGCGAAGGCGCCGCCGTAACCTACGTCCCTCCCGAGCCCGACGGCGCCGTCCGCGCCGAAGCCGTCGCCGAAGCCCTCCGCCCCGAAACGGTCCTCGTCGCCGTCATGTGGGCCAACAACGAAACCGGCGTGCTCCAGCCCGTCGCCGAGATCGCCGAGGTCGCGCGCCGTCGCCGCGTGCGTTTCCTCGTCGATGCCGCCCAGGCCGCCGGCAAAGTCCCCGTCGATGCCGCCCTCGCCGATCTCCTGGTGTGCGCGGCGCACAAGTTCCACGGCCCTAAGGGCGTCGGGGCCCTCGCCTTCGGCCGCCCGCTCCGCCTTCGCCCGCTCCTCGACGGCGGCGGGCAGGAGGGAGGTTTGCGCGGCGGCACCCTCAACGTGCCCGGCATCGTCGGCATGGGCGCCGCCGCCGAGCGCGCCGCCGCCGCCCTCGCCGCCGGCGAACCGGCCCGCCAGGCCGCCGCCCGCGACCGCCTCGAAGCCGCCCTCTGCGCCTGCCGGCCCGCCGCCCGCGTCAACGGCGCCGCCGCGCCCCGCCTCCCCCAGACGCTCAGCATCACCTTCCCCGGCGTCCCCGCCGCCGCCCTCATGGCCGCCGCGCGCACGCTCGCCTTCTCGGCCGGCAGCGCCTGCTCCAGCGGCGCCGGACGCCCCAGCCACGTCCTGCGCGCCATGGGCCTCTCCGACGCCGACGCCCTGGCTACCATCCGCCTGAGCTTCGGGCGGTTCACCCCCGAGGATGCCCTTGCCGAAGCCGCCCGCCGGCTCTGCCGCGCCCTCGACGACCTCGCCGCCGTATGAACGACTCCCTTAACCTCGTCAACCGCGTCGCCGAGAGCGACATCGACGTGTTCGACCTCGAAAGCCTCTGGGACGAAGCCCCCGTCGTCGAGTTCGACCTGCACCCGTTCCTCCACCGGGGCCTCATCCTCAAGGAAAAACCGTTCCGCGAAGCCGTCCGCGCCTGGGACTGGGCGCAGTACCACGGCGCCCATGTCGCCGTCTACTGCTCCACCGACGCCATCATCCCCGTCTGGGCCTACATGCTCGTCGCCTCCCGCCTCGACGGCATCGCCCGCTCCGTCGCTCACGGCCGCGCCCCCGACCTCATCCGCGATCATTTCGTCCGCCGCCTCGAAGCCGCCGACTGGAGCCGCTTCGCCGGCCGCATCGTCGTCGTCAAAGGCTGCGCCAGCCGCATCGTCCCGCTCACGGCGTACCTGCGCGCCGTGCAAAAGCTGCAAGCGGTGGCCCGCAAGCTCATGTACGGCGAGCCCTGCTCCTCCGTGCCGATCTGGCGCGCCCCCTCGGCCGCCGCGCCTCCCGCAGGCGCCCCCCCGGCCCCCCTGCCCTCTTCCGGCGCCTCCGCGCCTGCACGCCCTTAACCCGCCTCATGGAGCCTGCGCCCCCCACGCCCGAAACGCCGCCCCTCCCCCCCGAGGGGCCGGCCCTGCCCGCCGAAGCGCCGCCCGAAGCGCCGCCCGAAGCGCCGCCCGAAGCGCCGCCCTGGTACGAGCGCCACCCCGCCTACCGGCGCGGCCATGCCCTCTACAAGCGCCACGAGCGCTTCCTGCCGCTGCTCTTCTTCGTCGGCGGCGTCCTCTGGGATGCCGCCACCCTCAAGCGCATCGACAACCTGACCGACCTGCTGTTTCTGCTCGCCTACCTCGTCTTGCTCGGCGCCCTCATCCTCATCGCCGCCTTCGCCGACCAGGGCCGCATCCGCTGCCGCTTCGTCCGGCGCTATCAGGACTGGCTCCCCGCCGGCATCCAGTTCTTCCTCGGCGCGCTCTTCTCCTCCTACGTCATCTTCTATCTGCAAAGCGCCTCCCTCACCCGCTCGTCGCTCTACCTGGCCCTGCTGCTCGTGCTGCTCGTCTCCAACGAGTTCCTGCACAAGCGCCTCGTCAGCCTCTACCTGCTCTTTGCCCTCTACTACCTCGCCGTCTGCTCATTCTTCATCTTCTTCATCCCCATCCTGACCCGCCGCATCGGCTTCTGGTACTTTTTCGCCGGCGGCTTGTGCAGCCTCGTCGTCGTAGCGGCCATGTTGCGCTTCCTGCGGCGGCGCGGGGTGCTTCGGCAGGCGCGCGTCTACGCCGGAGCGCTCGGCATGGTGGGCGGGCTGTTCCTCCTCATGAACGTGTTCTACCTCCAGCGCTGGATTCCGCCCGTCCCCCTCGCGCTCCGCTACGGCGGCATCTTCCACTACGCCGGCAAAGCCGGGCAGGGCGCCTACCGCCTCGTCTACGAGCCCGCCCCCTGGCATCAGCCCTGGCGCCGCGCCGCCGCCGACTTCCACTTCGCCCCCGGCGACACCGTCTACTGCTTCGCCGCCGTCTTCGCCCCCACCGAGCTGCGCGGCCGCGTCTACCACGTCTGGCAGTACTACGACCCCCGCGAAAAGCGCTGGGTCGTCACCGACCGCAAGCCCTACACCATCGAAGGCGGCCGCTACCTCGGCTTTCGCGCCCCTACCTTCAAGAAAAACGTCCACCCCGGCCGCTGGCGCGTCGATGTGCAGACCGAGGAGGCCCACACCATCGGCCGCATCCCCTTCGAGATCGTCCCCGTCGAGCGGCACGTCGGCGGCCTGCGCGAGCGCCTCTACTACTAAAGCCCCCGGCAAGTAGTCCGGAGACGCTCGGCCCCGGCCGCCCTTGACCCCCGATCCTCACGGCGCACAGCCGCCCCTAACTTCCGAAGCCCGCCTTCCCATGCACGTTTCCCTTGCCGACAAAGTCGTCCTCGTCACCGGCGCCGGCCGGGGCATCGGCCGCGCCCTCGCCGAGGCCATGGCCGCCTCCGGCGCCGCCGTGGCCGTGCACTACCACCGCCGCGCCGACGCCGCCGAAGCGCTCGCCCACGCCCTCGGCGGCGGCGCCTTCGCCGTCGGCGCCGACCTCGAACACCCCGACGCCTGCCGACGCCTCTACGACGCCGTCCTCGCGCGCTACGGCCGCCTCGATGTCCTCGTCAACAACGCCGCCATCGCCGAAGCCCTGCCGCTCGATATGCCCCTCGCCGACTGGCAAACCGCCTGGGACCGCGCCGCCGCCGTCAACCTGCGCGCCCCCGAACTGCTCTGCCGCCTCGCCCTGCCGCACTTCCTCGCCCGGGGCGGCGGCCGCATCCTCAACGTCGCCTCGCGCGCCGCCTTCCGCGGCGACACCCCCGACTACCTCGTCTACGCCGAAACCAAGGCCGGCCTCGTCGCCCTCACGCGCTCGCTCGCCCGCGCTTTCGGCCGCCGGGGCGTCTTCGCCTTCACCCTCGCCCCCGGCTTCACCCGCACCGACATGGCCCAGGACTTCATCGACCGCTACGGCGAAGCTTTCGCCCTTCAGGACCTCGCCGCCGACCGCCTCACCGAGCCCCGCGACATCGCCCCCTTCGCCGTCCTGCTCGCCTCCGGCCTCGCCGACCACGCCACCGGCTGCACCATCGACATCAACGCCGCCAGCTACGTCCACTAAAACCCCCCGCGCCGCGAGCATTGCCCCGCCTACTGCCGCCGCAGGGAGCTGCCGGCGCGCCCTCCTTACCGAAATCCAGAGTCGAGGATCCAGGCAAAAGCATAAACCCATAGCGGCATGCCCGCGCGCTCCGCCTACGGCATTGCCTGCGTACGCCCCCGCAGCCGCCCCGCCGCTTCCGCCTTCCCGAGGCTGGCCCTCCGCGACGCCGATCACCAGGTCGTAGGCTTCCACCTCCGAGGCCGTGAGCGTCAGTCCGTTCAAAAACAGAAAAACCGCCGCAAGCGAAGCCGGATCGCCGGCTCATAAGGGTAGCGGTGGAGAGGACGCGCCAAGGCCGAGGCGATCAAGCCTCCATCGCGCACGCCCGGCAGGCCTCCATGCGCTCGAAGCAGTCCCGCGTGGATCGTGTTTACGATGAGCCCCGCCGCCGCCCCTAAGAGCACCCCGCCCTTCAGCCCACCCGCGCCAGCGCGCTGCCTTTGGGCGCGTAGCGTCGCAGGTAGTGCTCCCGTATGGCCGCATGCTCCGGCGCGCGCAAATTCGGGTCGCGCTCCAGCAGCGCAAACGCCGTCGCCCGCGCCCGCGCCAGAATCTCCTGGTCCTGCGTGATGTCCGCAATCTTGAGGTCCGGCAACCCGCTCTGGCGCGTTCCGAAGAACTCGCCCGCCCCGCGCAGCTTCAAATCGAATTCGCTGATCTCGAAGCCGTCGTTGGTCGTCGCCATCACCGCCAGGCGCTCCTCCGCCTCCGCCGACCGCTTGTAGCCCGGCATTAGGATGCAGTAGCTCTGCTCGCCGCCGCGCCCCACGCGCCCGCGAAGCTGGTGAAGCTGGCTCAGCCCGAAGCGTTCGGCGTGCTCGATCAGCATGATCGTCGCGTTCGGCACGTCCACCCCCACCTCGATCACCGTCGTCGCCACCAGAATGTCGGCCTCGCCCTGCTTGAAGCGCGCCATCGCCTCCTCCTTCTCGTAGGGCAGCATCCGCCCGTGCACCATCTCCACCCGGTACGGCCGGAATACCTCCTGCAAATGCGCAAACCCCGACTCGGCGTCCTTCAAATCCAGCTTCTCGCTTTCCTCCACCAGCGGGTATACGACGTAGCACTGCCGCCCCTCGCGCAGATGCTCCCGGAGGAAGGCGTACACCTCCTCGCGCCGCTTCTCCGACCGGATGAACGTCTTGATCGGCTTGCGCCCGCCCGGCAGCTCCCGGATCGTCGTCACGTCCAGGTCGCCGTAGAGCGTCATCGCCAGCGAGCGCGGAATCGGCGTGGCCGTCATGAGCAGCATATGCGGGTTCTCGCCCTTGCGGAACATCTCCGCCCGCTGCATCACCCCGAAGCGGTGCTGCTCGTCCACCACGGCCAGCCCCAGCCGCTGAAACGCCACCCCCTCCTGGATCAGCGCGTGCGTGCCTACAGCCACATGCGCGCGCCCCTCGGCCAGGTCGGCCAGCACCTCCTGCCGCAGCGCCTTGCTCTGCCCCCCCTGAAGCAGCCGCGTCTCGATGCCCAGCGGGTCCAGGTACCGCTTCAGGTTGGCATAGTGCTGCTCCGCCAGAATTTCCGTCGGCGCCATGAACGCGGCCTGGTAGCCGCTGTCAATGGCAAACGCCATCGCCGCAAGCGCCACCGCCGTCTTGCCCGAGCCCACGTCGCCCTGCACGAGGCGGTTCATCTGCACCCCTCGCTGCGCGTCCAGGATGATGTCCGTCAGCGCCGCCTTTTGCGCCCGCGTCAGCTCGAACGGCAGCACCTCGCCCAGCAGCCGGTGGTAGCGCGCCCCCGGCGCCCCGAAGGCCGGCCCCGCCGCCTGCTGCCGCGTCTGCCGCGTGATGCCCAGCATCAGTTGCAGGTAAAACAGCTCTTCGTACTTCAGCCGCTCCCGCGCCCGGCTCAGCTCCGCCGTCGATTTCGGAAAGTGAATGGCCCGCAGCGCCGTCCGCCCTTCGAGCAGCGCGTCCCGCGCGCAGATCCACTCCGGGAACGCGTCGCGCATCGCCGGCCCGTGCGTCCGAAAAAAACCGTAGATGATCCGCCGGAACTGCCGGCTCGTCAGCCCCACGCGCTCCAGCGCCGCCCCGCCCGGATAAAGCGGAATGATGCGTCCCGTCTCGAACCCCGCCGAGTCCTCGTCGAGCTTGTCGAAGTCCGGGTGCGTCATCGAAAACTGCCGCCCGAAACGCTGCGGCTTGCCGTGGAACGCCACGCGCTCGCCCAGGGCAAACGACTTGCCGATCCACGCCACCCCCTGAAACCAGACGCACTTGAGCTTGCCGCCGCTCTCGTCCTCCACGATCAGCTCGAAGCGCCGCCTCGGCCCCGCCTGCACTACCCCGCAGACGCGCACCTCGCCCACCACCGTCGCCGAGGGCATCTCTTCCGAGAGCGCGCGGATCGGCGTAATCGTCGAGCGGTCCAGGTAGCGGCGCGGGTAGTAGTGCAGCAAGTCCAGCGGCGCCGCGATGCCCACCTTGGCAAGCGCCTCCGCCCGCCGCGCGCCGACCCCGGCAAGCTCCGCGACGCTCTCAGGAAAAGCAGGCTCCGACATGAAAAGGCAGTGGCGCGCCGGCCCGGCGCAGCTTCAGGTTCGTGCACACACGCCGTCAAGATGGGGCGCCCCCGCGCCAAACGCAAGCCCGAACGCCGCCGCCCCGGCCTTAGGCCGCTTCCACCGGCTCCTCGCGCCGCAACAGGTGCAGCAGCGCCTGCCGCGCCGCCTCCGGGTCCTCGTCCACCACCACCACCTCCGCCTGCGTCAGCCGCACCTGCGTCGGCGTCATCCGGTAATCCGAAATCAGCCCCGCCTCGAAGGCCATCCGGATCAGCCGTTCGATAGAGGCATGGCGCGGCCGTCCGAGTCCGTCGGAAAGGTGGGTGGCGATAGGGCTGCGGCGCATGGGCAGTCGGAAGGGTAGGAGGGAGGTAGGCGCCCGGAACGCGCCGGGCCGTGGGTGGCGCTCCCCTTAAGTTATTCCCTCAGCGTTCCCTGCCGAAAGCTGCCGGCGTAGTCGGGGTAGGCGCTGTAGTGCATCCGGGGCGCGCTTTCTCGCGCACGCTCCCGCCGCTCGTTCAGCCGTTGGATTGCGCCGCCCGCCTCAGGCCATCCCCGGCGTCCGGCAGAGGCGCTGCATCAGCTTACGCTTGGCCACCGGCAAAAGCGTCGGCTCGTACGGAAAGTCCACCTCCGCCTCCACGAAATACGTCGCCGGGTTGGGCAGCATCCGCCGCTCGGCCAGCAGCCGCCGCTTGATCTGCCCCGGCGCGCCCTCAGCCTCCGGCGCCGCGTATAGGTACACCGTCCGCAGCGACCGGAACCGCTCCTCGGCCCGCGTGATGATCGAGAGCGCGTATTCGAGCACATGCACCACCCCGGCGGCCCGGTCCGCCACCAGCAAGTAGCCCTCCTCGTCGTAGAGCGGCGCCAGCCCCACCTGCTCCACGCGCAGGCGCTCCTCCACGAAGTCGAAGATCGTGCGCCCCTCCTCGATCGTCCGCTCGATGTGCGGCAGCGCCCACGCCATCACCTCCTCCAGGTATGCCATACGCTCGTCGCTCGGGTAAGCCGGCGCATAGTGCAAATCGCCCGTCTGCAAGTCGATGCGCCGCAGCGTGCGCGGCAGCGCCTCCCGGAGGCTGCGCCCCTGTTGCAGCACCGCGCCTACGGCATGGTACACGTCCACGAGCCCCGCCAGGTGCGGATAAATCTCGTTGCGCCCGAAGGCCCTGCGCGAAGCCGCCAGCTCCGCCAGAATCGTGTACTGCGCCTGCTCGAAGTCCGACCCCACGCCGAGCAGCAGGTTCAGGTTCAGTCCGTTCATCGTCGCCTCCGCTTGCCGGTTGCAAAGCCGCCCCTCGGACGGCTTCTTTACAACAACTATCGTCCGGCGGCCTACGGGCTTAAATAACTAAGCCCACCGCCCCGATAATAATTCCGCAAGGAAGGTTCAGGATCCCGCAGGCTCCAATAATTGCCGCCCGCCTCAGGCAAACACCACCGTCTTGTTGCCGTGCACCAGGATGCGGTCCTCCAGGTGCCACCGCACCGCCCGCGTCAGCACCGCCCGCTCGATGTCCTGCCCGAGCCGCCGCAGGTCGTCCGCATGGTGGCGGTGCGTCACCCGAATCACATCCTGCTCGATGATCGGCCCCATGTCCAGCTCCGGCGTCACGAAGTGCGCCGTCGCCCCGATCAGCTTCACCCCCCGCTCGGCCGCCTTGTGGTACGGGTTCGCCCCCGCAAACGCCGGCAGAAACGAATGGTGGATGTTGATGATCCGGTTCGGATACCGCGCCACGAACTCCTCGCTCAGGATCTGCATGTACCGCGCCAGCACCACCACATCGGCCTGCCCTTCCAGCAGCTCCAGGATCTGCGCCTCCGCCTCGCGCTTGTTGTCCCGCGTGACGGGGACGTGGTGGAACGGAATCCCGAAGCCCTCCACGGCCGGCCCCAGGTCCGGGTGGTTGCTCACCACCATCGAGATGCGCGCCGGCAGCTCGCCCCGCTCCGTCCGCCACAGCAGATCCAGCAGCGCATGGTCATACTTCGAGACCAGAATCGCCGCCGATTTGCGCACGGCCGCATAGCTGATGTGCCACTCCATTTCGTAGCGCGCCGCCACCGTCGCCCCGAAGGCCCGCTCCAGCACCGGGTGCGCCACGTCCAGATGCGGCGTCTGAAACTCCATCCGCAGGAAAAACGTCCCGCCCTCCGGGTCCGTCGAATACTGGTCGAGCGCCGTAATGTTGGAGCCGTGGTTATAGAGAAAGTTCGACACGGCGGCGACGATGCCGGGCCGGTCGGCGCAGCGGATAAGCAGTCGGGCGGTGGTCTCAGGCATAGGGGAGGGGGGGTCATCAGTGGAAAAAGCCGCGCGCAATTTACGCCCCCGCTCCCTTGCCCGCACCGCCTCACCAAAAACGCCCGCCGCCGCAAGGGCAGGGGAGAGGCCGCCGCCGCTTCAGGCGCGCCTGCTAAGGCGCCCGGTTGCCCGCAGAAACGGCGGAAAGCAGAAACGCCCCGGCGGCGGCCGTAAACACCGAGTAGTCGAGCGGAGCCTTGGGGCCGGAGCCGAGAATCATCCCGAAGGCAAAGGCCAGCAAAAGCACGCCGCTCAGAAAAGCAGTCTCCCGAAGCCGCACCCCCAGCAGGAGCGCAGCGCCCAGGATCACCTCAGCCGCCGTGGCGACCCACCCGACGGCGGGAATGAGCGAGGCCGGCAAGAAAGGGTTGAGCTGCGCCGTGTAGGTCAGAAAATGCCCGAAGTCGCCCCACGCGACGCCGGAAGCTCCCGGCGCGCCCCACAGGCCGAAACGGTCGGCCACGGCCGAGAGAAAGCCCGCCCCGAGCGCGAGGCGCAAAAAGATGGCACTATACTGCACCGCGCGGCGGGGGTAAGGGCGCATCAGAGCTTTCGGATCAGCAGAGGGAAGACCGGCGGCGAATATACCCTCCCGCCGCCGCGCCGAATGTAACCATTGCGCCGCAGGCGCGCCCTTGCCGCATCGGCCGGTGGCGCCCCCGCCGCCCGCTAGTCGGGGACGCCCTGGCAGCGCGGGCAGTAGTAGATGATGCGGGTGCGCTCGCCCTCCTCGTCGGCATGCGTCACCTGCCGGCGCTGCCGGATCGCCGCCCCGCAGCGCAGGCACGGCAAATTGGTGCGTCGGAACGCATAGTGGCGCAAGCCGCCCGGCTTGCCCGGCGCGTAGGCCAGGCCCGGGTCGGCGGCCATCCGCAGGCGATCCGCCTCGTCGAGCGTCACCCCGCCGGTATCGTAGGCCCGCCGGGTCAGCGCCGGCGTCTGCTCGGCCAGGCAGCGGCGCTCGGCGGCCGTGAGCGCGGCGGCGGGGCGCCACGGGTCGATGCGGCACCGGTAGAGGATCTCGGCGCGCAGGTAGTTGCCCAGCCCCGCCAGGAAGCGCTGGTCGAGCAGCAGCGCCCCGATCGGGCGCTCGGCATGCTCCGGGCGCGCCAGCGCCGCCAGGAAGGCCTCCGCGTCGAAGGGCGGCGCGTCCGGGTAGGGCAGCGCGTCAGGCCCGAGCGTCTGGAGCAGCGGCGTCGCCGCATACGGGTCGGCGCACCCGATCTCGAAGATAGGCGCGTTGTAGAGCAGCGCCGCGCAGTCGCCGGTCACCAGGCGGGCGCGCTCGCGGCGGTCCGGAGCAAGCACGGCGGGGTCGTCGGGGGCGCAGAGCAGCCACCGGCCCCACATCATCAGGTGCGCGTGGAAGAAGTAGCCCCCCTCGATGCGCCCCACCAGATGCTTGCCGTGCGAGCGGACTTCCCGCACGCAGCGCCCCGGCAGTTCGCCCCCGTGCGCCGCCAGCCACGCGCGCGCCGCGCGGGTGCGCGCCCCCACCGCGACGAGCGGGCGGCCCGCAAGGGCGGCATGCAACCGGTCGGCATAGCGCCGCACTTCAGGGCCTTCGGGCATCGGGTTCCTCCGCGTAGAACCCGTCTGACGCCCCCGGCCCCCGCCGGGTTCGCCCGGCGCCCCGTTTTCACCAGCGTCCCCGCCGCCGCCGCGCCGCCAACGTGCTCCGGCTCCGCGCCCGTGCAGATCCATACGCATCCAGGCTCAGCGGCGAGCGGCCAGGACGCCCTCAGGCCGGCGCCCGTATATAGCCGGTAAGTTCGTGCATATTCGTTCCATCACGGCTTGTATCTGCCTACGCCTGGCTTCATATTCAGACATGACCTGAATATTACCAAGTTATACGGGCTCATGTCGTCGCCTCGATGGAAATCCCAACCAAGCGATTTGTGCTCCATGACTTCGTCGAGCCCCACCACCCGGCTTTCCTTGCCTGCCATGCCCACCTCCGTACCCGTGCATTCTACGGGCCGGAGGGGTCAGACGCTCCTTCTCCCACGCGGCGCTTCGAGACTTTCCGAACAGGATGCCAGAGCGTTCCCGCCTCGACTCCTAACTCGCCATTGTCCGACGAGCGCCGCCTCACGCACTTGTGGGCTGCGAGAAAGCGAGGCCCAGCTATGAGAAGCAAGCTGGAAGAAGCCGAGCAGCGCTTGTATGCCTCGTTCAACTGGCGCTGTGCCGCTCTCTGTTGCGAGCATAACCCGCCCTCCGAGGTGCTATGAGCCGAATCTTTCCTAGCTGGGATCAGATCAATCAGTTTCGACAGCCTCTCACCGACGGAGAGAAGGCGCTGGCGCAGTACTTGGACGACCACCTGCCTGCTGAGTGGGAAGTTTTCGTTCAGCCTCACCTCAACGGAGATAAGCCGGACCTCGCCATACTGAACCCAAAGGTCGGCCTCGTCTTCTTCGAGGTGAAGGACTGGCGCCCAGATCTCTACTTCGCAACCGAGGAGTGGCGCCGGGACGCGGGGAGGCAAAAGCCGAGGAAGGTCCGGCAGTTCTTCGTGAACCATAGCACCGGAACACAGCCCATCCCAAGCCCGGTCAATCAGGTCAGCCGCTACCGTGAAAACCTGTTTGGGATATACCTCCCGTCCATCGGAGAAGCCGTTGACAAGAACACAAAGTCGCTTGCCCCCTTCAAGATCGCGCTCTACTTCCATCGAATGACAACGGAACAGGCGCGAGAGCTTGTAGCCGCCGACCCAAAACGGTGTGCTGTGTTCGGGTCCGACAGTTTGACGCCCGACCGACTGACCGAAATCGTCGCCGACTCAAAACGGGAGCGCAGCAGCTACATGCGGGACGATTGGTCGGAAAAGGTTCGGTTCTTTCTCAGGCCCCCCTTCCACACCATTGAGCAAGGCATCCCCCTTAAACTCTCCCCAGATCAGCGGAGACACGCTGAACCCGACCCGGGAAAGCATCAGCGCCTCAGGGGAGGCGCCGGCAGCGGGAAGACGCTCGTGCTTGCGCAGCGCGCGGCTAATCTCGCTTCTCGCGGCAAGCGCGTCCTCGTCGTCTACTTCAACATCACGCTCGGCGCGTACATCCGAGATCATATCAGCCGGGCGAGGTACGGGTTCCGGTGGGAGCAGATTGATATCATCCACTTCCACGGCTTCTGCAAGAACTACCTGAGCGAGAACGGAATCAAGTGGCCGCAGGGCGAAAGCGATCACGTCATGAGCGAGGTGGTCCCTGCTATGGTCAAGGAGGCGGCGCTCTCAGGCAAGAACTCAAAAGCCCGGCGCTACGACGCCATCCTGATTGATGAAGGCCAGGACTTCTGCCGGTCGTGGTACGACACGCTCTGCTGCTTCCTGAATGACAACGACGAGTTGCTTCTCGTCCGTGACGAGCGCCAAAACATCTACGCCCGCGATCCCGATTGGGCTGACGCGCGGCCGGGGGCTGAGGTCAAGACAAAGTTCAGGGGGCAGTGGCGCGTGCTGAACGCCACTTACCGGCTTCAACTCCCTCTCATTCGCCAAGTGCAGCGCTTCGCTGATGAATTCCTGAAATCCGAGCGTCAAGAGCTGAACCGTGCTGACGACGGACAGACCGCCCTTGAGTTCGCAAGCCCACGACTGATTTGGCGTGAGGTGCAAAACTTTAAAGCCGCGTGCAGCGCCCTCGTTCGTGGAGCTTGCTGGCTCATGGAGAAGCAAGGCGTCCACCCGCAGGACATGGTGGTGCTCACGACGAACCACCATGAGGGCGAAGCCATCGTCGCAGCCCTCGGCAGACGCGGGCTACGAGCTAACCACGTCTTCGGGGAGGGCGACAAGGACGAGAGCCGGCGCAGCAAGCGGAGCTTCCAAATGGGTGACGGCCGGATCAAGGTCTGCACGGTTCACAGCTTCAAGGGTTGGGAGCTGCTGAACGTGCTGCTGCTTACCCCGGAGGAGGACGACCACGAGGCCGAGTCGCTGGAAGACCTCGACAAGCTGATCTATACGGCCATCACGAGAGCGCGCCGGAACCTTATCGTGTACAATCGCCATCCTCGGTATCAGTCGTATGGCGAAGCGTGGCCTTCTAGCTGGAGTCAGAATGCAGAGGCCACGTAAGAATCGCGCGCCGCATGATTCGCCGTTACACTCGGCAAAGCGCTTCACCGACTCGGCTTGTCCGAGCCTCGGCCTTTGCGTTGCCTCGTTCCACCGCCGGTTCGCCCTGCGCGGGTGAGCCGCAAGCTATTGCACCTCCTGCATGGGACGCTTGACCTTCAGCATTAATCTTACCCTCGACGGATGCGTCGATCACCGCGAGGGGATCGTCGACGACGAGACGCACGCCTTCTTTACCCGCCTCCTGGACGCGTGTGGGGCGGTGCTATGGGGCCGCCTCACCTACGAGATGATGGAGCGCCATTGGCCGGCCGTCGCCCGCGGCGACAGCGAGGCGCCGCCGGCCATGCGCGAGTGGGCGGCGAAGCTGCAAGCCAAGCCGAAGTATGTCGTGTCCTCGACCCGAGAGGACTTCCCCTGGGCTAACACGCGCCGGGTGGCCGGCGATCTGCGCACGGGCGTGCAGCAACTCAAGGACCAGACCCCGGCCGGCGTGCTCCTCGGCAGTGCGAAGCTCGCCGCCGCGTTGGACCGGCTGGACCTGATCGACGAATACAGGTTCCTCGTCCACCCCCGGATCGCTGGCCACGGCCCGACCCTCTACCAGAGCGGCCTGCCCGGCACGCGACGGCTCGCGTTGGTCTCGGCAAAGCCGCTCCGCAGCGGCGCACTCGCCCTGCACTACCGACGTGCACGTTGAGCTCGCGGAGGGTCCGCCTGCCGGTTCGCGGAGGCCGATGCATACTTCTGCGGCAGCTCCGCGCAGCCCGAGGCCCTTGGCGAATCCGGGCCTACGGATTCACGAGAGGGACCAAAGCGCCCGCGCCAACGAAGCGTCATCACCCACCGCTGCACCCGGCGCGGGTGCGCGCCCGCACCTCCGCCGCGCGCCGCCAACGTGCTCCGGCTCCGCGCCCGTGCAGATCCCCGCTCAGTCGCGCTTTGAGTCTGTAGGGACGCTCTCTGACTGCGTGGGCGGGCGGCGGCAATCTTTCACTCCTGCATAGAGGGCCCTATACGGCAGAGGCTAACATACGCCCCGAAGCCTGCGCACGTCGCTTACGCTCGCCTGCCGGCGGCGTATGGGAAGCGTCCGTGCGGTCGCCGCCTGTCTCGAATCCGGCCAGAAGGGCGTGCAGCTCCTCGCCCAGCCGTCCCAGGCGTTCGGCCGAGCCGGCGATCCGGCCGATCTCGACGGCCGCCTCATTCGAGACGGCGGAGATCGCCTCGACGCTGCCGGCGATTTGCGCGCTCGTCGAGGCCTGCTCTTCGCCTGCCACGGCGATGCGCGAGACGACGGCAAGTGTGCTCTCAGCGCCTTCCATGATGTGTTGCAGCGCCGCGCCTGCCTCTTCCGCAAGCGCCAGCCCCTCGGCCACCTCGGCGTTGCCCCGGTGCATCGCCGCCACCGCGTCGGCGGTCTCCCGCTGGATGCCCCGGATCATCCCGCCGATCTCTTTGGTGGCCCCGGCCGTGCGCTCGGCCAGCTTGCGCACCTCGTCGGCGACGACGGCAAAGCCGCGCCCCTGTTCGCCGGCGCGGGCGGCCTCGATGGCCGCGTTGA
>CBDTTW010000057.1:0-16748 GCA_965363675.1 uncultured Rhodothermaceae bacterium
CCCGGTTGAGCACGAGGTTTCCGCCCGCCTCGGCGCCCGACTGCGCGGCTTGAAGGCGGTTGCTGAAGCCGCTGGAGCTGATGATGCCCAGCATGCACACGGCCATGCCTACGTGCGAGAGCGCGCCGCCGACGAGGCGACTGTTGCCGCGCCCGATCCGCCAGAGCACGAGCGCGTTGCCTGCCAGGGCAAACAGCGACACGAACACGAGCAAAAGCAACAGCAGGCTGGAGCCGTAGGATTCCAGGAACACCCCGGCGCCGCCCAGGAGCCCCGCCGCCTGCGCCTCCGAAGCCTCGGCGGCGGCTCCCGCCGTGCGCTGCACGAAGGGTGTAAACACGAGCACCCCGAGTGTGCCCACGAGCGCCGCGCCCAGCGGCGGCAGCAGCACCTTGTTCAGGTTGCGCACGCTCATCTTGCGCCACCAGAAAAGCTGCCCCAGCCCTGCCAGAAACGTAAAGCCCACCGAGAGCGGAAGCGTCCACTTGTTGTAGAACGCCAGGGGCACGGCCGACGGGCTGTCGCGGAAGATGCGCCCGAGGATCGGCGCGCTCGTTCCCACGAGGATGACGGCCGCCGTAGCGCAAAGCAGCACGGCCCCGCTGAAGATGAGGAACTCGCGGGAGAGCGGGTCGGACTCGCCCGCGCTGCGCGGCAGCGCCTGGTAACGGTACGCGAACAAACCGAAGCCCAGTCCGGCCAGGCCGCCGAGCCACAGCGTAAGCTGAAGGTGCAGGCCCAGATCGACGAACGAGTGCACCGAAATGTCGCCGAGGATGCCGCTGCGCGTCAGGAACGTCGAGTATACGACGAGCACGAACGTGAGCAGGTTCAGCGCGAGCGCGGCGCGGTAGGCCGTGCGGCCCTTGCGCTGCATGATCATGGTGTGCAGCGCCGCGATGCCCGTCAGCCACGGCACGAACGACGAGTTCTCCACGGGGTCCCAGGCCCAGTAGCCGCCGAACGAGAGCGTCACGTAGGCCCAGTAGCCGCCCAGGACGATGCCGATGCCCAGCACCATTACGCCGAAGATCGACCATGGGAGGGCCGGACGCACCCACTCGGTGTAGCGCCGCTGCCAGAGCGCCGCCACGGCGTAGGCGAACGGCACGAGCAGCGCCGCAAACCCTACGAACAGCGTCGGCGGATGGATGGTCATCCAGGGGTTTTGCAAGAGGTCGTTCAGGCCGTTGCCGTCGGCCGGCACAAAGCCCGGCTGCTGCTGAAAGACGGGGGCCTCGGGAAACTTCTCCGCCAGCAGGCTGAACGGCGACGAGCCGAGCGTCGCATCGCCGAAGTGGATGCCGGCGATCATCGAAAGCAAAAAGAACTGGCACAGCGCCACAACCGCCATCACGGGCGCCTCGAAGGAGCCTCCGGTGCGGCGGAGCACCAGCCCGATCACCGCCGTGTAGAGAATCCACAGCAGGAACGAGCCTTCCTGCCCCGCCCAGAACGACGAGGCCAGATAATGCCACGGCAAAGCCAGCGACGTGTACTGGTAGACGTAGGCGTACTGAAACTGGTGCGTCAGGATGAGGTAGAGCAGCATCCACGAGGCGACGCTTGCGCAGGCCGTCATGGCGAGCCACGCGCCGCGCCCGAGGCCGCGCCAGGCGATTTCCTCGGCCGGGCGCCGCGCCGCCAGCAAGTACGCGACCCCCGAAAGGCCGCACGCTACGAACGCTCCGATCAGGAGCAGGCCGCCGATAGCACCAACCATATCTGCAACAATTGCAATAATCTGATTACGACGTTTGCGCTCGGGGAGTATACGCCCCGGAAGGGGCGGGTTCCAAGCTCACCGAAAACAAACGGAAAGCAGCCCTTAGTTGCTCCAGGGCGTCTCGCAATCGTAGATGCGAATGTCGGACCAGAAGCCGGCGCAGTCGCTCCGGAACCGGTCGTGGTCGGGGTGCACCTGGTAGGCGTCGTGGGCCTGCCGGTCCTCGAACACGGCGATGAGCGCGTGCGAGTACGAGCGGTCGATGATCGGCCGGTCGGTGGCCGCCGGCGTGCCGACGTAGCCGGTGTGCACGTCCGGGATGGCCTTGAGGCTCTGGAGGCCCGCCTCGAACGTGTCGCGCTGCTCGGGGGTCAGGTCGGCGCGCAGCCAGAAGTAAACGCTGTGGACGAACATAGGGGTTGTGGTTAGCGCGGCGCTACTTGGCGTACGACACCGAGCGCACTTCGCGGATGACGGTCACCTTGATCTGGCCGGGGTACTGCATCTCGTTCTGGATCTTCTTGGCGATGTCGATGGCGAGCATGTCGGCCGTGGCGTCGCTCACCAGCTCGTGGTTGACGAGCACGCGGATCTCGCGCCCGGCCTGGATGGCGTAGACCCGCTCGACGCCGGAGAACGAGGCGGCCACCTGCTCCAGCTTTTCGAGCCGCTTGATGTAGCTTTCGAGCGCCTCGCGCCGCGCGCCGGGCCGGGCCCCCGAAATGGCGTCGGAAGCCTGCACGAGCGGCGCAATGAGAGTAGTCATCTCGATCTCGTCGTGGTGCGCGCCCACGGCGTTGCAGATGTCGGGATGCTCCTTGTACTTGCGGCACAGCTCCATGCCCACGATGGCGTGCGGGCTCTCGATTTCCTCCTCGACGATCTTGCCGATGTCGTGCAGCAGACCCGCGCGCCGGGCCATCGTCGTGTCGAGGCCGAGTTCGGCGGCCATGAGCGAGGCGATGCGCGCCGTCTCGATGGAGTGCCCGAGCAGGTTCTGGCCGTAGCTCGTGCGGTAGCGCATGCGCCCGATGAGCTTGGTCAGCTCGGGGTGCAGCCCGTGCAGGTTGAGGTCGATGATGGTCCGCTCGCCGGTCTCGATGATCTCCTCGTCGATCTCGGCGCGCACCTTCTCGACGACCTCCTCGATGCGGGCCGGGTGGATGCGGCCGTCCTGGACGAGGTTGAGCAGGGCAAGGCGCGCCACCTCGCGGCGCACCGGGTCGAAGCCGGAGAGGATGACGGCCTCGGGCGTGTCGTCCACGATGACCTCGACGCCGGTGGCGGCCTCGAAGGCGCGGATGTTGCGGCCCTCGCGCCCGATGATGCGGCCCTTCATCTCGTCGGACTGGATGTTCACGACCGAGACGGTATTCTCGATGGCGTGGCTGGCCGCCGTGCGCTGAATGGCCGTCAGCACGATTTTGCGCGCCTGCCGGGTGGCCGTCAGGCGGGCTTCGTCGCGCACTTCTTTGATATGCTGCGCGCTTTCGAGCTTGGCTTCCCCGACGAGCTGCTCGATCATGGCCTCGCGGGCCTCGCGCTGGGTCATGCCGGAGATTTGCTCCAGGCGGCGCCCTGCTTCGTCGAGCCGGTGGTTGAGGCGCTCGGATTTCTCTTCGTACTCGGCCTTGATCTGCGCCGCTTCGGCGGCGTTGCGCGCGGCCTCGTCGCGCCGGGCGGTCGCCTCCGCGCCGGCGGCCTCCGCCTGCGCGCGAAGCGCTTCGGCTTCGCGCCGGCGCTCTTCGGATTGCTTGCGCAGACTCTCAAGGAGGTCTGCGGCCTTGTGGAGTGCGTTTTCGCGCTCGTTTACACGCTGCGCGCGGCGGTTCATCCGCGCGTGGCGCTCTTCGAGCTTGTCTTTCGTTTGCCGAAGGGCGCGTCGGGTTTCTATTTCTTCTTGTTCGAGGGCTTGCTGGCGACGCGCCAGCTCGGCCTCTGCCTTTTCTATGTGCTCTGTGCGGAACTCCTGGGCTTCCCGGCGGGCTTCCGCCAGCACCCGGTCGGCCTCTCTGCGCGCCAGGGCCAACTGGCTCTGGCCGATCCGCGTTAGAAGAAATCTATTAACAACAATGCCAAGCCCAAACGCGACCACGGCGGCGAGGAGGCCTACCGCAGTACTCATATTGTCAAACTGCTTAAGAGGTTGAAATAAGTAGGTTTGCCCCGTGGGGGCATGTATGGCTTACGGGCGCGTACATACGGTGTAAGGTAAGCCGCGTCGCTTTAAATACAACGGCCGCCCTGTGGGCCGCACGAAAAAGCCCCCGGCGCGCTTCCGGCTCTCGCCGTCGGCCGCGCCCGGGGCTCTCTCAGATCGTGCGTGCTTGCAGCAGATATGAAGAACCTCTCTTCACATCACTATGGGCGCCGCTCTTGCTCCGGATAACTTCCTCGGTTTCGCCCGGAGGCGAAGACCCTTGCGGGATGAGGCCTGTTGTCTAAGCCAGAAGGCAGGCTCCCTGAAGCATACTCTTTGTAAGGTTCTTATATGCGTCGACTGCAAGCGCGCGCACGGCGCCCGCTCCACACGGGAGCGGATGGTATTAAATCCGGCGAGGCCCCGGCAGTTCCGAAGGGTTTTTTTAAGATTGTGTGGGCGCCGAGGGTTCGGGGAGCGCCTGCCCGAGCCGGTCGCTCCACCGGTCGAGCTGCGCTTCCAGCTCGGCGCAGCGCTGCGCGTGCTCGTCCTGGAGCACGCGGTTCTCCTCGGCCAGGGCCAGGGCCGTGATGATGGCCGCGGTCATCTCGGGCTGCTCCGGGTGGGCGTCCTTGAACGCCTGCATCCGCTCATCGACGAGCGCGGCGATCTCGCGCGTCGTCTGCTCGTGCTCCTCGGCGACGCGCAAGGCGAACTCGCGCCCGAGGATGCGCACCCGGATCGGTTTTTCCATGCTTGCCGGCAACCCGCTTCCCATATAGTGTGCTCTCGTCTTGCGCCGCCCCGGGGGCGGCCGGGGTTAGGATGCTTCCTGCTCCAGGTACTGATCCACGGCGGCGATGAAGCCGGCGAGCTTCTCCTTGAGCGCCTCGGCGTCCTCCTCGAACGCTACGACGGCGGCGCCCTCGGGGACTTCCGGGCGCGTCTCCAGCTCGCGGATGCGCGCCGCCAGCGCCTCGTTTTCGCGGCGCAGGTGCTCCAGCGCATGCACCGCCTCCTCGATGCGCTCGCGCAGGCGTTCGAGCGAGCGCGGGTTCTTCAGGAGCACGTCGGCGCCGGGCGGGCGCTTTGCCGGGTCGCCGGGGCGTTCGGCCTCCGGGCGCGGCGCGGAGGGGCTTTGTTCTGTTTCCATAGGGTGCTGCCGCAAGTTAGGGGGTTATCGAAGCGCGGCCTGGTGCTCCGCCGCCAGCGCCGCCAGGATGCGTTGCATGGCCTCGTCCACCTCGGCGTCCTGAAGGGTGCGGTCGGCGGCGAAGCGCAGGGACAGGGCTACGCTTTTCCGGCCCTCGGGCACGCCCGGCCCCGTGTAGATGTCGAAGAGGCGCACCGCGCGCAGAAGCGGGCCGCCGGCGCGCTGCGCCGAGGTCAGCAGCGGCCCCACCGGCTGCCCGGCCTCCACGACGACGGCCAGGTCGCGCGCGACGGCGGGGAAGCGGCTCACCGGCGCGTACCGGATGCGCGGCCGGGCCGCCGCCGCTTCCTGAAGCGCGCTCCAGTTCAACTCGGCGACGTACACCTCGGTCCGCAAGTCCGCCGCCTGCGCCGCTTCGTCGGCCAGGCGCGCCACGCAGCCCACCTCGCGGCCGCCGAGGCGCACCCCAAGCGTATGGGCGGTGAGGCCGGGCAGGGGCTCGGGGTGCGCCTCGAAGGCCACGTCGGCCAGGCCCAGACCCCCGAGGAGGCGTTCCACCACGCCCTTCACGTCGAACAGGTCGGCCGGGGCGGCGGGCGCATCCCATGAGGCTTCGCCGCGCGGGCCGGCCAGGGCCACGATCAACGACTCGTGCTCGGCGTAGCCCGGCACGTATACGTCGGGGCGCGTGGTGCGCCGGAACACATGCCCGAACTCGAAGAAGCGGAGGGCTTCCTGGCCGTGATTGCGGTTGTAGCTCATCGCCTGGAGCACGCCCGGCAGCAGGCTCGGCTGAAGCGCCGTCAGCTCGGCCGAGATCGGGTTGAGCGTCTCCACAACCCCCCCGTCGGCGGGGGCGCCGCCGTTGGGGAGCGCCTCGAAGCGCGCCGCCAGGTCGGTGCGGAGCATGCTGTTCGTGTACAGCTCGCGGAAGCCTAGCCCGGCCAGCAGGCTGCGGGCGCGCCGCCGGAGCTTCCAGCCGGGATTCTCGGCGGGGACGGCTGCCGGCAACGCGATGCGCGGCGGCGCGGCGATCCGGTCGAAGCCGTAGAGCCGCGCGATTTCCTCGATCACGTCGATTTCGCGCGTGATGTCGGGGCGGAACGCCGGAATGCGCAGTTCGAGCGTGTCGGCTTCGTCGCCGCCGGCTCCGGCGCCCTTGCCTTCCATGAGGTCCTCGGCAAGCGAAGCGAGCGTCGTGTCGGCGATGATCTCGAAGCCGATGGCCGTAAGCAGGCGGCGCACCTCGGCCGTCGGAACGGCCTCGCCGAGCACGCGCGCGATGCGGGGCAGGCGCAGCCGCACGCGCCGCTCCTCGGCGGGCGCCGGGTGCTCGTCCACGAAGCCGGGCGCGATGCGGCCGCCCGCGCACGCCACGATCAGCTCGGCGGCGCGCAAGGCCGCCCACGGCTGCTGCTCCGGGTTGACGCCGCGCTCGAACCGGTACGACGAGTCGGTCTGAAGCCCGAGCGCCTTGGCGGTGCGGCGGATGGTGGAGGGGTCGAAGTAGGCGCTTTCGATGAGCACGTTGCGCGTGGCCGCGGTCACCTCGGAGTTCTCCCCGCCCATGATGCCCGCGATGGCGACCGGACGGCGGCCGTCGGTGATGACGAGGGCCCCCTCGGGCAGCGCGCGCGCGCGGCTGTCGAGCGTGACGAACGTCTCGCCCGGCGCGGCGCGGCGCACCCCGATGCGGCCCTCGGCGAGTTGGTCGTAGTCGAAGGCGTGGAGGGGCTGCCCGCACTCGAACAGCACGAAGTTGGTCACGTCCACGACGTTGTTGCGCGGGCGCAGGCCCACGGCCGTAAGGCGCTGCTGGAGCCACTCCGGCGACTCGCCCACGGACACGCCCTCGACGAGCACGCCGACGTAGCGGCGGCACGCCTCAGGGGCCTCGATGCGCACCGACACGCGCGCGGCGGCCTCGCCCCCCGGCTGCGCGGCGGCGACCTCCGGCAGGCGCAGCGGCCGGTCGCGCAGAGCGGCCAGGTCGCGGGCCATGCCGATGTGGCTCGTGGCGTCGGGGCGGTTGGGCGTGATCGACACGTCGATGATATGGTCCTGCGCCGCACGGCCGCGCTGAAGCAGATACTCCGCAAACGGCTGGCCCACTACGGCGTCGGCGTCGAGCACCATGATGCCCGCGTGGTCGTCGGAAAGGCCCAGCTCGTCTTCGGCGCAGATCATGCCCTCCGAGGTTTCGCCGCGCACGGCGCGCTTCTCGATGGTCAGCGGCGCGCGCACGAGGGGGTTGCTGCGCGAGGGCAGCATCAGCACGGCGCCGACGGCGGCCACGGGCGCTTTCTGGCCGGCGGCTACGTTGGGCGCGCCGCACACGATCTGCACGGCGCCGTGCGGACCCAGGTCCACCTCGCACAGGGTCAGGCGGTCGGCGTTCGGGTGGGGGCGCACGCGGCGCACGTAGCCCACGTACACGCCGTCGAGCGGCGCGCCGAGGGTTTCCACGTCGTCCACCTCCAGCCCGGACATCGTGAGCGCGTCGGCGACTTCGGCGGGCGTGAGCCCGTGGTCCACGTACTGGCTGAGCCAGTTATAGCTGATCTTCATGAGATGCGTGCAGGAATGATCATGGCGCGTCCGGCCTTTCCCGAAGCCGGGGCGTGCATGTTAACATCCGCCGCCCTCCCGGGCAAGCGTTCGGACGCCGCAGAAGCAGAGAAGCGCCCGCGCAGCGCTTCCGGCCGCCGGTCCGCCGCACAAGCGCCGCTCGGCCACCCGAAGCCTCCACGCCCCCTTGCCCATCACGGGCGATCAAGACGATTTGTAAGCTTATTTGAAACAATAACATAATCCTGCCAAATCCTGTTTTAGTCAGGTCTGGTCAGCAGAAAGAGGTAAATAAAAAGTAAAAACCTCTATTTAGACTTAATCTAAATTACATATCTTCAGCCCGCCGGCCACCCAGACGCCCCGCGCCGGGTTCCCGGCCGTTCCTCTCCGCGCCATCCTTATCCTACTCTATAGCGCTATGTTCAGGTTTTTCAATTTGCTTGCCCTTGCCTTTGCGGCGGTCGCAGGTCCGGCGGCGGCTCAGCATACTACGGCCCGCCTGGAGGGCCGCATCACGACGGATGAGGGCGCGCCTGCCGAAGCCGTGACCGTCCTCGTCAAGGGCACGGAGCAGGTCGCCGTCACCGGCGGCGACGGCCGTTTCGTGCTGGAAGGGGTGGCGCCCGGGCGGCTCGTGCTCGCGGCCTCGCGCATCGGCCTTGTGGGGCAGGAGCGCGAGGCGACGGCGGCGGCCGGGCGCACGACGCGCGTAGACTTTACGCTGGCCGTGCGGCAATACGAACTCGACGGGGTGGCCGTGAGCGCCGAGCGCAGCCTGAACGAGCAGCCCGCCGCCATCGGCAAAATCGGCATTACGCCGATGGATCTGCCGCAGAGCATGGCAGTGCTCGGCGAACGCGTGCTGGCCGAGCAGCAGGTGCTCCACCTGAGCGACGCGCTCAAGAATCTGAACGGCCTTTACGTGATGGGCACGACGGGCGGCACGCAGGAGGAACTGGCCGGGCGCGGCTTTTCGCTCGGCAGCAGCAGCACCTTCAAGAACGGCGTCCGGTTCAACAACAGCGTCATGCCCGAGATGAGCGCGATCGAACGCGTCGAGGTGCTCAAGGGCAGCGCCGCCATTTTGTTCGGCAACGTGTCGGCGGGCGGCGTGATCAACCTCGTCACGAAGAAGCCGCGCTTCGAGCAGGGCGGCGCCCTTGCCCTGCGCGCCGGCAGCTATGGCTTTTACAAGCCGGCCCTCGACGTGTACGGGCCGCTCGGCGGGGGGCTCGCCTACCGCCTGAACACGACCTACCAGAACGCCGGCAGCTTCCGCGAGCGCGTCGGGGCGGAGCGCACCTACGTCAACCCGTCGCTGCTGGCCCGCCTCGGCCGCCGCACCGAAGTGCTCGTCGAGGGCGACTACCTCAAGGACGACCGCACGACCGACTACGGGACCGGCGCCGTGGACTACACCATCGCCCGCGTGCCCCGGAGCCGCTTCCTGGGCGCCGCGTGGTCGTACTTCCGCGCCGAGCAGGCCGGCGCCACCGCCGCCGTCACCCACCAGATCGGGCGCGGCTGGCAGGCGCGCGCCGTCGGCGGGATGCAGCGCTACGACCACGACAACTTCAGCACGATGCGCCCGAACGCCGGCGGCCAGTTCGTCCGCGCCGATGGCATGTGGATCCGGGGGGTGCAGCGCAGCCGGGTCAACGAGGCGTACGGTCTCGGCCAGTTCGACCTCACGGGCCGCCTGCGCACAGGCTTCGCCGAGCACCAACTGCTGGTCGGGGCGGACGCCGACCGCTACCATACCGAGACCACGGGCTACAAAAGCCTCGCGCGCTACGATACGATCAACATCTTCATCCCCGGCGCCTATACCGAGCGCACCGACATCCCCGAACTCGACCGCTCGACCCTTACGACGGCCCCCGTCGCGCGGACGGGCCTGTACGTGCAGGACCTCATCGCCATTACCGAGCGCCTCAAGCTGCTCGCGGGCGTCCGCTGGACCCGCCAGACGACCCGGAGCGAGGTGCTGACCTATGCCGGCGGCGCCTCGGCCGGCCAGCGCAAGGCCGACGCCGCCGTGACGCCGCGCCTCGGGGTGGTGTACCAGCCGGGGCGCGCGGCCGCCGTCTTTGCCAGCTACGCCAACTCGTTTACGCTCAACACGGGCGTCGATGTGGACGGCCGGCCGCTGCCGCCCTCCTTTATCGACCAGTACGAAACCGGTCTCAAGACCGACTGGTTCTCGGGGCGGCTCTCGGCCAACCTGACGCTTTACCGCATCGTCAACAGCAATCTGGCGCAGATGAGCCTTGCCGGGGGCAACACCAACGCCAACATCCGGGAGCTGGCGGGCGAGGTGACGAGCAAGGGCGTCGAGGTGGACGTGGCGAGCCGCCGCTGGCGCGGCCTCTCGGTGATGGCAGGTTACAGCTATAACGAGACGCGCTACACCGAAAGCAACGTCTACGTCGTCGGGAGCCTTTTGCGCTACAACCCGAACCACACGGCCAACGCGAGCCTGTTCTACGCCGCCCCTGCCTCGGGGCCGCTCGGCGGGCTGGAACTCGGGGCCGGGGCCGTGTACATCGGCGAACGCATGGCCGGGCGCTCGACCCGCCTCACCGTGCGGAACGATGCGTTCCGGCTCATGCCCATCGACGGCTTTACGCAGATCGACGCCTCGGCGGGCTACGCCTTCGACCGCTTCTCGGTGCAGCTCCGCGTGGCGAATTTCTTCGACGTGCTCAGCTACTACGCCCACGACGACAACAGCATCAACCCCATCGCCCCCCGCACCGTCTCCCTTACGACGCGCGTGCGGCTCTAGCCGGCCCCGCAGCCGACGGCAGGCCCTCCGGCGCCGGAGGGCCTGCCGTCTTGCTTTGCGCGAGCGCTCCGGCGGGGGTGTTGAATGCCTCGGCGGCAATTCCTATGTTGAGCTCGCAGCGCCCGTACGACGGCCCGCAACAGCGCCTTCGCGCGCCTCGATCCGGCGGGCCTACGGTTTCATACGGACCAGCTCGGCATAACCTATGTGGAAGATCCGGCTCGCCGGGGGCCTCGGCGCCCTCGCGCTCTTGTTGGCCTGCGGCGGCGCTGCGCAGGCTCAGAAAGCGCCCGTCCGCACCGTCGCCCTGGGCGACATCGAAATGGCCTACCGCGAGGTAGGCGCCGGCGAGCCCCTGCTGCTCCTGCACGGCTTTGGCGGCTGCGCCGATCTGACGTGGGCGCCGTTCGTGGACACGCTCGCGGCGCACTACCGCGTCATTCTTCCCGACTTGCGGGGGCACGGTCGCTCGACGAACCCCGGCGGGACGTTCACGCACCGCCAGTCGGCCGCCGACGTGCTCGCGCTGCTCGATGCGCTCGGGGTCGGGCGCGTCAGGGCGATGGGCATCAGCGCGGGCGGCATGACGCTGCTGCACGCCGCGCGGTCGGCTCCGGAGCGCTTCGAGCGGCTCGTCATCATCGGCGTAGGGACGACTGTTTCCGACGAAACGCGGGCGTGGATGCGCGCCACATCGCTGGAGACCGTTCCGCCTCCGGTCGCGGCAGACTACCGCGCCTGCGCCGCGCAGGGCGAAGCGCAGGCCGCCGCGCTCGCCGCGCAGTTCGCCCGCTTTGCCGATGCCCCCGGCCCCGACGTGTTTGCGCCGCTCGATCTGGCAAAAGCCACGGCCCCGACGCTGCTGGTCCAGGGCGACCGCGACGTGTTTTTCCCGGTCGAGCAGATCGCCCGGATCTACCGCGCGCTCCCCGACGCGCAGCTATGGGTCATCCCCGGCGGCGACCACGTGCCGATCTACGACCCGGCGGTTGCTTTCAGCGCCGCCGCGCTCCGATTCCTCGCCGGCGGCGGGGCCGACCGGTAGGCTAGGCCCGGCGCGCGTTGCTGGGCGGCGTCAGAACTGCTCCAGGAAGCGCACGTCGTTTTCGTAGAGCACGCGGATGTCGTCGATGCCGTAGCGGAGCATCGTGATGCGCTCGACGCCCATCCCGAAGGCGTAGCCGGTGTAGCGTTCCGGGTCGATGCCGACGGCCGAAAGCACGTTCGGATCGACCATGCCGCAGCCCATGATCTCCATCCAGCGGCCGCCCTCGGGCAGCGCCGGGTTGGGCCCCCAGATGTCCACCTCGGCGCTCGGCTCCGTGAACGGGAAGAAGCTCGGCCGGAACCGCATGCGCACGTCGGCCCCGAAGACGGCGGCGGCGAACAGGTGGATGATCTCCTTCAGGTCGGCGAACGTGACGCCCTCATCGACGTAAAGCCCCTCGACCTGGTGGAACAGGCAGAACGACTTGTACGAGATGGCTTCGTTGCGGTAGACGCGTCCCGGCACGATCACGCGCACCGGCGGCGCCTGGCGCTCCATGACGCGGATCTGCACCGGCGAGGTGTGCGTGCGCAGCAGCACGCCCTCGGAGGCCGCCGACGGCGCTTCGAGGAAGAACGTGTCCTGCATGTCGCGCGCGGGGTGGTCCGGCGGGAAGTTGAGGGCCGAGAAGTTGTGCCAGTCGTCCTCGATCTCCGGGCCTTCCTCGACGGCAAACCCGAGGCGCTCGAAAATGCCTTTGATGTCTTCGAGCGTCTGCGAGAGCGGGTGCAGCGAGCCGGCGGGCGCAGGCGCACGGCCGGGCAGCGTCAGGTCGAGCCCGGCGGCGCCCGTGCGGGCGGCCTGGCCCGCCAGGGCGGCTTCGGCCTCGGCCAGGCGCGCCTCGGCGGCCTGCTTGAGCGCGTTGACGCGCTGCCCGAGCGCGCGGCGCTCCTCGGGGGAGGCTTCCTTCAGGCGCGTGAACAGGTGCGTCACGACGCCGTTTTTGCGGCCGAGGTATTTGTTCTTGTACTCCTCGACCGCCCGGGGAGAGTCGAGCGCGTCGGACTCCAGGTCGCGCAGAATCGCGTCGATGTGCTGCTGCATGGTTGCGGGTGCGTTGGGGGGCGCCGGAAAGGAAGAATCCCGCCGACCTGAGATGCAGGGGCGGGATTCCGGTCTGGTGCGCACATGCGGCTGCCGCCGTCAGGCTCGTGCGCCTACACCGAGGCGGCCTTGACCACCTGCGCAAAAGCGGCGGGATCGTTGGCGGCGATGTCGGCAAGGGCCTTGCGGTTGAGCGCGATGTCGGTTTTGCGCAGCGCGCCCATCAGGCGGGAGTAGCTCGTGCCGTTGATGCGGGCTGCGGCGCCGATGCGCGCGATCCAGAGGCGGCGGAACATGCGTTTGCGCTGCCGACGGTCGCGGTAGGCATACCCGAGGGCTTTTTCGACGGTGTTTTTCGCCACCGTAAGCAGCCTGTGACGGCTGCCCCAGTAGCCCTTGGCCATCTTCAGGATCGCCTTGCGCCGGCGATGCGCGGCCACTTTATTCTTCGAGCGAGGCATAGTCTGAAACCGGATTAACGAACGGGTCGTGCGGCGCGCCGTGCCCGGCGCCGGGGGATAGCGGCGGAGGCCGGGGTTACATGCCCAGCATACGCTTGATGCGCGGCTCGTCGCGCTCGTGCGCGAGCGTGTTCTTGCGCAGGTTGCGCTTGCGCTTCTGGGACTTCTTGGTCAAAATGTGGCTGTGAAACGCTTTCTGGCGCTTGATCCGGCCAGAGCCCGTAACGGCGAAACGCTTCTTCGCGCCGCTGTTGGTTTTCATCTTAGGCATGACACCTGTCTCCCTGTGCTTGCGCCCTGAGGCGCGGCCGGCGTTAAAAAAGAGGCGCTCCGGGTAGAAGATCGCCCCTTCGGCTTGCGCGGTCGCTTTGAATATCGGAAGGCTTCGCCGGGGGAGCGCTCTTGTGCGCTTGGCCCTCGCCGAAACCGTGGCTACCGTGTAGAGCTTGCTATTATACGAGAATTACCGGCCCGGCGCAAGCAGGGCGCGCCGCCCGGCAGGGCCGTTCGGGGTAGAAGATGGCGTGAAGAAGCGGCGCGCCTACTTCTTGGCGGGCGTCTTCGAGGGGGCCAGGATCGTCGTCATACGGCGGCCTTCCATGCGCGGGGCCTGGTCTACGCGCGCCACGTCCTGCAACTCGTCGATGAAGCGCTGGAGCAGGCTCGTGCCCTGGTCCTGGTAGATGATGTCGCGGCCGCGGAACTGCACCCACGCCTTGACCTTGTTGCCGTCCTGGAGAAAGCCCTTCGCATGCTTCGTCTTAAAGTCGAAGTCGTGCGTATCGGTGTGCGGCCGGAACCGGATCTCCTTGAGCTCGACCGTCTGGGACTTCTTGCGAGCTTCTTTCTCCTTCTTTTGCAGCTCGTACTTGTATTTCCCGTAGTCGATGATCTTGCACACCGGCGGCTTGGCGTCCGGGGCGATCTCGACCAGGTCCAACTCGCGTTGCCGGGCCAGCGCGAGGGCGTCCTCGATGTCGTAGAGGCCGTGGTTGCCTTCGGGATCGACGACGCGGACCTTGGGGACCCGAATTTCTCCGTTGATTCTTACTTTCACTCGGTTGTATGTACCGTTGGAGGGAGGGTGGCGGCGGGGGCGCGCCTCGCCGGTCTGTATTTTATGCCTTAAGACGAATGCTAGGCCGTCGGGTTTCCGGCGCCGTGTGCTTCTTCCGGTAACACTTGTTCAACAACTTCGCCGGCCCGCCCCGTCATCTGCCGGGTCACCTCGGCCGAAAGGCGCTCGATGAAGGCTTCCAGCGCGACCGTGTCCTGCGCGCCGAGGCCGTGCCGCCGGACCGACACGAGGCCGCCCTCCATTTCTTGCTTGCCTAGTATAAGCATGTAGGGCGCTTTCTGCACTTCGGCCGCGCGGATCTTGTAGCCGATTTTCTCGCTGCGCAGGTCGAGTTCGGCCCGGAAGCCGCGCGCGCGCAGCGCCCCGGCCACGTAGGCGCCGTACGGCTCGAAGTCCTGCCCGATGGGCAGCACCATGACCTGCGTCGGCGCGAGCCACACCGGAAAGTCGCCGCCGCAGTGCTCGATGAGCACGCCGATGAAGCGTTCGAGCGAGCCGAAGGGCGCCCGGTGGATCATGACGGGGCGGTGCTTCTGGTTGTCCTCGCCGGTGTAGGCCAGGTCGAAGCGCTCGGGGAGGTTGTAGTCTAGCTGGACCGTGCCGAGCTGCCACGAGCGCCCGAGGGCGTCGCGGACCATGAAGTCGAGCTTGGGGCCGTAGAAGGCGGCCTCGCCTTGTTCCTCAGTGGTCTGGAGGCCCATTTCGGCGGCGGCCTCGCGGATGGCCTGCTCGGCGGCATCCCACTGTTCGGCGCTGCCGATGTATTTGCCGGTGTCGGCGGGGTCGCGCAGCGAGACCTGCGCCGTGTAGTCGCGGAAGTCGAGGGCGCGCAGCACGGTCATCGTCAGGTCGATGGCGTTCTTGAACTCCTCCTTGACCTGGTCGGGGCGGCAGAAGATGTGCGCGTCGTCCTGGGTAAAGCCGCGCACGCGCGTCAGGCCGCCCAGCTCGCCGGTTTGCTCGTAGCGGTACACCGTGCCGAACTCGGCCAGGCGAATCGGCAGCTCGCGGTACGAGTGGGGGCGGTCGGCGTAGATCTGGGTGTGGTGGGGGCAGTTCATCGGCTTGAGCAGGT
Source organism: uncultured Rhodothermaceae bacterium (assembly GCA_965363675.1). GTDB lineage: Bacteria > Bacteroidota > Rhodothermia > Rhodothermales > DASSAV01 > CBDTTW01. The sequence goes on from CBDTTW010000057.1 coordinate 15,085, forward strand.
AGCCCTCGCCGGTGGCCTCGTCCTCGATCATCGCCGGGAACTGGCTGTCCTTATAGTACGGGTAGTGGCCGCTGGCGCGGTAAAGGTCCAGCCGCCCGATGTGGGGCGTCACGACGGGCTGATAGCCGCGCTTGATCTGCTCCTCCTTGAGGAACGTCGCCAGGGTGTCGCGCAGGAGCGCGCCCTTGGGCAGCCAGAGCGGCAGGCCGGGGCCGACCTTCTGGCTGAAGGTGAACAAGTCGAGTTCGCGCCCGAGCTTGCGGTGGTCGCGCCGGCGGGCCAGTTCGAGGCGCTCCAGGTGCTCATCGAGGTCTTTCTTGCGCGGAAACGTGATTCCGTAGATGCGGGTGAGCTGGGGGCGCTGCTCGTTGCCGCGCCAGTAGGCTCCGGCCACCGAAAGCAGCTTTGGGTTCTTGAGGACGCCGGTCGAGGGCACATGCGGTCCCCGGCACAAATCGGTAAAGTCGCCCTGGCGGTAGAACGTGATCGAGCCGTCTTCGAGTTCGCTGATGAGTTCGAGCTTGTATTCGTCGCCCTTCTCGGTGAAGTAGCGCAGGGCCTCTTCCTTCGAGACGGGCCGGCGCTCGTAAGGGCGGTCGCGTTTGGCCAGCTCGCGCATCTTGTCCTCGATGCGCGTCAGGTCCTCCTGGGCGAGCTTGCGGCCGCCGAGGTCGATGTCGTAGTAGAAGCCGTTCTCGATGGCCGGCCCGATGCCGAACTTGACGCCAGGGAAGAGCGCTTCGAGGGCTTCGGCCATGAGGTGCGCCGACGAATGCCAGTACAGGGTGCGGCCCTCGGGCTGGTCCCACGTGATGAGGCGTACGCGGGCGTCGTGCTCGACAGGGCGGTGGAGGTCCCGGATCTGGCCGTCCACATCGGCGGCGAGCGCGACGCGGGCCAGCCCTTCGGAGATCGAGGCGGCGATGTCGTAGCCGCTGACCGGGCCCGGGTACTCGCGGACGCTGTCGTCGGGCAGGGTAATGCGAATCATGGAGAGTCGAGAAGTAAGAAAACGAAACCGGCGCTCACCGGCGTATCGGGAAGGCAAATATACTATCCCGCGCGCGGTTTTACCTCGGCAGGCCCGGCGTGCGCCGGATGCAGCCTCCGCCGGAGTTATGCGAAGACGGTCGGAGCCGGGGACGGCAATTACAGTCAGACAGGCATCGGCTCGATGCGGCTGATCTCTGCGGCGAGCGTCTCGCGGGCCTTGTCCAGATCGTACTGCTCCTGCATGTTCAGCCAGAACTCGGGCGTCATGCGGAAGTAGCGGCCGAGCCGGAGGGCCATTTCGGCCGTAACGCTGCGCCGGCTGCGCGCCAGATCGTTGACGGTGCGCAGGCTGACGCCGAGGCGGCGCGCCAGTTCATTCTGGCTCAGACCAAGCGGGCCAAGCAGTTCCTCGAGCAGGTAAGCGCCCGGGTGCAGCGGCGCGAAGGCGCGAGGCTCCTCGGCGGCGGCTTCTTCGCGGGAGATCGTCATGGCAAGCTCGTTCAGTGGTAATCCACGATCTCGGCTTCGTAGGCGTGCCCGTCTTGCCACCGGAGGCAAAGCCGCCATTGGTCGTTGATACGGAGAGCATGCTGGCCTTTACGGTCGCCCTTGAGCGCTTCCAGCCGGTCGCCGGGCGGGCGACGCAGGTCGTCGAGCGTGTGGGCCGCGTC
>CBDTTW010000058.1:0-16696 GCA_965363675.1 uncultured Rhodothermaceae bacterium
CACGCCCGCCACGACGGGCTTTTCCTCCGGCAGGTCCGTCTCCCACTCGACGATGGAGGCGAGGGCGACGAGTTCCTCTTTCGTCAGGTTGCGCGCCGCCGCGCCGTCCTTGAGCTCGCGGTCGTAATAGCCGTCGAAGCTGCCCTTGATCTTGCGGATCACGTCGGGGGCGTCGGTGAGCCAGTAGAAGGCATAGGTTTCAGGCATCATGTACCCGAAGAGCCGCTGCGGGTCGGCGCCCAGCTCGCGGGCGAGGGCCGTGTCCGCCAGGGCGCGGGCCATGTCCTCGGGCTCGAAGGCCATGACCTTGCCCGCCACGGCCGCGACGACCTCGGGGCGCGTGCCGGGCGGGATCGTCAGCTTGATCGGCGTCTGAAGGCCCTTGCGGAGCGTGTTGAGCATCGCGTAGTTCGAGGCGCCGGCGCCGAACTCGTAGTAGCCCGCCTTGATCTGGCCGCCCCATCCGGTGGCCCCGCCGAGCAGGTCCAGCGTGCGGCGCGAGCCGAGGATGCCGGCGGCCTCCAGCGAGTCGAGCGCCGCCCCGAAGCCTGCGCCGCGCGGAATCTTGACGCCGCGCACGCCGGTGTAGAGCGCCGTATTGGGGGCCAGCACCACGTAAAACCCCGCCAGCCCGATTAGGGCGACGAGGGCCAGGGGAATCAGAAACAGCAGCTTGGTGCGCATGGGGCAACGGGCGTTGAAGGGCGAGGGCAGGCGCGCTACAGGTCGTCGGGTTCGGGGGGCGCGCCCTGCTGGTACAGGTGGCGCTCCAGCGAGCGCGTCTCGTCGATGATGCGTTCGTAGAGGCGGCGGATGGCGGCGGCCGAAAGCGGCCCCCGGTTCGAAGCGGTCACGTTATGGAGCACGTCCACTTCGCGCGCGGGCTGGTAGACCGGCAGGCCGAGCCGCTTCTTGATGGCGCCGATCTGGTTGGCGCACACGGCGCGCTCGTTGAGCATGGCGATCAGGGCGCGGTCGATGGCGTCGATGCGGTCGCGCAGCGGCGCCAGGTCGGCCTCGGTGGGCGCCTCGGGCTCGGGGAGGGGGCCGTCCTCGTAGAGCACGAGGATGTCCTGAAACACGCGCTGAAGCATGGGGCTTACAGGGTTAGCGAAAGGTTAGGCTCCGCCGTGAGCGTGAGCGGGCTCGTCAGGCCGGCGGCCAGCTTGAACCGCGCCGCCGCCGCAATCATGGCGGCGTTGTCGGTGCAGTAGGCCGGGGGGGCAATATAGAGCGCAACGCCCCTACGTTCGGCAAGCGCGGCGGCGCGGCGGCGCAGCTCGGCGTTGCCCGAGACGCCGCCCGAGAGCGCCGCGTGGCGCAGCCCCGTCTCGCGGAGGGCATGGCCGAGGCCGTCGAGCAGCATGTCCACGACGGCGGCCTGAAAGGCGGCGCACACGTCGGCGAGGCGCGTTTCGAGCAGGCGGGCGCGCTCCTCCGGGGCGAAGGCGTTCAGGTAGTAGAGCACCGCCGTCTTGATGCCGCTGAACGAGAAGTCGGCAGGCGTAGGGCGGCGGCGCGGGAACGGGTGGAAAGCCGGGTCGCCGGCGGCGGCCAGCCGGTCGATGGCGGGGCCGCCGGGGTAGCCCAGGCCGAGCATCTTGGCGACCTTGTCGAAGGCTTCCCCGGCCGCGTCGTCGAGCGAGCGCCCGACGACGGTGTGCCGAAAGCCTTCCTCCACGACGACGACGAGGGTGTGCCCGCCCGAAACGACCATGCCCAGGAACGGAAACGGCGGCGCCGGCTCGGAGAGAAAGGCCGAGTACAGATGCCCGTCGAGGTGGTTGACGCCGACGAGCGGGATGCCCAGCCCCAGGGCAAGCGCCTTGGCAAACGAGACGCCCACGAGGAGCGAGCCCGCCAGCCCCGGCCCGTGCGTCACGGCGACGGCGCCCAGCTCGGCCTTCGAGACGCCCGCCGTGCGCAGCGCCTCCTCGACGACGGGCACGATCAGGCGCTGGTGCGCGCGCGAGGCCAGCTCCGGCACTACGCCGCCGAAAGGCAGATGCTCGGCCTGCGCCGCCACGATGCTCGCCCGGAGCGCCCCGCCGACCATGACCGCCGCCGCGCAGTCGTCGCAAGAGGTTTCGATGCCCAGCAACGTGGGCGCTGCGCGTGCCATACCGTTTGGTGCAGACTCTGAAATTCATGTCGCTTCCGTCCGGCCCATACGAAGCCGCGCCGGAGGGGCGTTTCCCCGACAGGCAGGGCATTTCGGGAAGCCTGCCGCTTTTGGCGTCGTAAGTTTAGAACAAACACGCTAAACTGTGGTTGTTGACAATCGAGACGCCCCTGTCTATAATACAATTTGATCCGAGTCACCGGGCAACCTGCTGAGGGGATTTATGCGCAAAGCGCTTCTGTTCATTTTCGTAGTCGGGCTTCTGGCCCTGGCGCAGCCGGCCGAGGCGCAGCTTCGCGCCAACGTCCCGAGCGTGCGGGCGCAGTCCCGGCTGTTCAACGACTCCGGCGCGGGCGTCATGCTGAACAAGCTGTTTAGCCCCGAGCACTTCCGCATGTCGCACGCCTACGAGATGTCGTTCGGCTCCTTCGGCGGCGATACGCATTCGATGGGGATGTACACCAACACGCTGGCCTGGCAGTTCAGCGATAAGCTGGCGGCCAAGGTGGACGTAAGCCTGGCGCACAACCTGCTCGGCGGCGGAATGGACAACAAGGCCCTCGGGCTGGGCCGGCAGAACGGCAAGGTGTTCTTGCGCAACGCCGAGGTGGCCTACCGGCCGACCGAGCGCACGCTGCTGCACCTCTCGATTCGGCAGAGCCCCTACGGCAGTTACATGGGGCCGTACGGCTACATGAACCCCGGCGCGTACGGCGGCCCGTTCGGGTACGCCTCCCGCAGCGAGGACTTGTTCTGGCGCGCGCGCAGCCGCTGACCCTGAAATTAGCGTACATTGAACGCGGCGCCCCTTTTCCGAGGGTGCGCCGCGTTTTCGTTTGCGCCCCTACCCGGCAGCGCCGTATGAGGCATGGCCGCCCGTAAACCCTCCCGTAAATCTGCCAAGTCGCCCCGCTGGAAGCGCTGGAGCCTGAACCTGGCCCTGGCGGCGGCGCTGGGCGTGCTGGCGGTGCTCGCCTACGCGCTCGGCGGGCGCCTGCTGGAGCAGCGCCGCCCCGCCCCGGCGCCGGCCTCGGCCGCCCCGGCGCCGGTGGTGCAGGTCGAGGTCGTCAACGGGTGCGGCGTGCCGGGTCTGGCCGCCGACGTGCGCAGTTACCTGCGCGCCGCAGGCTTCGACGTGGTCGGCGTCGGGGACGCCCGCCCGTACCGGCAAAAACAAACGCTCGTGATCGACCGGGGCGGCGGCCCGGAGGCCGCCCGGCGCGTGGCGGCGGCGCTCGGGGTGGCCTCCGAGCGCGTGCAGCACGAGCCACGCCCCGAAGAATACCTCGACGCTTCCGTAGTGCTCGGGATGGATTACAAAACCCTGAAACCTTTCATGCCGGAGTAAGGCTCGGGGGGACCGGCCCGCCGGTTGCGTCGTACAAACCCCTCAGAGTCCCTTCCACCGACTTTCAACCTGATGCTTATGGCTCCGGAATCCGACGCGGCTACGCTCGTTCCTCACCGCTCCGCGGAAAAGAAGCGCACCACCCAAACCCCTGCCGCCGAACTGGCCCGGCTGGCCGTTGACGGCGTGCTCTCGAAGAAAGCCCACGATGTCGTCGTGATGGACATGCGCCACGTGAGCGGCATTGCCGACTTTTTCATCGTATGCACGGGCGATTCGGATTTGCAGGTGCGCGCCATCGCCGACGCGACGGCCGAGCAGGTGCGCGAGGCCACGGGCGAAAAGCCCTGGCACGTCGAAGGCACGGACCACTGGCAATGGGTGCTCGTCGATTTCGTGGATGTGGTGGTGCACGTCTTCAACCCTGAGAAACGGCTGTTCTACGCCATCGAGCGGCTCTGGGGAGATGCGCCCATCGAAGAGGTCGCGGAGACGGCTTCCGGCGCCGACGTGCGCCTGCTGAAGCCGGGCGCGCCGGCCCCTTCCGCCCCGGCCCCGGCGCCGCTGGAGGAGAACGCCGTCGCCGAGGAAGGGCCCTCCGGCAGGGCCGCCGCAACCGACGAGCCCGCATGAACCCTCGCCGGCGCGTCCTCGGCTGCCTGCTGGGCGGCCTGCTCTGCCTCGGGGCGGCGGCGTGCGGCGGCTCGCGCGCGCCGCGCCGCCATCCCGCCGGATGCGCAGTACGGCCACCGCTACACCTCCGAGAGCGCCCCGGACGTGCGCCGCACCCTCACGCTGGAGGCGCCTACGCCGGGCCAGGCGTATTTCTACTACCCCATCGTTTTGGACTCGGCCCTGGTGCGGTATGAGGCCCGCCCGCGCACGACGCCCGCCGACAGCGGCGCCGTGGCCGCCGAGGTGCTCATCAAGGGCTCGCTCCCGGACGACTGCACCGAGCTGCACTCGGTGCGGCAGTCGCGCGCGGGCAACTACGTCCAGATGGAGTTTCTGATGCGCCGCCCGCAAAAAGCCGTCTGCCGCCCGATTCGGCAGCCCTACCGGTTCTACCAGCCTCTCGAAGGGCTCTACCGTGCAGGAAGCTATACGCTCAAGATCAACGGCAAGCCCACGCCGTTCGAGGTGCGCTTCTTCGCGGAGGGCCGCCGCTAACCCCCTGAACGACTTGGAGCATCAGCTATGCGCTGGATGATCGGCGCCGGAGCGCTTTTCGCGGGTCTGGCCGTTGCGGCGGGCGCCTTCGGGGCGCATGCGTTGCGGGCGGAGCTTACCCCCGAGCGCCTGGCCGTTTTCGAGACGGGCGCGCGCTACCAGATGTACCACGCGCTCGCGCTCGTTGCGGTGGGCCTGCTGGCGGGCCGATCGGAGACGGGGCTGCTGCACGCGGCGGCGTACTTGTTTGCGGCGGGCATCGTGCTGTTCTCGGGCAGCCTGTACGCGCTCGTCCTGACGGATACGCCGTGGCTGGGGGCCGTCGCGCCGGTCGGCGGCGTCTGCTTCCTGGCGGGGTGGGGCGCGCTCGTGTGGGCGGCGCTCCGGGGCGCCGTGTAGCGCCGGGCGGACGCGCAAAAGCCCCCAGGCGCGGGCGCGCGTGGGGGCTCTTTCGGGCGGCGTTGCCGGCGGTCTCAGGAGACTTCGTCTTCCTCGAAGAGCAGGGTTACGCTCGGCATCAGGCCGTGCTGCTGCGCCAGTTGGAAAAGCGCGTCGGCGGCTTCCTCGGCCGAGTTGAACGAGCCGTGGGGGGCGCTGTCCACGGCCAGGGCATAGCCGATGTCCTCGCCTTCCGAGGGTTCGTCCTCCTCCCACTCGGTGGCTTCCTCGATGATGAACACGTTCTCGTCGGGGACGTAGGAGGCCAGGAAACGCTCCTTCCGGTTCTCGAAGTCGATCAGGCTCAGGTTGCCGAGAGCCTCGTACTCATCGTCGTAGAGCAGCGTTTCGGCGATGAGCTGCCGGGCGAATTGTTCGAGGTTGAATGCGCTCATAGGGATAACCTTCGGAAAGGATTTGTGGACTGGCGGGGTGGAAACGCGCGCCCTGGCCTGCGGCGGGTAACGGTGTATAAGCCCGAGGCGCCGCATATGATCCCGGCGCCGGGTTACAGGCGGGTAACTGCGCCGGCCGTCTACAGGCCGGCGGCCGCAGCCGTTCGGGCAATATAGGCTGCCACGAAGGCGCGCGCTTCGGGGCCGTCAAGATAGGCCATTTCGGCCCCGAAGCAAGCAGCGAAATGCTTCGTCAGGCGCCGCTCGACCTCGGCCCGCACGGGCGCCCGGCCGGTCTCGGCCGCGATGGAGGTCACGCCCCGGTCGTCGATGCCGCAGGGGATGATGTGGCCGAAATAGCTCAGGTCTGTCTCGGCGTTGAGCGCAAAGCCGTGCATGGTCACCCACCGGCTGCACCGGATGCCCATGGCGCATACCTTGCGCTCCGGGCCGCGCGCGTCCGGCCCGACCCATACGCCCGTGCGCCCCGGCACGCGCCCCCCGTCGATGCCGTAGTCGGCGAGCGTCCGGATGGTCATTTCCTCCAGTTGGCGCAGGTACCGGTGGATGTCGGTAAAGAAGTGATGCAGGTCCAGAAGGGGATAGCCGACGATCTGGCCGGGGCCGTGGTACGTGATGTCGCCGCCGCGGTCGATGCGGTAGAACGCCGCGCCGCGCGCAGCCAGCTCGGCCTCGGTGAGCAGCAGGTTAGCCTCGTTGCCGCTTTTGCCGAGCGTGTAGACGTGCGGATGCTCGACCAGCAGCAGCACATGGCCGGGGTGCGGGCCGGCGGGCTCCGGGGCGCGCTGGATCTCGACGAGCCGCGCCTGAATCTGCTTCTGCAAGTCCCAGCCTTCCTGATAGCCGGTCCGGCCGAGGCTGCACACCGTCACACGCCGCGTTTGCTCGCTCATAGGGCTCGGGGGCGCTCAGTTCGAGATGCTGACGCGCACGTTGAAGTTGCCGTTGATGTTCGTGTACGAAAGCTGGCGGTTGTCGCCCATGAACTTCTCGTACTTGAGCGTGAAGTCGGCTGAGACGCGGTTGCTGAACTGGTACGAGATCTTCGGCGTGACGCTCAGGCGCGCGATGTCCGTCAGGAAGTCGCGGTTGCCGGTGTTGATGACCGACTGCACGTCGAAGTCGGCGGAGGACTGGCGGTAGCTTGCGATGGCGTCGGTGATGGCCTTGTTGAGGTTGTACGTCAGGTCCTGCGTTTTGGCGTAGGCCCCCGTCAGGCTCAGGCCGATGCGGTTGTTGAGGCGCCGGCCCGGCATGAAGAACAGCCGGAGCCCCTGGCGCTGGTAGCTGGCCGTGACGGCGATCTCGTTGGTGTTCATGTCGCTCACGGAGGCCGTGGTCGGGCTGAGCGAGTAGGTGCTGGACTTGTTCCAGGAAACCGTGGTGTTCATGCGGCCCAGCGACATATCGACGCCGACGAGCGGGCTGAAGCGCTCGTTGATGCGGATGGCCCCGGCCTCGTAGTAGGGCAGCCGGAACGTGACGAGCTGGTTGCCGAGGTTGAACGTCGAGAGCGGGTCGGCGGCAAAGGCGGCGGCGTTCGTCCGGAAGTCGGTCGCGTACTCGGCCGAGTAGCCGTGCCGCAGGCTGGCCGAGTTGACGAGGCGGCGAATGATGGGCCACTCCGAGAGGCCGGTGTACGCCACGGTCCAGGAAGGCATCGGCAGCGGCAGGAAGCCTTTGCCGTCGAGCGTGCCGGAGCCGGTGACGAAGCTGCTGATAAAGTCCTCGGTGACGGTGTTGTTGGTCAGCACGACGCGGTTGTCGCCGTTCTCGTCGCCGAACTCGTCTTGCATGCCGCCGGCCTGCCAGTCCGCGAGGTAGGCGCGGAACTGTTTTTCGAGCAGGGCGCCGTAGTCGGCGCGGAAGGCCCACACCGAGGCGCGGTTGGTTCCGGCTTCGGTGACGGCGGTGCTGAGCAGCCCGCTCTCGTCGATGAGGCGGTAGCTGATGTCTTCGTCGTTGCCCCAATCGACGGACCAGTTGAGGTTGACCTGAAGGCTGCGCGAGGGCTGGAGCGTAGCGCGGGCCTGCACGCGCTGGGTGCTCGTGAGCGCGTCGGTGGCCTGCACCGAGGAGAGGATGGCGCGGTCGTAGAGCGGCACGCGCCGGTCGAGGCCGAAGCGGTACGCCGCCGAAGGCCCCTCGCCGTGGATGGCGTCCCAGAGGCTATGCTGCGTCTTGACCTCGCCGTTCTCCATGAGCAGGCCGACGTTGGTCGAGGCGGAGGACTGGCTGTTCTGGTAGAGGATGCTCAGGTCGGAAAGGCCGGTGACGGCCAGCACGAGGCGGCGGTAGAGGCCGGCGGCGCTGGGCAGGGGCAGCCGGAAGCCGCCGCCGGTGGTGTCGGCGGGGGCGGCTTCTTCGAGCGGGGCGCCGGCGGCCCCCGGGGGGCGCGTCGTGAGCACGTCCACGGCGTCGGCGGCGAGCGAGTCGCCGGCGGCGGCGCGGGCTTCCTCCTCCAGGCGGCGCGCTTCGCGCTCCACGGCCCGGAGGCGCTTGGCCTCGGCGCGCGTGTTTTTGCGGGCCTCGCGGGCGCTTTTCTTCGCGGCTTGCGTGTCGAGCTGCTTGCGTTCCAGGTTTTTGTAGAAGTCGAACTTGCGCCACAGCTCTTGCGGCTGGAGCGTCAGGCCGCCGCGCAGCTCCACGCGCGAGCCGACGGCGGCGCCCGTGTTGCGGGCCACCGAGCCGTTCGTCCAGTAGTAGTCCACGTTGTAGCTGACCGGCTGGACGATCATCCAGTCGAGGTTTTTGCCGAAGCGCGGCTGGAAGGTGGCCGTAAAGCGCTGTGTGTAGCGGTCGGTGCGAGGGCTGGCGGCGCCGTTGAACAGGCGCGTGACCACGCTGCCCGTAGGCACGAGGTTCAGCCGCGTGACTTCGTAGGCGCGCCCGTCGCGCTCGGCCTCGGCGTCGATGAGGCCCTGGGCCAGGGCCTGCTCCAGGCTCGTCCCCACGACGGGCTCGCCGAAGGCTTGGGCCGTCGAGTCGCGGTAGATCACGCTGAAGAGCGTATCGACAGAAGCCCGGTTGAGGCTCTGGTCGGTGCCCGTGTCGAACCCGAGGTTGAGGAACTGGAACGGGTTGTACTGCACCGAGGCCGTGCGGCGGTGCGTGAAGGCGTGCTGCTCGCGGAGCGGGTAGGCCACCAGGTCGGGCAGCGCGTCCTCGGGCCGGGTGGGAGCGCCCTCGCGCAGCTCGTCGCGGCGCTCCTGCGAGAAGCCGAAGTCGCGGGTGGCCGTGCCCGAGAGGTTGACGGCTTGGGGGGTGTAGTTGAAACGCAAGTCGCCGAGCAGCCCGAGGATAGGAACCTCGTCGGTGAACCAGAACGGCCGCAGGGTGCGCGGGCGGCGCATGGCGAAGCGGTAGGAGGCCCCCGTCATCCAGCGCCACGAGTCGCTCTCGCGCAGGCTCGGGTTGCGCGCGTCGGTGTCGGTGTAGGAGTAGTTCAGGCTCAGCCCGTCGAGGGTGTTGCGCAGCACGCGCGAGTCGGAGCCGGTTTTCTGGAGGCGGCCGGTCACCGAGCGGGTGAAGTTGTAGTTCTGCGCCGTCTCCAGGGCTTCGCGCTTGAGCTGCTGCTCCTGGTCGGCCGGCAGGTTCTTGTCCTCGATGCCCGCCAGGATCTGGTCGAGCTGGACGTCGGCGCGGCTCGGCGAGTAGCGCGGCGTGGACGTGTTGGACTGGAGCTGCACGGAGACCGGCACGGACCAGCCGTACTTGGCCGGCACGAACTTGTCGAGCTTGAGGTCGGCGATGACGCCCCAGTTCTGGAACGAGGACTGGTCGCGGTCGTCGAGGGTGCTCGACAGCTCGCCGAAGCCGTCGGTCTGAAGCTGGAAGTTGCCCCGGATCTGGCCGAAGTCCGCCAGGGCAAAGTCGGCGTTGAGCAGGCCGGCGCGGCCGCCGGTGGCGTCGTAGCCGGCCACGCGCAGCTCGTTGACCCATACCGAGGCGTCGAGCAGCTCGTCGGCGGCGCCCGAGGCGCGCGGGTCGTTCGGGTTGCGCACGCCGATGACGATGGTGTTGACGCGGCTCAGCGAGGGGGTGCCCTTGACGGCCAGGCGCGTGCCGGGGGGCGCAAACTCGGCCGCGTCCGGGGCGCCGGGGCGCACCATGCCCGAAGCGTCGAGGTTGTAGTACACGCTGTCGCGGGGGAAGGCGCGCCCGGACGCGTCGGGGGTGTCGCGGGCGATCTGCAAGCGGTTGAGCGCCCCCAGGTCCACCACGACCGAGTTCAGGTCCACGAACTCGCCGTTGTAGAGGCGGTGCGTTTGCCAGAGCGCGTCCGGCGAAAGGTCGCCGTAGGGCGAGGGCGTCAGGGGCTGCTCGTACTCGTAGTAGTCGTTGGTTTCGTTCGAGCCGATCCGGATGAACAGGCGCGCCTTCGAGCGGGCTTCCTCCAGGTCCTGAAGGGCCAGTTGCCCCAGCGACGTGCCGTCGCCGAGTTTGCCGTCCAGGTGGGTGAACATGCGCAGGCTGTGGTACTTGAGCAAATCGAGCGGCTTGCCCTGGAACGGCTTGAAGATACCCGTCTGCTGGCCCGGCTTCAGGTTCTCGACGCGGATGAGCATCGACTGCTCGCGCTGGTCTTCGGTCTGGCCGACCGTCGAGCGCGTCTGGCTGACGACGGCTTCATTGGGCGGACGGTACTGGTCGGCGTTCTCTTCGTTGTTGATGCTGGAGATCGTCAGGCGCGCCGTCGAATCGACGCGGGCCGTCGGGTCGTCGAGCGCCCCGGCGATGACCGTGGATTTCTGCCACTGCGTGCCGACCAGTTCGAAAGTGGCAAAGCGAATGGTGGCCGGGGCTTCGTGGCCCGTCGTCCAGATGCGGATGGACTCGATGAGCGAAAAGTCCTGGATGTCGCCCACGCGCCGGGTGAAGCGCCGCACCGGGATGCGCGCCTGGTACCAGCCGGAGGGGCGGCCGCTGCCGTTGATGAGTTCCGTGACGATGTAGTCGTCGGTCTCGGACTCCTGCGCCTGCCGGGCCAGCTCGTTCAGGCTGAGCGGGATTTCATACTGGAAATAGCTGTTGTCCAGGTCCACCGACGAGTTGAGGTTGATGTCCTCGGTGTCGGGGTAGCGGGAGTTGCCGCGCGGCTGGCTGGAGAGGTCCTTCGCCAGCTCGGTCTGTCCCTGGTACGAGTTCAGCTCCAGGCCGGGGAAAAAGTGGCTGAACCGCTGCTGGAGCGAGGCCCCCTCGGGGTAGAGCGTGTTGTCGGTGAAAAAGCGGTCGTTGAGGTAGTACTGATAGTCGTCGCCGGAGGGGTCGCGGCGGGCCTTCTGGATCTCGGCGCGGTACTTGGCGTCGGGGAGGGCGTCCGGATTGAGCGCGTCGAGGAAGAACTTGAACTCCGACTGCTCCGAAAGCTCGCGCCCCTCGGTATCGACGTAGAGCGAGGGGTCATAGGAGGCCAGGCCGTCGAGGCCGAGGTCCTCGGTGCGCCGGGTGTTCTTGTCGATGTTGATCGTCTGGTTGCGCAGGCCCTCCGGCAGGCGGCTGCGCTTGAGAATGTCGAGGGAAGCGCGGCTGATGTTGTCGGTTTCGAGCGCGTCCTCGGTGTTGATCTTGCCGTTAGGGATCAGGTCTTCCGAGATGGAGCCGAGGTCGAGGTAGAGTTTGGCGTCCTTGCCGGCGTCGCCGCCCTCGGCTTCGCTGAAGGGGCGGAAGATGAACTCGATGAACTCGATGTTCTTGAGGTCGAAGTCGGTGTAGCCCTCGGGCAAGCGCTGCGTCATGCCGCCCCAGGCAAGGCGGGGGTTCCGGTAGAACTCGTCGAACCGCGTGTTGTAGTTGTACGGGCCGCGCTCGCGCGGGTGGATGTACAGGTCGAGCGTGTTCAGGTAGCGCTCGTTGGTGGTCTTGACGTTTTTGTTGAGCACCGAGTCCACGAGGACGACGTTGGTGGCCGGCGAGGCGTTGCGCAGCCCGAGCTGCTGGAGCAGCGTCGAGGAGATCTGGTACCACCCGAAGGTGCTGCGCCAGTCGTTGCGCTGGAGCACGTACTGCGAGCCGGTCTGGGCGGCCGGGTCGCCGGGCAGCCGGTCTACGGCGGGCACCGAGTCGGGGGCGGCCGAGAGCAGCCAGGCCCCCGGCTGCTTGAGCGAAAGCGTGTTCTCGAAGCCCTCGAAGTCGTCCACGTAGGAGACGCCGGAAAGCTCGTCCTCGCTGAAGTCGCGGCGGGCGTCCCCCTTGAGCTTCTGGAGGCGGCGGCGGGCCTGCGCGAAGGCGATGGTCTCGGTGTGCCCCGGCCGCAGGGCCGCAAACTCGCCCGTGATGTTGATGGCGCTGGGCTCCTTCGTCTGGATGAGCGGCAAGAGGTCGACGGCGCGCGTGAGCCAGCGCGGCTCGAAGTCGAGCTGGCCGTCGATGCCCCAGATGGTGTTCGAGACGGGTTCCTCGCCCAGGCGGAACTTGTCCACGGGGCTTTTCTGGCTCAGGCGCATGAGCGTGGCCCCCAGCCCGATGCGGTCGCTGATCTGGTAGTCCGCGCGGGCGCCGATGAGCGTCTTCTTCTGGATGTTCAGGAACGAGTTGCTCTCGTACGTGATGTCGATGTCGCGGCCGGCCGTAAGGTAGCTCGGGTTGGTGATCGTGACGGTGCCGCCGGTGTAATCGACGATGTAGTCGGCGTTTTCCTGAAGCGGAGTGCCGCCCGAGGTGACGCGCACCGAGCCCTGGATGATGCCGGAGAAGGCGCCGAGGTCGTAGTACGACTGGATCGACCCCTGGAAGGCGCCCCGGATGCGGTACACGTCGCGCTGCGTGTCCTTCTGCGCGTTTTCTTTTTTCTCCAGGTAGAGCCGGTTGAAGACGAGCAAGTCGCGGTTGGCCTGCGCCTCGGCGCTGCCGAGCTGCGTGATGACGCGGTCCAGGCGCGAGCCGAACGGCTGGAGGTACGGAAAGATGAGGCGGCCGTTGGAAGGCTCGATGGTGTAGTTGACGAGAAAGTCGAACCGGTCGTCGGGCGAGGGGGCTTCGTCCGTGTTGAGGCGGTCCAGGCCGAGCAGTTGCAGCAGCGTCTGCGCGCCGCCGACGCCGGGCAGGCGCGTCGAGGCGCTTTTGCCCGGCGGCTCGTACTCGACGTTGAGGTCGAACGTGGATTCGTTGATGTTGTAGCTCTGGAGGCGGTAGATGTTGCGCATCTCCAGGAACCAGGCCGCCGGGGAGAAATAGTCGGCGGGCGAGGGCTGGCGCAAATTCGTCGGGCGCAGCAGCTTCAGCACCAGGCGGCGGTCGTTCTGGGTGCTGCCGGCGCCGCCGGTCTCCGAGGCGAACGTGCCGACGGTGTAGACCTCGTTGCCGACCTTGTAGCGAAAGGAAACGGCGAGGGCTTCGTTGTCCTGGAGGCGCGAGCGGAGCGAGAGGTAGCCGAGGATGGGGTCTATGTCGTAGTCGCGGCCCTGCACGAGCGGCTTGTAGAGACCGTTCTGGTAGTCGCTCGGGCGCAGCGGCACGTCCATGGCGGCCGACTTGAGGTAATCGTCCGGGTTGAGCGTGCCTTCGGCGAGCGTGCCCCGGATCTCCTCGTCGGTGTACTGGTCGCGCGTGGGCAGCGGCAGGGCTTCCTCGGTGTAGACGTTGGCGCCCGTGAGCACCTGCTGCTGCTCGGCCAGGTCCACGAGGGCGATGGCCTGGCGGGCGCCCTGCTCCTCGGGGCTGATGTTCGGCTGGAGCTTCCACACCTCGATGTCGGTGATGCCCTCAAAGCCGTTGGCCAGCACGATGTTGGGGGGCGTCGAGAGCGCCTTTTCCCAGCGGTTGCGGAAGTAGTAGGCCAGGAAGAAGTGCGTGCTCTCGTCGTAGTCGGTCGGGCGCAGGTCGAAGACCACCTCCTGCGCGCCGCCCTTGATGGCGAGGTTGTTGGACTGCCCTTCCTGCTGGCTGGCGACCGTCGTCAGGCGCACGCCGCCGATCTGCAACTCGCTCTTGATGCCGAACAGGCTCTGGCCGCCCCGGATGAGCGTCGAGGGCGTCTGGAGGAAAACGTTGCCGGCCTCGATGTTCTGGATGATCTCGTCTTCGTAGCCCGTGTACTGAAGCTTGAGCTGGTTCTGGTAGTCGAACTGGTTCTGCGTGTCCCAGCTTACGTCCACGCGCATCTTGTCGCCGATGGAGCCGGTGATGCCGAGGCTGAGGTCCTGCTTGAACGTGGGGTCGGTGCGCCCGGAGCGGCCGAGGAGGGCCGCCTGCTGCTCGCTTTTGCGGTGGTCGAAGCCCGCCTGGATGTAGGCCTGGCCGGTCACGCGGAGATCGACTTCGTTTTTGCCGAAGATGGTCGAAAAGGCGCTCGACCGGCCGCCCGGCACGACGATGCTTACGCCGAGGCCGCCGCGCTGCTGCATCTGGCGCACGCGCTCGTGCTGCTCGACGAGGCTGAGCCAGTTCGAGGTCAGCCCGGACTCGTAGCGGGCTTCACGGTAGGCGTCCAGGCCGATCTTGATGGGGTAGCGGATGTCGGCGCCGCCGACGCGCTCGCGGGCGGTGTATTCGAGGGCGCCGGCCGAGTCGAGTTCGACTTCGGTGCGCCAGTACGAGCCGAAGCGCGCCCCCAGAGGCCGGGCCGACCGCATGACCGGCGAGGCGGCGAAGCGGTCGCCGCTGAAGCGAGGCAGGTATTGCAAGGCGCGCACCGAGTCGCCGGCGGCCAGGGCCGAGTCGGCGCGCACCGAGTCAGCCGTCGCGGCGCCGAAGGCCGAGTCGGCCGGGGCGGCGCCCCGGGAGAGGCTGTCGAGGCCGAGCGTGTCGGCGGCGAGGCGGTCGAGGGAAAGGCTGTCCGTGCGCAGGGCGGTCGTGTCGGTGTCGGCGCGGGCGGCGAGGTACTGCCGGGGCCCGTACCAGCGGCCGTCGCGGCCTCGGGAGGCCGTGCTCATCAGGGCCAGCACCAGCAGGAATACGCACGCTACGCCTGCGCCGTAGCGGCGCGGCCGCCGCCGTGCCGGCGGTTGAGTAGAAGCCATCGCGCGTCGAAAAGGCACGTAGTTCCGGAGACTGACGGTTGCTTGAACAAGCCCGAAGCCCAGCCGGGCGCACAGCGGCCCGACCGGTTGCACTGCGCTGAAAAGGGGCTTGCAGGACTTACGTTAGTAGCAAGAAGTGCCGATAGACGCCCGTGGTTTAACTGCTTCAGATAATAGATTTGGACCGTCTCGCCGAGCGGCGGACCGTCGCAGGGAAAGTACGGCGCCCCCCTGCGCGCTTCAATAGCAAAAAAGGCGCCCCGGATGCTTTGTCCCTTTTTCGAAAAACATGAGGGGACGCCGGACGCGGCGGCGCTACACGGGGTTGCGGCCTTCGAGCGCGCGCATCAGGGTGGCCTCGTCGGCGTACTCCAGGTCGCCGCCGATGGGCAGCCCCCGGGCGATGCGTGTAATGCGCACCCCGAAGGGCTTGAGCAGTTGCGAGAGGTAATACGCCGTCGTGTCACCCTCGACGTTGGGGTTCATGGCGAGGATGAGTTCCTGGATGGGCGCGGCGGCGGCCCCCTCCTCCGGAGGCGCCAGCGAGGCAGCCACGCGAGCGACCAGCTCGCGCACGTGCAGATCGTCCGGCCCGACGCCGTCGAGCGGCGAGATGACGCCGCCGAGCACATGGTACACCCCCCGGAACTCGCCGGCGCGCTCCAGCGCCATCACGTCGTTGGGCTCCTCCACGACGCAGACCGTGGCATGGTCCCGGCGGTCGGAGGCGCAGAGGGGGCAGGGGTCGTGGTCGGTCACGTTGAAGCAAACCGAGCAGTACTTGACGCGGTCCTTAACGGCCACGAGGGCGCGGGCCAGCTCCACGACCTCCTCGCGCGGCATCTTGAGCACGTACGAGGTCAGGCGCTGGGCGGTTTTGCGGCCCACGGTGGGCAGCTTGGTAAGCTGCTCGACGAGGGCTTCTACGGATTCGGAAGTGGCATGCATGGGGCGGGGTTCAAGCGGCCCGTCAAGATAGCGCAAGGGTGCGACAGGGTAGTGTCGCACCCTTGCGGGCGAAGGCGGCGGGCGCTACAGGCCGAACTGGCTCAGGTCGAGGCCGGGGGGAAGCATCGAGCCGGCCGCGTCCGAGATGTCCTGCGTCGCCAGGGCCGAGGCGGCTTCGAGCGCCTTGTTGACGCCGGCGATGACCAGGTCTTCGAGCATTTCGAGGTCGTTGGGGTCCACGGCCTCAGGGTCGATCTTGAGCGAAGTGATGCGCAGGGCGCCGTTGGCCGTCACTTTGACCATGCCGCCGCCGGCTTCGGCGCTGACGGTCTTGGCGGCGAGGGCCTCGCGCGCCTCGGCCATCTTGCGCTGCATTTCAGCCATTTTGCCGAACATGTCGGCCATGTTTTGTCCACCTAGCATAAACTCACCGTAGGGTCGGGGCCGGATCGGCGTTGAAAAGGGGCGGCCGCGCGCGCAGGGCGTCGCGCCGTCACAAAGATACGCTCAATCGCGGGGGCTTCGACAAGCCGCCGTAGGGGCGGCCCTACCAGATGGGTTCGCCGCCGAACTGGTCGATGATGGCTTGCAGGGTGGGGCTTTCCTTGCAACACCGCTCGAAGGCCTCGCGCGGGTCGTCCTCGGCGGCGCGTTGCCGGAGGGCTTGGCGCGGTTCGACGACGAAGCGGAACTGCCGCACCTGCGCCCCGACGTGCGGGCGGAGCTGCTCCAGCAGAAACGCCGACTCGTTTTCGAGGGTGGCGCCGTGCAAGTCGTCGGGCACCCCGAGCGTGAGCAGGCCGCCCGAGGCGAGCGTCCGGGGGGCCGCCTGTTGCAGCATGCTCCCGAGGCGCTTGCGTTCCTGCATGATCTCCTGGACGTAGTCCGGCCAGAGGCCGAGCAGGCTTCGCAGCGCCGGGCTTGGCGCTTCCTCGGGGGGCGTCTCGGCGGGGGGCGTGGGCGCCGGCGCCGGGCGCTCGGAGGGGGGCGGCACGCGCCGCAGGGCGGGCGCGGCGAACAGGCCGCTCGCGGAGGCGTAGCCGGGGGGGCGGCTGCCCGGAATGACGGTCAGGCGCGCCTCGGCAGGCTCGGCGGCGCGCCCAAGCGGCCCGGCGCGCAGGGCCTGCTCGGCCGGGTGCGGCGCAAAATGATCCGTCAGGGCGGGGTGCGGCGCGAAATGCTCGGCCGGGTGGGGCGCGGCGAGCGCGGGGTGCGGCGCATACTCGGCCGCAGCGGCGCGGGGCTCCGCCTCGGCAAGGGCGGCGCGCGGCGGCCCCGGCTTTTTCAGCGCAGG